>NZ_VCMY01000043.1:0-48870 GCF_005924235.1 Mycobacterium sp. DBP42
CGGTGCCACTTCCGGCGGGGGCAGCGGTTTGGGCTCCGGTGGCTTGACCTCTGAACTCGGTGCGGTGCCCGTGGCACTGGTCAGCGCATAGGTGACGCCACCGATCGCGACGACCACCAGCGCCGCGGCCACCGCGAAAACCGTCAGCGGCAAACGCTGCCAGCCCGCGGGTGGCTGTTCGATCGGGCCCGTCGGCGGGACATACTGCACAGCCGGCCGCGCAGCTGTCTCGCTGCCGTAGGAGTCCACCAGATCGGGGCCGGTGTAGGGCACCACGTCGTCGCCGGCGTCGTCTTCTGACCACGCCAACGCGCGGAATGTAGAGGAACCCTCTGGGCTGGAAGGCATTTCGACCGGGGGCACCACGGCCGCCGCACCCAGTGTGGGTGCCACCCCGGTTTGCGCATCGGCCTCGGCGAGGTAGGCGGCAGACAGCGCGGCGCCGATCGCGGCGTCCAGTGCAGGCTGCGGCGTCGTCGCCACCACCGCCTGGGAGTGCTCCGAAAGGCGTTGGGTGACAAGAGGAATACTGGCTCCGCCACCTATTGTCACCACTGCCGACACCGCCGGCCAGCTGATCCCGTTGCGCTCCAACACTTTTTCCAGCGCGTCCAGCGCACCGGCCAGCGGAGCTTGGATCAACGATTCGAGTTCGGTGCGCGTCACCCGCACGGTGGCCGAATAGCCGGGCAGCTCCACCACGAGATCGGTCGCGGTGTCCGCTGACAGCCGTTCCTTGGCCTGACGGCATTCCTCACGCAGCCGGGCCAACGAACCGACTGCCGCGGTACCTGCCGGATCGATGCCACCGGCCTGGGCCACGCCGTCAAGCACATGCGCCAGCAGCGCCTGGTCGATCTGATCACCGGAGAAATCGGGATAACGGGTGGTCTCGTCGATCGGTTCGAACGCCGCGGCGGCATCGGCGAGCGTGATGCTGGTACCGCCACCGCCGAAGTCCAGCAGTGCCACCACACCGTTGGGCGGCAGGCCCGGGTTGGCACGTAACGCGGCCAGAGAGGCGACAGCGTCGGGGACCAGGCGCGGCGGCCGCCCGTCGCGGGAGAAGCTGGGATTGGTACGTAGGGCATTGCGCAGGGCACGCAGCGTAGGCGCTCCCCAATGCGCAGGCACCGCGATGGCCAGCTGGTCCGAGGGGCCACCGGCCAGCTCGACCATTGCATCGAGCGCCTCGACCAACAGGGTGTCCGCGGGATAGGAGGCGCCATCGGGCGCCACCAACGGCACCGGATCGCCGACCCGCTCCACGAAGCCGCTCAGGGTGACACCGGAACCGGACACAGGCACGCCGACCTGCGGCGTCCGGTCGGCCGACAAGGTCAGCACCGAACGCCGGCTGACAGGTTGATTGCCGACACGCGCCGCAACCAAGTTGGTGGTCCCGATCGACAACCCCAACGGGCCGCTCATAACGCCCGCCACGATAGCCGCCGCGCGGCGCCGGGGCCCACCGACACTCCGCAGGGGGCTCAGTGCCCGGACACCGGTACCCATGCCCGGCGTATTCGCGCACCCACGCCCGGGCAACATCGGAACCGACACCACATGCGGGCCGGCCATCCCGTGGGGCGTGGCAGCGACCCGGCGGCATCCATCGACGAACTGTCCTCCTGGGCCAAGCTGCACTGGCCCGGCGCTGTCCAAACCCACTTCTGGTCGGCGCAGGACTACTGGCCGTCGGATTCAACCTCGCCAAGGGCTGGATCGCCCCGGTGACCCGGATGGGCGCCACGGCGTCCGAGGACTGCGGCGTCGTGACCGGGCCGCCGTGGCACCTGGAGGCACACAGCGTGGTCGACGGAGTGGAGCGCACGGTCTCGCCGGTATGCCCCCATCTGGGCGGCATCGTGAATCGGAACGACGCCGACAAATCCTGGGACTGTCCGCTGCACGGCTCCCGCTTCGCTCCGGACGGCACCTCGATCGAGGGTCCGGCCACGCGCGACCTGACGCGTTCGGCATAGCGTCACACCCGCCGCGGCCGGTGTGCTCCAATGTCGGGCATGGGTGACATCGACGACATCGAGCGAGTCAAGTACCGGTATCTGCGTGCCCTGGACACCAAGCACTGGGACGAGTTCGCCGACACTCTCACCGAGGACATCGCCGGTGACTACGGGCAGTCCATGGGTAAGACGCTGCACTTCACCGACCGCGACTCTCTGGTGGAGTACATGAAGAGCTCGTTGGGTCCGGCGGTGATCACCGAGCATCGCGTCGCGCACCCGGAGATCGAAGTCGACGGCGACGAGGCCACCGCCACCTGGTACCTGCAGGACCGGGTGATCGTGCCGAGCATGAACTTCATGCTGTTCGGCTCGGCGTTCTACCACGACCGCTACCGCCGTACCGCCGACGGCTGGAAGATCAGCGCCACCGGCTACGACCGCACCTACGATGCCACCCTGTCGCTGGAGGGCCTCAACTTCAACCTGGAACCCGGTGCGGCCCTGAATATTTGACGGCTATTTGGCGACAGCGATCACGGCGCCGGGCCGTAGCCACTGCATGATCTTCACCAGGGTGGCGTCGTCGATCGCGACGCAGCCGGCTGTCGGTCCGCCGTCGGTGGTGTGTACGAAGAACGCCCCACCGTTGCCCGGCACCCGCGCCTTGTTGACGCCCATCACCACAGCGTGTTTGTACTGGGGGATGTGCAGGTTCTCCGTCCCGCTGCTCGGGTCGGTGTTGAACGGACACTGCGCCTTCTTGCAGACCTGCATGGTGTTGTAGGTCGGGCTCTTCATGTCGCCGTCCCACCAATGGTCGGGCGTGACCTGGACGTACTGAAGCCCACCGCCGGGATTCGGTGCAGTGCCGAAGGCGAAGTCGAGCGTGAAAATGCCCATGGGCGTTTTCATTTCGCCGTCATGGGTTTGCGGCGCCATCCCGTTTGCGCCGACGTTGGCGTCGATCCCCGCGCCCACCGGCTGCCAACCAGCGGGGCCCCGTTGCCAGACATCCATCTTGGCCTTCGAACCACCCACGCCGACAACCGAAATCACCTGGGTCGCGTTGCCGACCGAGGAGGCGAACCATGGTGGGTCGACCGCGCCGGCGGTAGGTGCGCATGCCAGGGCCAGCACCCCCGCGCACAGCAGAACGAGCAGTCGGCGCATCCGTCCATCGTCGCTGCCGTCCCTCTCAGCCGGATAAAGCTAGGAGCACGATCCGGTCGCGACGGCTACGTTGGCGCCATGGACGTGCACGCGATCGGCAAAGGACTGGGAACGCTGGACCGTGAGGTCTTCGAGGCGGTAGCTGAGTCACCCAGCCCGCTACTGGACACCGTGATGCCCGGGCTGACCAGGGCCGCAGACCATTCCAAGCTGTGGCTCGCCATCGCCGCCGCGATGGGCGCGCTGGGCACCGTATCGGCGCGACGCGGCGCCGCGCGCGGTGTGGTCAGCCTGGCGGTGACCAGTCTGATCACCAACCAGGTGGCCAAGCGGATCTGGCGGCGGCCTCGCCCGGACCGCACCCTGATCCCCCTCGCACGTCGCACGCGACGCGTCCCGACCTCGCACTCGCTGCCGTCGGGGCACTCCGCGAGCGCGGCGGCCTTCGCGGTGGGTGTGGGACTGGAGTCCGCGTCGGCCGGCCTGCCGCTGGCCCTACTGGCCGGCCTGGTCGGCCTGTCCCGGGTCGCCACCGGCGCGCACTATCCCGGTGACGTGTTCGCCGGGTTCGGCATCGGCGCGGCGATCGCCGTCCTCGGCGCCCGCATCGTCCCCACCATCCCGGCCGCCACACTGCCCCGCTCCGAGCCGCTGCGATTCCGCACCGAGCCGCGACCCGACGGCGCCGGTGTCGCACTCGTCATCAACCCGGCCTCCGGCGACGGAACCGGCGCCCGCATCATCGACGACGTCCGAAAGGCCCTGCCGCGCACCGAGATCATCGAGCTCTCCGACGACGACGACATCGAGGCGGTGTTGCGGGAGACGGCCGCCCGTACCGACGTGCTCGCGGTGGGTGGCGGCGACGGCACGGTGGCGTGCGCGGCGGGCATCGCCGTCGAGGCGGGGGTGCCGCTGGCGGTGTTCCCCGGCGGGACGTTCAACCACTTCGCCAAGGACATCGGTTGCGATTCGGTGGACCGCACCGTCAATGCGATCGCCGACGGCTCGGCGGCTTACGTCGACCTGGTCTGCCTCAACGAGGAACGCATGGTGATCAACACGGCCAGCATCGGCGCCTATCCGAAGTACGTGCGGACGCGCGAGAAGCTCGAACGACGGATGGGCAAGCGGTTGGCCGGCATGTACGCGCTGTATCTGACCCTGCGCCGGGAGGCCCCGGTCCGAATCAGCTACGACGACAAGACCCTTGAAACCGAGTTGTTCTTCCTGGGCAACTCGACGTACTTCCCGTCCGGATTCGCCCCGTCTCAGCGCCCGCGCCTCGACGACGGCCTGATCGACGTACGGATCCTGGAGACCGGCCGGCGGTTGAGCCGGCTGCGCATCGCGACGGCGGTGGCGCTGGGCCGGCTGGAACGCAGCCCGCTGTACCACGAATTGCAGGTGCCGGAGTTCCGGTTCGTCGCCGTCGACGGGCCCACCACCGTGGCCCATGACGGCGAAGTCGGCGAGGCACTCAGCGAGGCCACCTTCAACGTGCGCTACCGGGCGCTGCCGGTATTTCGTCCGCTGCCGTGACGGTTGTCGGCAACGGCGGGCACAGCAGGTAGACCGCCACGAACCAGACGTAGCCCAAGGCCCAGCCGGCCACGACGTCCGAGGGATGGTGGACGTTGAGCACCACGCGTCCGACGCCGATCGCGAGGATGAGCACGGCTCCGCCGGCCACCCACCAGCCGCGCAGTTGTGGGCGAATCGTCGGCCAGGCCAGGGCGAGCAGCGCAAGCACCGACACCATCACGCCCATCGCGTGCCCGGACGGAAACGACGTGGACAGGGCGTGGACCAACGCCGTGGCCGGCCGCGGACGATCGACCAGGAACTTGGCCAGCTCGGTGACCACCGCGCTGAACTCGATGGTCAGCAGTAGGTACCACGCGATGCGCCGCTGCCGGCGGACCAGCGCGACGACGATCATCACCAGCGCCACCAAGCGGAACGCGAAGGGGCCCAGCACCGTGCAGAACACGTCCCATGCCGTCACCCAGCCGGGGTGTGCCGAACCGAACCGGTACGGACCCGCCAGGCCCGCGGCATCGACGTCGGCCAGCCATCCCCATTGCATCGCGTAGCCGATCCACAGCGCCGCGTACACCGCGACGGCCGTCACCGCGCTCACGATCAGCCACCGGTCTCGGGTTTTCATCAGATCATCTCTACCAGCTCCAACCGATTTGCCACTTTCGCGCGCTACCGTCGAAGACATGGCACTGATCCTGCGAAAGCTGATGCACATCGGCGCTCTGCCGGAGGGTCTACGAGCCGAAGCCGAGGCCGAAGGCATCGTGTTTCTCGCCGAGTACGTCCCAGTGACCAGGCGTTTCAGCGGAACGATCCCGGGTAAGCGGTCGGCAGGCAGCGTCGCGAGCTATGCCGGTGCGCTGGTGCTGACCAACTACCGCGCGCTGGCCACGATGTCCACCCTGCCCAAGCTTGCCGGTCGCAGCATCGACCAACCGTGGTCGGCGCCGCAGGTCGGTGCGGTACACGCCGAGCTCGACCCGGCCGGGCTCACGCTCACCGCCGATGTGGCCCAGATCGACCGACGCTGCCGCGGCCAGCTGTCGTTGCACTACAAGACCGAGATACCGGCCGACGTTCTCGCGTCGCTGCCGCGCCGATCGCTGGCCTTCGACGTCGGGTCCGAGTACGTGTTCCGCGCGGTCGGCGTGCCCTACCACCCCTAGTCCGCAAAAAGACCGGTATTTACCGAGACACAAAGTCCCGGTAAATTGGGGGCCATGGCTTCTACCTCGCCTGCCGCACCACTGGATGCGGATTACCAGGACCTGTTGCAGACGCTGTCCGCGGGTTCGGTGCGCCGCCGCTTCGACCCGTACCTGGACATCGCGTGGGACTCCCCCGAGTTGGCGATCGACCTCGACGATCCACGGTGGGTGCTCTCACCACACGTCGATCCGCTCGGCGCCACCGCCTGGTATCAAGCCCAGCCGCTGGCTCGCCAGATCGAGATCGGCCGCTGGCGAACGCTGAACTCGGTGAAGGTCGGCGCGGCCTTCGAGAGCATCCTGATCCGCGGATTGATGGCGTTCATCATGAAGCTGCCCAACAACTCCCCCGAGTTCCGCTATGCGTTGCACGAGATGACCGAGGAGTGCAACCACATTCAGATGTTCCAGGAACTGGTCAACCGCAGCGGCGTGGACGTGCCGGGCATGCGGCCGCTGTTCCGCCGCCTGTCGCCCTACATCGGCCTGGTCGGCCAGTACTCCCCCACGGCATTCATGGCGGGAATCCTGGCCGGCGAGGAGCCGATCGATCATTTCCAGAAGGGGCTGATCCGCGAGGGTGCCAACATTCCGCCCGCGGTGCTGCGGACCATGCAGATCCACATCGCCGAAGAGGCCCGCCACATCTCCTGGGCGCACGAGTTCCTCAAGACCCATATGCCGGAACGATCTTGGCGGATGAAGGCCTTCGCGTGCGTCGCCTTCCCGCTCACCCTGCGCTGGCTCGCGCACGAGATCGTGGCCCCGCCGAAGTCGTTCGGTCAGGACTTCGGCATTCCGCGCGCGGTGATCAAGGACGCGTTCTGGCGCAGCCCGCACTCCCGCAAGATCCTCGCCGGTTACTTCGGTGAGATGCGTTCCCTGAGCGAAGAACTCGGCTTGATGAACCGGGTCGGCCGGTGGATGTGGAAGCGTTGCGGGATCGACGGTGAGGCGGCCCGCTACCGCGGTGTGCCCGACCGCGAAGCGGTTGCCCTGCCCTGATGCCACACGTCATCACGCAGTCCTGCTGCAGCGACGCCTCGTGCGTCTATGCCTGCCCGGTCAACTGCATTCACCCCACACCCGACGAACCGGACTTCCACACCGCCCAGATGCTGTACGTCGACCCGGTCGAATGCGTCGACTGCGGAGCGTGCGTGACGGCCTGCCCGGTGGACGCGATCAAACCGCACACCAAGCTGACCGCCGACGAAGACGTGTTCGCCACGCTCAACGCCGATTTCTACGCCACACCCCGCCGGCCGAGGCCGATCCTGGCTCCGGTCGTCCCGCCGCTTGAAGTGCGCCCGGGCGAGCTGCGCGTGGCGATCGTCGGATCCGGCCCGGCCGCGATGTACGCCGCCGAAGAGGTGCTGACCATTCCCGGCGCCCTGGTCCGGATCTACGAACGACTCACCACGCCATACGGTTTGGCCCGGTTCGGCGTGGCACCCGATCACCAGCGGACGCGCGGGGTGACACACCAGTTCGACCACGTCACCGCCAACCCGCGCTTGCAGATGCGCCTCGGCGTCGAGGTCGGCAGTGAGATCACCCATGAGGACCTGCTGAACGAGCATCACGCCGTCATCTACGCCGTCGGCGCGTCGATCGACCGCCGCCTCGACATCGACGGCATCGACCTGCCCGGCGTCAGCTCGGCCACCGAGTTCGTCGCCTGGTACAACGGTCATCCCGATCACGCTGATCGCACCTTCGACTTGTCGAGCCCTCGCGCGGTCATTGTCGGCAACGGCAACGTCGCCCTCGACGTCGCGCGTCTCCTCACGATGGATCCGGACCGGCTTGCCGGCACCAACATCGCAGCCCACGCCCTGGAAGCGTTGCGCCACAGTGCCATCGAAGAGGTGGTCGTGGTCGGCCGGCGCGGCATCGAACAGTCCGCGTTCACTGTCCCCGAACTCGTCGGCCTGTGTTCGACGCCCGGCGTCGATGTCGTCGTCCGCAACGAAGATCTGCGGGCGCTGCCTGACTCCGACCCGCGTGCCGCGATCTTGCGTGCGGCGCCGCGCGGGGCGGGCAACCGCCGGGTCGTGCTCGAGTACCTGTTGTCGCCCACCGCGATCCTCGGAGACTGCGCCGCCGAAGGTGTCGAGTTCGTCCACAACGAGCTGATCGCTGCACCCGACGGCTCCACGCGGGTGAAATCGACTGGGCTCCAACGGGTCATCGAAGCCGGTCTGGTGCTGACGTCCATCGGATATCGCGGGCGGCCGGTGCCGGGGTTGCCGTTTGACGATGCCACGGCGACGGTGCCGCACCAGGGTGGCCGGGTTCCGGGCGTCCGGGGCGCGTTCGTCACCGGGTGGATCAAACGCGGGCCGACCGGATTCATCGGCACCAACAAGTCCTGCGCCCAGGAGACGGTCCGCAGCCTCGTCGCCGACTACAACGCCGGGTTGTTGGCCTAGCAGGTCTCGCGGTTCGTCAGCGCCGCGATCACCGACGTCAGCTGGTCGTCGCGGTTGATGTCCAGCCCACTCGCCCGCGCCGCGCCGTCGAGGACATACCACCCGAAGTCGGCCAGGTGCGTCACGATCTCTTCTCGTGACCGCTCCGGCGCCGCACCGCGGATCCACGCCGACAAGGTGGCCTCCACCATCGTCACCACCGCGAACGGCACCGTCTTGAATGCGCTGTCATCCACCCCGATGGTTTGCGCGATCGTGGCGATGATCCCTTCGGACTGCCTGGTCATTCGGAGCTTCAGCTCACTGACCGCGTCCAGCGAGCCGTCGCTGCCGAAAGTCGGCCCGCGCCGGACGAACTCGTCGAGCCGCGGGTGGTCCAGCATCCAATCGGCCACCGCCCCCACGGTGCGGGTCAGGATCTCCCGCAATGAGCCGCTGGAGACGTCGAGGTTGGTGTCGAGCACCGCCGCGAAGTCGTCGAACACGTACGAGCGGACGCGTCGCTCCAGCTCTTCTTTGCCGGCGAACTGGCGGTACACCACCGACTTCGCCAGTCCGGCGCGGTCCGCGATCCGCGCCATGGAGATGTCGGCGCCCGGCGGATTCTCCTCGATCAGCGCGACCGCGGCTTGCATGATCTGGGCACGACGCTCGGAGTTGTGCTGCTCCCAGCGGGCCTCATAGCCGCTGACCGCAGCGGGGTCGGCGGCGGTCGGCATGGCCCCCACCCTACCCACGGCCGGTTCGGACGTGGAGTGGATGGGAAAGGACGTGTCACCCAGTGATTTGTGCACCGCCGGTAACGGGCAGCGGTTGCGCCGGTGCACAAATCGCGTCGATGACGCGGTCGGCATGGGTGACGTACAGCCCGTGGGCGGCGCCGGGGATCTCGACGAGCGTGCCCTGTGGCAACAGTGCGACGGTCCGGCGCCCGGTGAGCTCGATGGGTGACGACACGTCGGCGTCACCGTGGACCAGTAGCACCGGAAGGTCGAGTTCGGCCAGCTCGGCACGGTAATCGGTGTGGGCCCCCATCCGCTGGGTGGCCAGCAGCGTCTCGACGGGCACCGCAGCGATCTGGTCCACCGTCCACTCGACGACCTCAGGCTCCACGGCGTGGTCTCCGAAAAACGGTGGTGCGCTTTCGATACACCATTGCTGCACATCGCGTTCCAGCTCGGCGAGCATCCCGTCGAGCATCTCCTCGGGTACCCCGTCCGGATTGTCCGCGGTCTGAACCAGCAGTGGGAGTTGCGCCGCCACCAGCACCGCACGATTCACCCGGCCGGTCCCATGCCCGCTGAGATAGCGCACGATCTCACCGCATCCCAGGGAATGCCCCACCAGTGTCACATCGCTGAGATCCAGGTGATCGAGCAGCCCGGCCAGGTCGTCGGCCAGCAGATCCACCGTCCACTCACCGCGATAGTCGCTCGAGCTTCCGTGGCCGCGCCGGTCGTAGGCGACACAGCGAAAGCCCTTGTCCACCAGGCGTTCGATGATGTGATTCCACTGGCCTGAGTTGAGTCCCCACGAGTGGGTGAACAACAGGACAGGCCCTGACCCGGTGTCGGTGCAGTGGATGTCGGTGTTGTCGGCTGTCTTTGACGTAGGCATGTGTCCATCGTCGAACGTGCAGGTACGCATGTCGATTACGTCGTAGGTAATGACTACCGGACTCGGGCGGCCACGAACACCCGACGGAACGGGAAGAACGTGGTGCCGTCAGCGCGTCGCGGGTAGGCCTCGGCCAGCATCGGGATGATCGCCTGGCGGTACTGCTGCCATAGCTCGTCGGTCAGCCGTCCTTTGACCTGAGTCAGGGCGGTACCGGTGATCCAATCCAAAACTGGTGTCTCGCCAGATAATTGGTGTACATAGGTGGTCTCCCAGGCGTCCACCGCACAGCCCGCATCGGTCAACAGGCCGGCGTACTGAACCGGCGTGTCCACCTGGCCCACGTCTCGCCACGGCATGTCACACAGCGGCCCGGTGAACGGCTCGCGCCGCGCCAGCGCGCGCACCGCGTGGTGCGACGGCGCGTCGAAATTGCCGGGTACCTGAAAGGCGATCCAGGCCCCGGAGGACAACTGCCGAGCCCAGCGCGACACGAGCTCGCGATGCGAGGGCACCCACTGCAACGCCGCGTTCGAAACCAGCACGTCGGTGTCCGGTTGCGGTTCCCAGTGCTCGATCGCGCCGGCATGCGCCTCAAGCCCACGGGCCTGCGCAGCCGCGACCATCTCCGGTGAGCTGTCCCAGGCCTCCAGTGTGGCACCGGGCCAACGCTGCGCGAGCGTCTCGGTCAGGTTGCCCGGCCCACAACCCAGGTCCACCACGCGGCGCGGCGCCTCGGCCCCGACCCTCGAGAGCAGGTCATAGAACGGCCGGCCCCTGTGGTCGGCGAACGCGAGGTAGGTCTCCGGATTCCACATGCCCCGATCATGCCCGGCACCTGGCTCGATATCGTCGGATCCGATGGACGAATCGGAGCAGGTACTGCAAATCTGGTCGGGGCTGGGGCTGCCCGGCATCATCGACGTGCACACCCACTTCATGCCCAAGAACGTCATGGACAAGGTGTGGCAGTACTTCGACGGCCGGGGCCCGCTGATCGGGCGGGAATGGCCCATCACCTACCGTGCCGACGAGGCGCAGCGGGTGGCCACCCTTCGGGCCTTCGGCATCCGCAGGTTCTCCTCGCTGATCTATCCGCACAAGCCGGACATGGCGGCCTGGCTCAACCAGTGGGCCAGAGGGTTCGCACAGGACACCCCGGACTGCCTGGCCACCGCCACGTTCTATCCCGAACAACAGGCCGCCGGCTACGTCGCCGACGCCATCGCCGCAGGCACCCAGGTGTTCAAAGCACACATCCAGGTGGGCAACTATGAGCCGAACGACCCCCTGCTCGGCGAGGTGTGGGGCCAGATCGAAGACGCCGGCGTCCCCGTCGTGATCCACTGCGGCTCCGGCCCGGCACCTGGCGATTTCACCGGCCCGGACCCGATCGCCCGGCTGCTGAGCCGCTATCCACGCCTGGCACTGATCATCGCGCACATGGGAATGCCGGAGTACTCGGCGTTCCTGGATCTCGCCGAGCGCTACGACAACGTGCGCCTGGACACCACCATGGCGTTCACCCCGTTCGTCGAGGAGATGATGCCGTTTCCCACCGCCGAGGCGAGCCGGCTGAAAGCCCTCGGTGAGCACATCCTCTGGGGCAGCGATTTCCCCAATATCCCCTACGGCTACGCCGAGGCCGTGCACCACCTGATCGACCTGCCGGGTGTCGATGACGCATGGTGCCGCAACGTTCTGCACGACAACGCCGCGAAGTTGTTCGGCCTCAGCTGAGCAGTTGGTTAGCATCGGGATCGTGGACGCGGACCCGGTAGAACCCCCGATCCCAGTTCCTGATGTTCCCGGCGGCGATGCCGGCGCCCGCGGACTGCCGCGGCGGGCCGATCTGACCATGCGGCAGCGTGCCATCGTGGACGCCTCCGCGATCGCCGACATCGCGTTGCGCACCGGGGTTGCCTCGATCGTGGCGACGTCGATGGTGCCGACCACGCTGGCGTCGATGCTTCACCCGTCGACGTTTCGAACCGAGAACGACCACATGCCGTTCTACGCCGAACTGGCCACCGCAAAAGATCCCGCGGTGTCGTTTCCGGCGCCCACCCGGCCACCCCGGGTGTCCACCCGCCGGGCCAATCCCCTGGCCGAGATGATCGCGCACGGCCGGGTGGAGAACCTCCAGTTCGACAGCAGCTTCACCGCGGTCAACCCCGCGCTGCGCGACATGTGCAGTGGGTTCACTCGCAACAATGTTGTGCGGGCACAGCATTGGCGCCACGACGACGGACCGCACCCCACGCTGTGCGTGATCCATGGCTTCATGGGGTCGCCGTACCTGGCGAACGGGCTGTTCCTGTCGCTGCCCTGGTTCTACCGCTCCGGCTACGACGTGTTGTTGTACACATTGCCGTTTCACGGCGGCCGCGCCGAGCGGTTCTCACCGTTCAGTGGTTACGGATTCTTTTCCCACGGATTCGCCGGCTTCTCCGAGGCGATGGCCCAGGCCGTGCACGATTTTCGTTCGGTGATCGACTATCTGGAGTCCACGGGTGTCGATCGGGTTGCCTTGACCGGCATCTCGCTGGGTGGCTTCACTTCGGCACTGCTGGCCAGTGTGGACGACCGGATTCAGGCCGTAGTCCCCAATGTTCCTGTGGTGACGCCGGATCGCACGGTGGACGAATGGTTCCCGGCCAACAAGCTGGTGGCGCTACAACGGTTCGTGGCCAGGACCGACCCCGCGTTGACCGAAGCGGCGGCACGGTACGCCTCACCGTTGAACTACCAACCGGTGGTGCCCAAGGAACGACGCCTGATCATCACCGGCCTCGGCGACCGGCTGGCTCCGCCGCAACAGGCCGAATTGCTGTGGGAACACTGGGATCGCTGCGCGTTCCACTGGTTCCCCGGCAACCACCTGCTGCATGTGAGCCAGCCGGACTACCTACGCCGGATGACCCGCTTCCTGCGGGATTTCATGTTCGACTGACGGCACGGGCGACCCCAGCAGTGCCTGCGGCAGCGCGGTCGGGTTGCCGTCCAGACGCTGCGAAGACAGCGGGTTCAGCGCGGCCAACGCCGGACGGTGCCGACCGCCTGCCGATTTCAACCCGGCCAGCGGAGCCCGACGCGGGGGCCGATCGGCCGTCCGCAGGGCAACACCCACCGTCAACTGCGGTTGTGCCGGAGATCCGGTGAATTCCAGTGCGGTCCAGGTTTCCTGAGCCGGCAGCGCGCCGACCCCGGCCAGCACGGCCTCCAGCTTGTCGCTGACGTTGACGCGGTATGCCGCGAAGTACCCGGAGTCGTCCTTGACACCCCGCCAGGTCTCCTTGCCCGGGTCGGGCAGCGGTGAGTCCACCCCCTCGACCAGCGTGACCGTCCAGCCCTGCTCCCGTAGGTGATCGGCCAGGCGACGCCCGACGATTTCCGTGGTGTCCCGCAACGGGATTCGCGACGACCGGGCACGCAACGCATCGAGGTTGTCGGTGGCGACGACGGTCAGGCTGATCCAGCTGCGTCGCACACCACCGGCGTCGCGGTGGGTCACTCGAACCTTGTCGCATCGGATGCCGTACCGGTCCAGGTAGCTGACGACAACCGGAAGCTGCGCCGGGTTCGCGGGGTCGACCCGCAACACGACGGTCTCCGAATCGATTGCCGCCTCAGGCTGCTTCTTGGTCAGGTTGCGCCGCCACACCCCGAAGTGCCGGGCCACCCGCGTGGTCAGGAACAACCCGCCCCACCAGGCCAGCAGCAGCACCACCGCGGCGGCGGAGACGCCGAGCACCCAGCGTTCGGTGTTGGTCTGCCATGGCCGGGCCAGTACGGCCGCGACGATGAACAGGGACGCCAACGCAAGTCGGGCGGTCATGAAGGATCCTTCCGTCGGTATGCGCTGAACGCAACGGCGATGGCCGCCAGCGCAAGTGCGCCGGTGCCGGCGAATGCGACGATTCGCCCGGTGTTGTCACGCGGCGCCGGTTCTGCCGGTGCGGCAATGGGTTTGCCTTCGGGAGACGCCGGGCCGTCCAGCGGCATGTCGGCGACGTCCCAGGTGAGCGCGGCCACCGGATCGACACCGCCGGCGCCCATCACGTTCGACGGCGAGCGGGCGGCGCCGCGAGCCGTCGTGGTCAGCCGGTGCACCACCTGACGCGCGTTCAGGTCGGGAAACTTGCTGCGTACCAAGGCCGCAACGCCGGACACGTAGGCGGCGGCATAGCTGGTACCGCTGAGCGGCACCAACTTGTCCTGATCGGCGGGCATGGCGTTGGACAGTCCTCCGCCGGGTGCGTTGCTCACCGAGGAGATGTTCTCGCCCGGTGCGGCGATGCCCACCCAGGGTCCGGCCATCGTGAACGCCGAGGGCTGACCGGTGGCGTTGAGCGCCCCGACCGACAGCACGTAGGGCTGCCACCACGACGGGATGGATACCGAGGAGACGCCGCCCCAGTTGCGCGGATCGCCCGGGGCGCCGGCATCGGCAAGCGGATTGGAACCGCACGCCGATCCGGTGGTGACCCCGCCCTGGGTGTTGCCCGCGGCCGCGACGATCACCGCGTCCTTCTCGACCGCCGCATATCGCAGCGCCGCGCCGAGTTCGGTCTGGTCGATTTGTTTGTCGGCCGGCATGCAGGTCACCACGGAGATGTTGATGACACGCGCACCCATGTCGGCCGCGCGCACCACGGCGCGGGCCAGGCTCGCCACGTCCGCCGTAATGCGCGCCTCAGCCATGTCGCCACCGGCCGCCCGCGGGGCGAACCGCGGTGAGTTCTGCCGGATCGAGATCAGCCGGGCCTCCGGCGCCACGCCGGAGAAGCCGTCGGGTCCGGGCTGCCCGGCGATCAGGCCTGCCACCGAGGTGCCGTGACCATCACAGTCGGTCAGGCCGTCGGTGGACTCGATGAAGTCACCACCACCTTCGACATGCGGCAGCCGGGGCCCCGGCTGCACGCCGGTGTCGATGACGGCGACCGTCTGACCTTGCCCGCGACTCTGCTTCCACGCGTCGGACAGGTTGAGCGCCAACTGGTTCGGATTGACCGATCCCGGATCGGTGCCCGGCAGGACACCGGTGGTGACACATGCCGAACGCTGTGCCATCGCCCCCATCGGGCCGGCACTACCGGCCGGTGGGGCGACCTGTGGATCGACCGCGGGCGGGCTGATGGCTCCCGCCGACGGGGAGCCGACCAACAACACCAAACTGGTTGTGGCCAGAACACCCAGGCTCTTGTGGATCACCGATTCATCACCTGTCGAGAACGAGGCTGAACAGCCCGATGAGGAAGGCCATCACCGGAATCAGCGAGGCGTCGAGGCCGGCGGCAAGGAAGCCGACCAGGCGCCGCATCGGCAGCGAGTAGGTGTCCGGTGAGGCGACCGGCGGGTTGAGCGCGGCCACGGCCCACACCACCACCAGGGCGGCCAGTACCGCCAGCGCCCACCACGCGGCCTGGTACCGGCCGTCGATCGCGAAGGTCACCAACAGGGCAACGGTCAGCAGGTAGGGATGCCCGAGGAGCCATGCCTTGCACGAGGCGGAGTCCCAGACCCGGGCGCGCAGAGCGGCTCCGAGAGCGGCGGCCACCACGACGTACCAGGCCCACGGGGACGCGGTCGGCGACCCGACCAGGACTACCGACCCGGCCACCCCGAGCAGCACGCCCGCGGCGATCACGCCGGTCTGATGCGACTGGCTCGCCCGGACCCGGCGCGGCAGGTCGGCCAACACCGAAAGCGGCTGTGCCGACGGGGACGGATCGCCCGGCGCCGGGATGACCGGCAGCGGGAAGCGTGCCCACATGGCAGACAACTGGGCAGCCTGAACGGTGACCACCAGTGCGATGAGGATCAGTGCGCAGCCGATCACCGTCGAGTTGATCGTCCACAGCGACGCCGCACCGGCGACCAGCAGCACACCCACTCCGGCGACCGTGGTCGCGGTGAACGCCGCGACGCCCCGACCGTCGGGAGAATTGGCCACGCTGATCAACGACCATGCGGCCACCGCGGCGGCGGCCAGCAGGATGCTCGGCGCGCCGAAATCACCGGGCACGCCGAGCGCGAACGCCGCGGCGACGGGGACGAGCGCGGTGACGGCCAGCGCGGTCGCCAGCGCCGGGGACCGGCCCTTGATCGACAGTGAGGCGAGCACCGAGGCAACGGCGATACCGCCGACGACGAAGAGACCGAGCAGTTCACCGGTCACCACGCGGTGGGCGACGGCCAGGCCGGTACCGACCAGGATCAGCCCGATCAGAGCCAGTGAGGCATAACGCGCGATGTTCGCGGCGCCCCACGGACGCTGACGCGAGGCCGAGAAGATCACGGCGGCGTCGGCGATGTCCTCGACGATGCGCGGCGCAGCGGGCCCGGCGGGAACGGCCTGCAGCGCAAGCAGATCCCCGTCCACCACACCGACCGTGTCGAGCGTGGCATCCAGGCTGTAGGGCGCACCGCCGACCGGGGCCAGGCTGAGCCGCACCGGGTCCGGGGCGCTGGCGCCGTCGTCGCCCCCGGCGGGGAGCACGATCCGCTGGACCGCGGGCAGGATCTCACGCAACGGCAGCTCGGACGGCAGAGCCATCTCGGTCAGCCGGCCGCCGTCGTCTCCAGCGGCCAGCACGGCCACCCGAACGATCGGCATCACAGTGTTGTCGGACATTCCTATGCTTTCTGGGTTCTTCTCATGGAGCGTGAATCTCGGTGGGATGCAGCGCTGTCGGTTACTACGCAGTCGGGTGCCGCTACTCGGTCGAAGTCGCGGATGAGCGGCTGGTCCGGGAACCAGGAGCCGCTCGGCAGCGAGGCAGTGAGCCGCTCGATCGCCATCGCGATCTCTTCGGCTGTGCCCGCCGTGAAGGTCGAAATCCATTCCCCGTCAAAAGCTTTTGACGGGGACACCAGAATCCGTCCCTCGGGGGTGTCGATGATGCTGACCCCCACTTGGGTGGTGACCCGGTGACCGTCGCGATGTTCGCCGGCGACGATCTCGACGTAGGTACGCCGTCCGTCGAACACCGATTCCACGATCGACCGGGCCGAGTCCGGGACACCGAGGAATCCCAGCACTTCGATCAGGGGGGTGCCGTTGCGGATCTGCTCATCAGCGCGGGCGCCGGCTTCTGCCGGCAACGCGAACTCGTCGAACCGCGCCGGCCTGCGACGCGACAGTCCGGCAGTGAGCACCGGGACCAGGGCGTGAGGATGGTGGATGTCCATCTCGGTGAACGTCACCAGCTGCGCGTTGCGCAACACCACGACCGTGCGCCCCTCAAGGCGCGCGATGATCCCGCGCAGCAGATCCCCCGGTCCGGAGACGAACCGCAGATCGAGCCATTGGGTTGCCCGGCACACCAGCCGAACCCATTGCGCTACCCGCGGATTCACCTCACCACTGGAGTCGAGCACACCCATCCTGGTCAGTTCAGCGGTCTGCTCGGCCGCGAAGCCGAACCGCTGCGCCGGCTCGCTGTAGGGCGGCGTGATGGCCAGCACCCACGGGTACGCCCCGGCGCCGAGCACCTCGGCGAGGTACCAGGCCTGATCGGTGGTCAGCTCGACCGCGTTGGCTCCGGTGCTCAATGCGGAGCCTCCGGCATCAGCCCCACTTGGCCCCTTCGGCTGCGTCACGCGCGCTCATCGACATGGTGTTCATCTCGTGGGTCGATGCCATCGCACGGTAGGCCCGGGTCAGCTCTTCCATGGCCTGGTTCCACTGTGCCTGCCAGGCCTGGTAGGTCATACCGGTGTCACCCTGCCAGGCGCTGCTCAGCGCGGCCTGCTCGGCGGCGATGTCGGCGCCGACGGCGTGCAGAGCACCCGAGTAGGTGTTCATTTCCCCGGCGTGAGCCAGCATGGCCGGGTAGTTGTACATGATCTGAGACATGAAAACTCCTGTATCCGTTGCTTGTTCGGCTAGACCGCGGTGTAGGTGCTGGCGGCGGCGGCATCCTGGGCGACGTAGGTGCTCGCGGCGTCGCCGAGGTTGAGCTGCGCGATGTCGAGCAGTGCGTTGACCTTGGCCGACACCTCGACGAACCGGGCGTGGGCGGCCTGGAACGCGGCGGAGGCCTCACCCATGTGGAAGGCCTGCGAGGACATGGCGGCCTGCTCGGCCTGGGCGATGGTGCTGCGCATCAGCGCGGCCTTGGCGCCGAAGGCGGCCTCGGAAGCGATCAGCTGGGGGATGTGAGCATCCAACAGGCTCATGGTTTTTCCTTTCGGATCGTTGATGGTTGGTCGTGCACGGGCGGTCTGGTCAGCTGCGCGAACCCCCTTCCGGATCACCCGGGGCCTCGTCGGGCTCCCAGGAACCGGGCAGCATCGGCGAAACGGGACTCTCGTCGAATCTCTCGCCGGCCAGGGTGGTCAAACCTGCCGCGGTCGCGTCGGGCCTGGTTTCGGTACCGGTGAATCCCATGGCCCCGGCGCCGCTTTCAGAGGCACGCACCCCTGGTTCCGGTCGCGGCACGGGATCGGGATCCGGTTCCTCGTAGTCCATGTAGGCATCCGCGTATGCGTGATCCTCCAGTGCCGCACCCCGCTTGCGCCGCCGCTTGCGCCGCGCCGCCAGCGATGCCGCCACCCCGGAAGCCGCCGCGGGGATTCCGGAAGCCGGCGCCGAGGCACTGGACTTGCCGCCGACTGTCGGGCTGAAACCCTCGTCCGGGTCATTGCCCATCACCGCGTAGGGCGCGAACGCTGCCGCGGGGACCGGGGCCGGCGCTGCGGCACCTCCCGCGGTAGCGGTACCAGCCGCGGGCGTACCGACACCCACCGCGGGGCCACCGGGTGCGGGTAGGCCCGCCAGCGGGTATGACCGTTGTTGTTCGGCCAGCGGCGTGGGTTCGACTGGTGCATCTGCCGGGGCCGACTCGGCCGGCGGTTGTGTCACGTGGTCGATGAGCAGCACCAATCCGGTGATCCCCAGCGCCGCCAGCGCCGGGATCAGAAACGGTGACGCGAGGATCATGCCCCAGGTCGGCCAGCCCACCAGGTTGGTGAACACCTGGTAGGCGACCGCTGACAACAACGGCCCCCAGGTACCCCAAGCGCCGATCGGGTCGGTCATGAAGTCGTTGAGCAGCTTCTGCAGATTGCCGAGCGGATCTTTGAGGAAGTCGATGATGTCCTGGCCGCCCGGCACGTTCTTCAGGTACTGCTCGAGCAGGTCGGAGATGATGTTCGAATTCTCCATCGCCGAACCGGATTCGCTCGCCTGAGCCTGCGTCATCATCTGCTGCGCGTTGGCCGACGCGGTACCGGCCTCTCCCACACCAGGTTTGAGCAGCATCGGCGACGGCGTGCTGGTCGGTGCCGCCATGACCGCGGCACCCGAGACCGCCTGATAGGTGGCCATGGTGGTGGCTGCCTGGATCCACATCCGGACGTAATCAGCCTCGTTGACCGCGATCGGAATCGTGTTGATACCGAAGAAGTTCGTGGCGATCAGGACGCCGTGCACGACGTGGTTCAGAGCCAGTTCGGGCAAGGTCGGCATGGTGGCCACCGCGGTGGTGTAGGCCGCGGCCGCCGTCTCGTGTTGCACCGCCACCGCGGCACTGTTGGCACTCTGCTGCGCCAGCCACGTCAGGTACGGCCCGTGGGCGGCGATGTACTGCTCCGAGCTCGGCCCCTCCCACGACCCGGCCTGCACCCCTCCCAGCACACTGGTGAGTTCTGCTGCCGCCGAGGCATATTCGGTGCTCAGCGCCTGCCAGGCCCCCGCCGCGGCCAGCAACGACCCGGCGCCCGGGCCGCTGGAGAGCAGCGTCGAGTGCACCTCGGGTGGTAGGGCCATCCAGATGGGGGCGGTCATGTCAGAGGCCGCGCGCGATCATGTAGGACGACGCTGCCATCGCGTCACCGGTGATGTAGCTGGCGCCGGACTCCCCGACACCGACGCCCGAGCGGCCGAGCTCTTCGACACCCTGGGCGGCCAGCACAGAGTGCTGGGCGCCGTGCGTGCTGAACCCGGTCGCGGTCTGCAGTGACACCGCGTCCGCTGCTGGGGGGATCACTGCCGAGACGACGGGGGCGGCCGCTGCATGGGCGGCGGCCAGACGCGCGGTGAGCGCTTCGACGGCCGCGCTCGCGGCGGTCAATCCTTCCGGAACTACCCGCAATGTCATCAGAATTCCTTTCTCCCGTTGTTCACGGACAGCGCCGTGTCATCGATGAGTGGGTTGACGAGCTGGACGAACTCGGGCGCGTCGCCGTCGCCGAGCAACATGCCGCGTCCCGCCGGGAACCGGGCGAACCGGTGCCCGCGGAGCTTGCCGCTGTCGGCGGGATTGCCCGACAGCATCAACGTGGTCGCTTGTAGATCGTTGAGACGACGCAGCAGCGGCGCCGTCATCACGGCGTGCGCCGATCCGGTGGCCCGGGCCGTCACGATCACGCGCAGACCCAGATCAGCTGCCTCGGCCAGCAGATTCACGATGTTGGTCCACGGCCGCTGCCCCGCGAACGGCCCACTGACCGAGGGTCCGTCGGGGATCTGGTCGACGTCGTCGATGATCAGGTAGTGGATGTGGCCGTCGGTCCCGGTCCGCTGGTTCCAGGCACTGAGCTCTTGCGGGCTCAAACCGGCCGGCGGACGGCGCTTCTCGATGAGGGCCGACAGGCCCAGCATCGCCGGCAGCACGCGGTCGATGTTGGCGGTGTACTCGTTGTCCGGGAACAACGGTTCCTCCACCAGATGCAGCCTCCGGTCGATGACGGTGAAGGCCACCTCGTCCGGCCGCGAGTTCTCGCGGATGGTCCGGATGATGTGCCGCAGCAGCGTCGTCTTGCCCGACCGGGTATCGCCGAACACCGCCAGCAGCGGGTTGGTCTTGAAGTCGATCACGACCGGTGCCAGGTCCTCTTCGCGCTGGCCGATGACCACCTGCTCGGGCGCCGGGTACAGCGGCGCCAGCGCCGCCGGAGCCAACGCGGTGGGCAGCAAACGCACCGGAGGTGCGCTCTGCCCCGGGTAGCGAGCGTTGATGACACCGATGTCGCTCAACTGCGGCTCGGCGAACAGGAAGTGCTCGGCGGCCATGGTCAGACCCCGGCCGGGCTGATCGGCCGGTACCGATTCGGCCGGTCGGCGCAGCGCGCCCGCGACGCGCACGATGCTGTCGTGGCTGTCGTGCAGCTTGAGTTCCAGCCGCAGGCCCAGACCGTCGCGCATCGCCAGCGGCACCTCCAGCCAGTTCGGCGTGGTGATGACGACGTGGATGCCGTAGGCCAGACCGCTGTTGGCCAGCTCGGTCACCTTGGCCAGCAACGGGTTACGCGTATTGAACGTGTCGGTGTTGTCCCGGCTGAACGCGTACAGGTTGTCGATCACCAAAAAGACGTTGCCGTAACCGTCTTCATATCTTCCGGTGGAGCTACCCATCCGGCTCACCGCGCCCTGCCGCTGACGGGCCTGCAGCAGCTGCTCGAGCTCACCGAAGGTGCGGCGGATGCGCTCGGGCTCCAGCGGGGTGGCCACACTGCCGACGTGGGCCAGATCGGCCAGGCCGGCCAGCTGTCCGCCGCCGTAATCCAGGCAGTAGAAGCTCACCTCGTTCGGCGAGTGCAGTGCGGCCGCCGACAGCACGAACGTCTGCAGCGCGGTCGACTTGCCCGATCGCGGACCACCATGGATCAGCACGTTGGCGGCCGACGAGTTCGCGTCGTACACCAGAGCGTCGCGGCGCATCTCGAACGGCTTGTCGATTTCGCCCAGCGGCCAACGCAGTTGGCCAGGTTCGATGTCGGTGGCGGCCAGCACGTCGTCCAGTGCGATGGCGTTGTCCAGCGGCGGCAGCCACAGCTTGGGCGCCTGCGGGCCGTAGGTCGCCAACTGGTCGCCGATGGTGGCGATCAGCTTGCGCGGCGGCGCTACGTCGACTTCTGGCTCGTTCGTGACGATGACAGTATCGGGTTCGGGCTCGACCCGCGAGGCGGTGAACAGCTGCGGTTGCGGCAGCGCCCGCACCACGATCGACTTCTCGGCGCGCGGCGGATCGTAGATACCGTCGACATAGGTGCTGCGGAACTTGATCGGCACCGCACCCGGGGCAGGCACCAGGAAGCCTTCGCCCTTGTGCTCACGACCCGACTCGATGTGATAGGCGTCCTCGACCCCGATGATCTGACGGGAGATGCTCGGGCTGGCCACCTTCAGGCCGATCCGGTACGACGTGTTCTTGTCGATGTCCTTGATCCGGCCCACGTCCAGGGTTTGCGACGCGAACAGGATGTGAATCCGGAACGAGCGTCCCTTGCGGGCAACGTAATCGAACAGATCCGCGTACTCGGGATGCTCGGCGAGCATGAGAGTGAACTCGTCGGCGACCACGAACAGCGTCGGCATCGGGGGAAGGTCAGCGGCCCCGGCCACCCCCGACTCCCTGGCAGCCTCGTACTCGGTGACCGAGTTGAAGGCACTGCCCTGTATCCGGCGGCCGGCCTCCTTCAACATGTGCTCGCGACGGGCCACCTCACCGCGCAAGGTGTCGGCGAACCGGTCGGCCAGCGACCGCTTCTCGGCCATGTTCGAGATGACCGCGACCACCTGCGGGAAGTTGCGGAAGATGTCGGCACCGGCCTCGCCTTTGAAGTCAGCGTAGATCACGATGAGCCGATCAGCGGAGTGAGTGGTCAACAGCGACAACAGGATCGACATCAAGGTCTGCGACTTGCCCGAGCCGGTCATACCGATCATCAAGCCATGCGGGCCCATACCGCCCTCGGCCTCGTCCTTGAGGTCGAAGTACAGCGGCTCACCGGTAGCGGTGACACCGATCGGTACGCGCAGTTCATCGTCGCGGTTACGCGGAGCCCACAGGTCGGCAACGTCCAATGCCGAGGCATCTGGGATGTCGAGCAGTGTCGTGAAGGTGGCGCCACCGGTGGCGGTCGACCGCACGTAGCCGGGGTTGGAGTCCCAGCGCGACAACCGACGCGCGATGTGGGCGGCCGCGGCGGCCGACATCGCGTCGGCGTGAGCGACATACGGCTGCCAACCGCTGCTCTGCCACCGCTCGATCCGGCCCTCGGTGACCCGCAGGATGGGCCGCTCGGGGTCGGGGTACTGCTCACGGTTGGGCAGCTTGTCGCTGCGGTGGATCACGGTGACCCCGGTCAGACCCGGTTTGCGTGCGATGTCGTCGGGGTCGGCTTCGGGATCGTCGAGCACGACCAGCATGTGCTTGAGCGCCTGGTCGGCCGCCGCCGGGAAGGCCGGCCGGCCGGCCAGCGCCGAATCGAGTTGTCCGCGAAGCTCGGTGACACCGCTGGTCAGATACCGGGCCGGACCGACGCCGTCAGCCTGAGACGGAATATCCACGTGCGGAAGCCACTTGAGCCACGACCAGGTGTCGGCATCGACGTCGGGCGAGGCCAGCGCCACCCCGAGCATGGTCGGGTCGTGCCAGGTGACGGCTTGGGCAATCCAGGCCCGCAGTGCGCCGCGGACTTCCTCGGCCTCACCGATCACAGTGATTCGGGCCAGCTTGGTGACGTCGATGCCGGTGGGGGCGTCGCGCACGGTGCGCTGTACGTCGAGCAGGCCACGAAGGGTGGTGTGCGACACCGGCTCCAGGTCGATCTCGTCGGCGGTGTCCTTGACCTTCAGCGCCGCATCCAGCGGCACGTCGTGCAACCCCGCGCGCAGCACCAGGAAGTCACGGTCACGCGGGTCGCGCTCCCACTGCCGACGGGTGCCCGGAATGACGGCCAGGGCCTCGGGCTCCGGGTGCGACCACTCCAGCGCCGCACGCTGCTCGGCGGCATGGGCACGGACATTGTCGCGGACCACCGACAGGTAGCGCAGGTAGTCGGCGCGCTCGGCGTCGACCTCCTCGGTGCGCATCTTGTTGCCGCCGCGGTAGAGGGCGGTGGCGGCCAGCAGCAGCACGAACGGGAAGAACAGCATGGTCGGCGAGATCATCCGCATACCGGTGGCGAACAACGCGACGATCATGCCCACGATCAGGATGACGATCAGGTAGGGCAGTACCCGGCGCAGCAGTGACGGCGGGACCATCCGTTCCAACTGAGGTGGCGGCTCGATGGTGATGGTGCCCTTGCGGGTGGTCGGCGGAGCCAGCCGACGCTGGTGCTCGAAGATCAACCTACTCATCGCGTTGCCTCCAGGCGAGCAGCATTGGCGTTGGACGACAGCGCATCGTGTGCGGTCAGGGCGTCGCCACGGGACAGGGTCGGACCGGCAGCGAACTGCGTCAGAATCGACCACGGAATGGGCAGGGCCGGCGCGGTGAGTCCAAGCGCGGCAAGGGTTTTGTCGTCACCGTTGGTGTCGATGCCATAGCGCACGCCGGTGTCGCTCACCCAGAAATGCGAGCCGGCGACCGGCGATCCGGGCTCGGCACCCACGGTCTGCACCAGGTACCCGGTTCCGGGCTCCATCGCGACACGAGTGGCGGCACCGTTGGCGCCCGCGCCGACCAGGTCGACGCTGTGTTGCCCATTGGGGATCGGGAGGGCCGCACCGGAGAGCAGGCTCAACCGACTCTCGGTCGCGCCGGCGGGCTTGCTCCACTGCGCGCAGGTCACCGGGGCCGCCGAGTCGGAAACCAGTTCGAAGGGCCTCGTCGGATAGGCAGCGGTGTCGATCCCGTGGGCCACCGGCGTGCGGGCGACCTCATCAGCTCCGAGTCGCGGCGGCTGTTGCAGCCCAAAGGAATCGGTGTTGCGCATGATCGACGCGAGCACCGGAGAGATCGGCTGCAGGCCGTCGGGCAGCACCGCGTAGTAGCGGACGGTGTTGTCGGCCTCGGCGGCCGAGACCACCGCACCGACCGGGACCGGCGTCGACAACTCGAACTGTGCGGGAGCCCCCGCGCCGGCGATGGCCGGAGCGGTCAGCGCGGGAGCCTCGGGAATCGCATTGAACAGGCCGGCCGCGATCGGGCGCGGAGCCGGGATCTCGGCACCGAAACCGAGCGCATCGGTGACCGCGCGGTTGTTCAGGTCGATCGGGCTGCGCTTGCCGTCCCACAGCAACCAGTCACCCGGGAAGGGACCACCACTGTGGTGCACGAGCACCGCCTGACCCGCAGTGATCGGCAATGCCCGCTCCTCACCGGAGCCAAGCGTTCCGGCGATCAGCGTCACGCCGGCGGACGAACCCGAATTGCTGTCGCAGACAGTCCAATCCGCGGCAGAACTGGCGTTCTGCACCATCCGCTCCGGCGCGCCTGGAATGCCGAGCAGGTTGCCTCGCGGGTACTTGTCGATCTCGCTGGTCTTGACGGTGGTCGGGTTGTCCGCCTTGCCCGTGATCAGCCGTGCCGACGTCAGGTTGAGCACGGGATGAAGCTGTTCACCCACGCGCACGTACAACGCCGCGGTGGATCGGTCGGCCAGCACGGTGTCGTTGCCGGCTGTACCGCCCGGGCGGAACAACGAGAACAGGAAACAGCCGACCAGGCCGGTGATCAGGATCAATGCGCCGGTCAGCACCGCACGGCTCTGCGTGCGCAGCGGGTCGACCAACATCCGGGTGTCGTGCAGTGCCACACCGGAGGCGATACGACGCTGCACGAATCGCCAGCCCGTGACCTGGTTCTTGGTGACAAAGCCGCGCCGGTAGGACACCTGGTCGGGGTTCTCGTTGGACGGCGTGCGGGACGCGAATGAGCGCCGGTCCGGATCGGGTGCGGTCATGCGGGCACCGTCAATCCCAGCCCGCGCAGCAGCGGGGCGGCCGAATTGTTCACGTCACCGGCGGTGATCGTCATCATCTCCTCGTCGGTGAAGTCGTCCTGGTCGGAATGATCAAGGCGGTACTCGCGTTCCTCCTCGGAACGCTCCACCAGGTTGCGGACGAAGCGGCCGTTACCGGCGATGTCGAGGCTGCGCCGCGGCACGCCGGCGGCGTCGGGCGTGGTGGCCTCGGCCAGGTGGCCGAACAGCTTCTCCATCTCGTCGTGGGCGGCCTTCTCGAAGGTGCTGTCCCGCTTCTCGGCCATCCGCTCGGCGATCTCGACGAGTTCGGACGACGAGTACGACGGAAAGTCGATGCTGCGCGTGAAGCGGGAGCGCAGACCCTCGTTGGTGTCCAGGAACATGTCGAGGTCCTTGCGGTAACCCGCGACGATCACCACGAGCCGGTCACGGTCGTTCTCCATGCGCGCAAGCAGCGTGTCGATGGCGACCAGACCGAAGTCGTTCTTGGCACCGGTGGACACCAGCGCGTACGCCTCGTCGAGGAACAGCACACCGTCGAGCGCGCTGTCGATGATCGCGTTGGTCTTGGCTTCGGTCTCACCGATGTGCTGGCCGATCAGATCGGCACGGTGCACTTCGCGGACCGTCTCCTTCTTGAGAAGCCCCAAGCCGCAATAGATCTTGGCGACCACGCGGGCGATGGTCGTCTTACCCGTACCGGGAGGGCCGGCGAACACCAGGTGATTGGTGCGCTGGGCCACGGCCAGCCCGCGCTCCTGACGGCGGATCGACATGGCCACCGAGCTCTTGAGCCGGGCCACCTGGAACTTCACTTCTTCCAGGCCGATGAACTCGGCGAGCTCGGCCTCGGCCTCGACGAGCAGGTGCGCCTTGCGCTCCTTGGCGCCCGGATCGACGAAGTCGGACTCCGACGGTTCGGTCTCGGGATCCCACGGATCGGTGCGGGCATCGATGCGTGCGGCGTTGGTGATCAGCAGCCCGAAAGTCGTGTCCAGCAGGGCCTCTTCAACCTGCTTGTTCTCCGGGTGCGCGGCGAACAGATCCTGCAGCACTTCGTTGGCGTCCTCGTCCTCGCCCTGCGCGCGCAAGGTCAGCGCCTTGGCCAGGGCGCCGTCGAGCGCGGCCACCGCGACCGGGCCGGAGGGGTCCTCCAGGTAGGACAGCGCGGGGGCCAACATGCCGAGCCGCGCCAGCGCGATGCCCAGGGTGGTCCGCGCGGCGTGGGCGCTGACCTCGTCGAGCGACGGGTTGGTGACGACCGGGGTGAGCAGCCGCACCACGTCGTTCCAACGCTGGGCTTGGTGGTTGAGCGCCACCCGCAGCCACGTGGCGTTGAGCCATCCGGGACGGCGGGCGAGCAGCTCGCCCACCAATGCGTCGGCCTCGGCGAGCTGCCCCTCGGCAGCCCGGCGCGCCGCGTAGGCCAGCTGGAAGTCGTCCACCTCGCTGGCGCGGAACTGCAGGTACAGGCCACTGTCATAGGTGAAGCCGAGGTCGCCGGCGGCGAGCTCGATCTCCCGCTGCAGGAGCCCGGCGCTACCCCGGGTGCGCCATACCGCGTCGATGACCGGTCCGGACACATCGCCCGCGGCGGCCAGGCCGGTCCAGGCGTCACAGTGGTCATGCGCGATACGTGTCAGACCGGCGAAGCCGGTCCGGGCTGCGTCGGCGTCGGCCGGCCGTTGCCGGTCGTTCACCGTCAAGCCCAGCGCACGACAACATGTGGCGAAGCGGCTGATCACATCGCGATCGAGCCGGGGCGCTCCCTGTGTTGGAGCCGCAAGCGTGTCACTACCCATATGCGTGCACGGGAGCCACTAAGCCCCCGAATCTCTCCCTTATGTATGGCTAAGCTAACTTTTGCTGAAGTTAGCATTGCATAACTTAAGTGTCGAGAGGCACGTACTCGCACTAGGTCGTGAACTGCCTCACCTTTTTGTCGCAGAGACCAAGGTGATAGTTCCTGTCATCAGGCCGGCTTCGGAGTCGGGAGCGGGTACCGGGCGACCGACGTCGACCAGATACCGGTGCAGCGGCGTCGCCACCGCGTCCCAGCCCCGCGACCCGAACCACCGCTGCGCAGGCTCGTGTTGCTGGTTGTACACGAGCGTGAAGAAGGCGTTCTCTTCATCGGAGGCCGCCGCTTCCGCGCGCTTGGCCTCGAAAGCATCATCCGGCATCGGCTCCGCCTCCTCGATGCCGACAAAGCTGCCCGGTGCGGCCAGTGCGTCGATTCCAGCAAACAGCTGTTCCTGTGCTGTGGCAGGCAGGTAGATCAACAGTCCCTCGGCGATCCAGCCTGACGGCCGCGCCGGGTCGAAGCCGCTGTCCTGCAGCGCGCGCGGCCAGTCGTCGCGCAGATCGATCGCCACCTCGCGGCGCTCAGCTCTTGGTGCGTCGTCGAGGCCGTCGATGGTCTCGCGCTTGAACTCGAGCACCTGGGGCTGATCCAACTCATACACAACTGTGCCGTCGGCCCAAGGTAGCCGGTAGGCCCGCGAGTCCAGGCCCGCCGCCAACAGCACCACTTGCTTGACCCCGGCGTCGATGGCACGGGTGAAGTACTCGTCGAAGTACTTCGTGCGAGCACCTTGGAAGGTCACGAAGCTCTCGCCGAACTCGGTCTGCAGCGGATGCTCGGGATCGGTGCCCTCCACCGCAGCAGTCCACTCACCCCCGACCCTGCGGCAGAACACCTCGGCATACTGGTCAACGGCGAGCGGATCTTCCTTCTGTGCCTCCAATGCCCTTGATGCGGCTACGAATAACGCCGTCGAACCGACGCTCGTGGTGATGTCCCAGTTGTCATTGTCTGTTCGTCCGGTGCTCACCCGCGCGAGGGTACGCCGCGAACCTGGCAGCTACACCAATGGACGCCCGGTGCGGATGCGCCAGTCGAGGTCCTTGAGCAGCACATTGAACGGGAACTGCCGCAAGACCGAGGGCAGCAGGTCGTTGATCGTGCGCAGCACCGCGATCAGCTGATCGAACCGCTTCTGGCTCTTGGCATCCCACGGCAGGTGCATCTCGTCGCGGAACCGCTGCGGCAGGAACCCGGTGGTGATCAGCAGGGCAACCGCGTCGAGCCGGCGCTGCACGAAGCGGGGCAGCTTCGGGTTCTTGGGGCGGCCCGCGGCGATCGGGTACAGGTAGCCGCGCACGGTGTCGTCGATGTGCAGTTTCTCGAGCGACTCTTCCCAGTACCGGTCGAACGCGGCCCGGTCGGCCGGCCACATCTCCTCGGGCACTTGCAGGGTGGTGCCCATCGTGACGCTGTCGCGGTAGTGGCGGTCGGCGGTCTCGTCGTCCAACTCTCCGACGAACATCCGGAACACGTCGACCCCTCCCTTGTAGAGGCAGGCGGCCACCCACAGCTGCAGATTCTTGTCGAACGCGTTGTATTTCACCGGGCTGTCCTCGGTGGAATACACCTGCGCGTGGGCCTTGTTCACGGCACGTCGGTAGGCCGCTTTCTGGGCATCGGAGCCGCGGGTGGCCACGGCCAGGTAGGTGAAGGTGGTCCTGGCCCGCTTGATCGGGTGCAGGTCGGTGCGTCCGCTGTCGACGCGACTCTCCACCACGCCATACCCGACACCCGGGTTCGCCAGCTGCATGATCACGTTCGCCGGACCGGCCAGCAGCGCGACACCCATCAACCCGTCGTCGAAGCTGGCGGCCCGCCGGCGGCGCTTGGGCGCAGCCCCGGGACGCGACGGGTCGTTCATTGCCCGTTCGACGTGCGGGATCGGTTCACTGACCGTCATGGTCACCCCTTCTAAAACTGAGAACGTGTGATTCCTGATATTGGCCTGCCAGCCTGACGGGTGTCAAGATGTGGGAATGAAGCAGGTCCGCCCATACCGCGGCATCGAAGCCGCCGACCGTGTCGCGCAGCGGCGCAGCCAGCTGCTGGAGGCGGGGCTGGACCTGTTGGGCGCCGACGACGCCGAGGTGACGGTGCGCGCCGTGTGCCGCACCGCCGGGCTGGCAGCACGGTATTTCTACGAGAGCTTCGCAGACAAAGACGACTTCGTCGGCGCGGTCTACGACTGGGTGATCGCCGATATCGCCACCTCGACACAGGCCGCCGTCGACGCGGTCCCCCTGGCCGACCAGACCGTGGCCGGCATGACCAACATCGTGCACCTGATCGCCAAGGATCCGCGGATCGGCCGACTCCTGTTCAGCGTCAAACTGTCCAACGAGGTACTGACCCGCAAACGCGTCGAATCCGTGGCGCTGTTTGCCACGCTGCTCGGCCAGCACGCCGGCGACGCCCTGCAGCTGCCGGCCAACGACTATCTCAAAGCCACTTCCTATTTCGCGGTCGGCGGAGTGACACAGACGATCAGCGCCTGGCTGTCCGGCGAGGTCTCACTATCCCCGGAACAACTCATCAACCAGCTGCGCTCGATGCTCGACGCGGTGGCCGGCATGCACCAACCGGGGACCTGATGCGTCGCATGATGGCGACATGACCAACTCCGCACAGTCTGCAGGTCAGGCAGTGGCCGATACCGGCGTCCTGGTGGCGGCCATCCGCACCGAGGAAACCCGTCGCACCGACCGGCTTTTCGACGACCCGTTCGCAGAGCGCCTGGCCGGGAACTCCGGACGGAATACTGGCTGCGGTGCGTGAGCAGATGCAGCGCAGTGGGGCGCCGTGGTTGTTCGGCACCGACGCCCCGCAACAGTTGTGTGAGCGATGGGGCTGGTCGGCCGTCGTCACCGACGTGGCCGAACCGGGGAACAAGTGGGGCCGGTGGTTCGCCCCCGCGGTGCCACTGGACGTTCCCGGGGTGCCCCGCGGGTATTTCGTCGTCGCCACCAAGTCCTGACGCCCGCCCCGCCACGTGTTCTCGGTGCCACACATCTCCACTGTCACGACATCTCCACTGTCACGCTGGAGTGGCTACCGGGCTCGACAGCCACGCTAGCGTGACAATGGCGAGGCGGGCCGAGCGAGCCGGCGCCAACGCCCGATCAGTGCCCTGCGGTTACCGGCGGCCGTCGGTCGGCCGCCGTCTTCGGCGGAGTCTGTGCGTCGTTGTCGGTGAATTCCTTGGTCCAGCACGCGAATTCCAGGGTGATGCCGTCGGGATCGAGGAAGTAGAACGACCGCACGTAGACGCCGGGGTGCACAGTGGCCGACGCCTGCATCGGGCTGTCGTCGTGGTTGAGCACGGGGCCGACGCGAACGCCCTTGGCCTTGAGTTTCTGCCGGTACTCGTCGAATTTCTCGGCGGGCACGTGTAAGGCAATGTGATTGAGCGAGCCGGTGGCGCTGACGAATTCGCCGATGCCGGGGATGGCGGCCGGCGCCGAGATCCCCGGCACGCCGTCGGGGGCGTCACGGAACCAGAAGAACGCGATGCAATCCCCGTTCCCCGCGTCGAAGAAGAAGTGCTGGCCCATGTCGCCGGGCAGATCCAACGACTTGATCAGGGGCATCCCGAGCACGTTGGTGTAGAAGTCGACCGTGCGCGCCATGTCCGCGCACACCAGGGCCACATGGTTGATTCCGCCGAACTCGAATTCCGAGTTGGGATTGTCGGGCTTGATCACGTCGATGAACCTCCGGGGCGAACACGCCAAGGACTGGCGCAAGTGCGAATCTGAATCTAACATCAGATTCAGATGTGATCAATGGCCTGCCAGGTTCCCCGTTCGCCGGGAGTGAGGAAATCCGTGACCGTCAGTCCCCGCACCCCGCTGCCGACCGCGCGCGGGCGCCAGACCCAGGCGGCGATCGACAACGCCGCCCGCACGGTCGTCGCCCGCAAGGGCATCCTGGCCACGACGATCTCCGACATCGCCTCCGAGGCGGGCCGCTCGGCCGCGTCGTTCTACAACTATTACGCCTCGAAAGAGGCCATGGTCCGCGAATGGGCCCTTCGGTTCCGCAACGAGGCCCGCGAACGCGCGCTGCCTGCAACGGCACCGGATCTGACCAACTGGGAACGCTGCCACCAGGCAGCCTCCGCGCACTGGACCACCTACCGGCACCGCCTGGCCGAGATCATCAGCGTGTCCCAGATGGCGATGATCGACGACGACTTCGCCGAATACTGGGACGAGATCTGCCAGCTGCCCATATCCATGATCACCGAGATGGTCAAACATGCTCAGCAGCAAGGGTTCTGCCCCGACGATGACGCTCACCTGACCGCCGTCGCGTTGGTGTCGATGCTCAACCAGTTCTGCTACACCCAGCTGTCCGGCGGTCGCGACGCCACCGCCGACGACGCCGCCTGCATCAGCACCCTGGCCAACGTGTTCCACCGGACCATCTACCACGAGGAGAGACCCCGCACATGAACCAGCCGGAAGTGATCCGCGAGTTCATCGGCATGGAATCGCCGACGGCCCAGCGTGCCGGCGCCGGCGGCTTCCCATGCCAGGGCCTCTACTACCGGCCCGCGGGACACAAACCGACAGTCGCCGTGATCGCCACCCACTATCAGATCGACTTCTCCGAGCACTACATCGCCGACTACCTGGCTGCCAGGGGCGTCGGATTCCTGGGGTGGAACACCCGCTTCCGCGGATTCGAGAGCAGCTTCCTGCTCGACCACGCCCTGGTCGACATCGGAGTGGGCGTGCGCTGGCTCCGTGACCGGCAGGGAATCGAAACCGTTGTGCTGCTGGGCAATTCCGGGGGCGGATCACTGATGGCCGCCTACCAGTCCCAGGCCGTCGACCCGAATGTGCAGCCGCTGGCCGGGATGCGACCGGCGGCCGGTCTCACCGAACTGCTGCCCGCCGACGGGTATGTGGCCAGCGCAGCCCACCCGGGCCGCCCCGACGTGCTCACCGCCTGGATGGACAGCTCCGTCGTCGACGAGAACGACGCTGTCGCCGGCAACCCCGAGCTGGACCTGTTCGACGAGCGCAACCCCGCGCCCTACTCGGCGGAGTTCGTGGCGCGCTATCGCGCCGCCCAGGTCGCCCGCAACGAGAAGATCACCGACTGGGCCGAAACGGAGCTCAAAAGAATTCGGGCAGCGGGGTATTCGGATCGTCCCTTCACAGTGATGCGCACCTGGGCCGACCCGAGGATGGTCGACCCCGCCATCGAGCCCACCAACCGGCAGCCCAACCTGTGCTACGCCGGCACTCCGATCAAGGCCAACCGATCGGCCCGCGGCATCGCTGCGGCCACCACCGTGCGCAACTGGATCGGCATGTGGAGCCTGCGGCACGCCCAGACCAGGGCCGAGCCGCATCTGGCCCGGATCACCTGCCCGGCCCTGGTGATCAACGCCGACCAGGACACCGGGGTGTTTCCGTCCGACGCCAAACGCATCTACGACGCGCTGGCCGGCACCGACAAGTCCCAGTGCTCGATCGACACCGATCATTACTTCACCACTGCCGGCGCCCGCGATGAGCAGGCCGATACCATCGCCGAATGGATCGCGAAGCGGTGGCCGTGAACCCCGGACCCATCCGGGTTCTCGCGCACTTCACCCCCGGCGACAAGGTGCTGAATTTCCTTGCACCGCATCAGGACTGGCTCGATGTGCGGTTCTGCGCCGAAGATGACGACGACACCTTCTACCGGGAACTGCCCACCGCCGAGGTGCTCTGGCACGTGCTGCGGCCGGTTTCCGGCGATGACCTACAGCGCGGTCTCCGGCTGCGGCTGGTGCACAAGCTGGGCGCGGGCGTCAACACCATCGATGTCGACACCGCCACCCAGCTGGGCATCCTGGTGGCCAACATGCCCGGGGCCAATGCCCCCTCTGTGGCCGAGGGCACCGTGCTGCTGATGCTGGCCGCGCTGCGCCGGTTGCCCGAACTCGACCGTGCCACCCGGGACGGTACGGGCTGGCCGTCGGATCACAGCCTGGGCGAGACAGTGCGCGACATCGGCGGGTGCACCGTCGGCCTGCTCGGCTACGGCAACGTCGCCAAGCGGGTCGAGAAGATCGTCGTGGCGATGGGCGCCGAGCCGTCACAGGTCCTGCACACCAGCACCCGCGACACCGGCCACCCTCGATGGCGCCCCCTGCCAGATCTGTTGGCCGCCAGCGACATCGTCTCGTTGCATCTCCCCCTGACCGACACCACCCGCGGCCTGCTGGACAGCAAGGCCCTGGCGTCGATGAAGGCCGGCGCGGTCGTCATCAACACCGCGCGGGGGCCGATCATCGACGAGCCTGCCCTGGTCGAGGCACTGCGCAATGGACAGCTGGCGGCCGCCGGGCTCGATGTGTTCGCCGAGGAACCGATACCCGCCGACAATCCACTGCTGGAGCTGCCCAACGTGGTGCTCACCCCACACGTCACCTGGTACACCGTCGACACCATGCGGCGCTACCTGACCATGGCGGTGGACAACTGCCGGCGCATTCGCGACGGGGAACACTTGTCCCACGTAGTGAACGGGGTCAGATAGGCCGCTGGAGTGGCGCCGGTCACGCCGGGGTACCCTCGGGCCCAACCGACCGGTTAATAGACCCCGGATGGAGGAACCGCATGCCCATTGCGATCACTTCTGAGCACAGCGATCTGGCCGATTCTGTTCGGTCCCTGGTAGCGCGGGTGGCGCCGTCGGAGGTGTTGCACGAAGCGCTCGAGACACCGATCCCGAATCCCCCGCCGTACTGGAAAGCCGCGGCCGAGCAGGGGCTGCAGGGCGTACACCTCGCGGAATCCGTTGGCGGGCAAGGCTTCGGAATCCTGGAGCTGGCCATCACCTTGGCCGAGTTCGGCTACGGCGCGGTGCCCGGCCCCTTCGTCCCGTCGGCGATCGCCGGCGCACTGATCTCGGCCGACAAACCCGAGGCAAAGATTCTCAGCGGCCTGGCCTCCGGCGAGACCATCGCCGCCTACGCCATCGACTCCGGCCTGACCGCGACCCGCCACGGCGACGGCCTGATCATCCGCGGCGAGGCACGGGCAGTACCTGCCGCGGCGCAGGCATCCGTTCTGGTGCTGCCGGTCGCGATCGAATCCGGTGTCCAGTGGGTGGTGCTGGATGCCGACCAGCTGGAGATCGAGCCGGTACAGAGTGTCGATCCCCTGCGCCCGCTGGCCCATGTGCGAGCCAATGCCACCGAGGTGGCCTTGAACGAGGACGCTGGTCGCGTTCTATCTCGCCTGACCCGCGCCCATGCCCACGCCCTCATCACGACCCTGCTGGCGGCCGAGGCGATCGGTGTCGCCCGCTGGGCCACCGACACCGCCACCGCGTACGCCAAGATCCGCGAACAGTTCGGCAGGCCGATCGGGCAGTTCCAGGCGATCAAGCACAAGTGCGCCGGGATGATCGCCGAGACCGAACGGGCCACCGCCGCGGTCTGGGATGCCGCCCGCGCATTGGACGAGGCGCAGGAAGACCCCCCGGCGGAAACCCATTTCGAGTTCGCCGCCGCGGTGGCCGCCACCCTGGCACCCGCCGCCGCGCAGCACACCACCCAGGATTGCATCCAGGTGCACGGCGGAATCGGCTTCACCTGGGAGCACGACACCAACGTCTACTACCGGCGTGCGCTCGTGCTGGCCGCCTGCTTCGGTCGGGCCTCGGACTACCCGCAGTCGGTGGTCGATACCGCGACGACCACCGGGATGCGCCCGGTCGACATCGACCTCGATCCCGACACCGAGAAGCTGCGCGACGAGATCCGCGCGGAAGTCGCTGGGCTGAAGGCGCTTCCGAGTGGCGCCGAGCGCAACACCGCGATCGCCGAGGGCGGCTGGGTGCAGCCGCACCTGCCCAAGCCATGGGGGCGTGCCTCGGAGCCGATCGAGCAGATCATCATCGCCCAGGAATTCAGCACCGGCCGCGTGCGGCGCCCACAGATGGGCATCGCCTCGTGGATCATCCCCTCGATCGTGGCGTTCGGCACCGAAGAGCAGAAGCAGCGCTTCCTGCCGCCGACGTTCCGCGGCGAGATGATCTGGTGCCAGCTGTTTTCCGAGCCGGGTGCGGGTTCGGACCTGGCCAGCCTCACCACCAAGGCCACCAAGGTCGACGGCGGCTGGCGCATCACCGGTCAGAAGATCTGGACGACGGGTGCGCAGTTCTCGGAGTGGGGTGCGCTGCTGGCGCGGACGGACTCCAGCGCTCCGAAGCACAATGGCATCACGTACTTCCTGCTGGACATGAAGTCTCCCGGCGTCGAGGTGAAGCCGCTGCGCGAGCTGACCGGCAACGCGATGTTCAACACCGTGTTCATCGATGACGTGTTCGTGCCCGACGACATGGTGCTCGGCGAGGTCAACCGCGGCTGGGAGGTCAGCCGCAACACGCTGACCAACGAGCGGGTGTCGATCGGCAGCAGCGAGCCGCCGTTCCTGGCCAACCTCGACCAGTTCGTCGCGTTCCTACGTGACGGCCAGTTCGACCAGATCGAGCAGAACCATGCCGGCCAGCTGATCGCCGAAGGCCACGCCGCCAAGGTGCTCAACCTGCGGTCCACCCTGTTGACGCTGGCCGGTGGCGACGCGATGCCCGCGGCGGCGATCTCCAAGCTGCTGTCGATGAAGACCGGCCAGGGCTACGCGGAGTTCGCGGTGGCGTCCTTCGGTACCGACGGCGCCGTGGGTGATCCGGAGCAGGAGTTCGGCCGCTGGGCCGAGTACCTGTTGGCCAGCCGCGCCACCACCATCTACGGCGGCACCACCGAGGTGCAGCTCAACATCATCGCCGAACGACTGCTGGGCCTGCCCCGCGACCCGTAACCGTTCCCTGCGCGGGTGTCAGGCGTACCGTCGAAATAGGCGGCTACCAGAAACGGTTGGCACTCGATGATGAGAACGTCACTACAGCGCATTGTGCGCCCGGTGGTACTGGGTGTGGCGGCGGCGTCGATTGTCACAGCGCCGACGGTCGTGTGGGGTCAGGCCGCTCCTGGGCCCACCAAACTTCAGGCCGAGCCGTGTGTGAATGGCGTCATTCCGTGGAACCCCTACGTAGTGAACTGCAATCTGCAGCCCAGACCACCGCGGGTGCGCGGCTCCGCCCCCGACGCCGGCGCCATCATCGCGTGCCGGGACCGGCCGGGCTGCCTGGCCTGGTACATCAACGGGCCGCCGTGACGAGCTGAGTTGACTGTATGGGCAGCAACAGAAACGACGTCGAAAAGCGTTGGCACGACCCGCAAACGTTCCGGTCCGCGGTGGGCTACGTGGTGGGGGTCGTGGTCCTCGCTGCTGTCGCGCTGGCGTTCTACGCGTTTGACCATTCCACGCTCTCGGCGATCCTGGTCCCCACGATCTTGTTCGTCGGCGGCCTCGGCGCCTTCATCCGCACCTACCAGGTGTGGAAAGCCGGGGGCACCTGGCCGATCTGGCAGGGCGCGGGCTGGTTCCTGCTGGCGTTGTCGCTGATATGCCTGGCTGTGCCGGGCACCGCGATGCTCGACTGACTCCTCGCCAAGGGATCAACTCAGGGCAGGATCGAGTCGACGTATCCGCCGTCGGCGCGTAGCGCCCCGCCGGTGGTGGCCGAGGCCAGCGGAGAGGCCAGGTAGGTCACCATGTTGGCGATCTCCTCGGGCTCGATGAGGCGCTGGATCAGCGACTGCGGCCGGTGCTTGATCATGAACTCGCGCTGCGCCTCGTCCCACGGCAGCGATTTGTCGACGAGTTGGTAGACGAAGTCCTCGACGCCTGCCGTGTGCGTCGGCCCGGCGATCACCGAGTTCACGGTCACGCCGGTGCCCGCGGCCTCCTTCGCGAAACCGCGCGACACCGCGAGCAGTGCGGTCTTGGACACGCCGTAATGGATCATCTCCGCCGGCGTGACAATGGCGGAGTCACTGGCGATCTGGATCGCACGGCCCCAGCCGCGCTCGGTCATCCCGGGCAGATAGCTGCGGATAAGCCGAACTGACGCAAGGACATTCACGTCGAAGTAGGTGCGCCACTGGTCGTCGGTGATCTCCAGCGGCGGCACGGCACCGAAGATGCCGAGGTTGTTGACCAGGATGTCGACGTCGGGCAGCTGCCGCAGCAGGTCGGCGGTCCCCGCTTCGGTCGAGACGTCGGCGGCGAAGCCAAGGACGTCGAACTCGCCCAGTTTGGCGACGGCTTCGTCGACGCGGGCCGCCGTGCGGCCGTTGACGGCGACCCGGGCTCCGCTGCGGGCCAGTTGCTCGGCGATGGCCAGCCCGATGCCCTGGGTCGAGCCGGTGACGAGCGCGGTCTTTCCGGTCAGGTCGATGTTCACAACGCTGTACTACCACCGGCGCGCGCGAACTATTCCAGGTTGCGCAGCTCCCGCTTGAGGATCTTGCCGGTCGGGTTGCGGGGCAGCTCGTCGAGGAAGACCACCTCGCGCGGCACCTTGTAGCGGGCCAGGTGTTCTTTGACGTAGGCCTTGACCGTGTCCTCGTCGAGGCTGGCGCCTTCGGCCCTCACCACGAAAGCTTTCAGCCGGGCGCCCCATTCCTTGTCCTCGACACCGAGTGCGGTCGCTTCGATGACGTCGGGATGGCCGCTGATCAGATCCTCGACCTCGGCCGGGAAGACGTTCTCCCCGCCGGACACGATCATCTCGTCATCGCGGCCGCTGACGTAGAGCAGGCCGTGCTCGTCGAAGTACCCGACGTCACCGGAGGACAGCATGCCGTCGATGATCTGCTTGCCCCCGCCACCGGTATAACCCTTGAACGGGAACGTGTTTCGCACGAAGATGCGGCCCACCTGCCCCTGCGGGAGCTCCTTGCCGTTGTCGTCGATGATCTTGACGGTGATGCCCTTGACCACGGGCCCGACCGTCGACGGGTTGATCGACAGGTCCTTGGGCCGGGCGATGCTCGCGAAGGCGATCTCGGTCGAGCCGTAGAGGTTGTAGATGACGGGCCCGAGCTCCTTGAGGGCGCGCGAGGCCAGCTCGGCACCCAACTGGGATCCGGAGACGAACACGATCCGCAGTGAGGACAGGTTGGGCTTGGGCGTCATCTGCTCGAGATGGTCGAGCAGACGCGACAGCATGACCGGCACCACCACCATGGCGGTCACCTGGTGCTTCTCGACGTCTTCCAACAAGGTGGCGGGTTTGAACCGGCGACGCAGCACCAGTGTGGTGCCCAGCATCATGGCGATGGTGGCGTGCAGGAAACCCAGCGCGTGGAACATCGGCGCGGGAAGCGCGGTCACCTCGCCGGCTTTGAACGGGACGTGCGAGAGCACTCCGCCGATCGGGGCGAGCGACGGCGGAGCGGCCCGGTTGGCGCCCTTGGGCGTGCCGGTGGTGCCGCTGGTCAAGATGATGATCGACGGGTGCTTGCCGGCCTTGGGTGCCGGTCGCCCGTTGCTTCGGGCGATGACGTCGGCCAGTGTCTCGTCGGTACTGCCAGAGGGCTGGTCGGACTCCGGGTTGACGCCCAAGGCCCGCAGTTTGCCCAGTTCCGGTTCGGCGTGGGCCACCGCCGCGGTGTACTCGTCGTCGTAGATGATCACCTTGGCGCCCTCGCGCTCGGAGACCTCTTTGATCTGCGGCCCCGAGAACTCCGAGTTGAGCATGATGATCCGGGCGCCGACCCGGGCCGCGCCGTACAGCGCGACCAGGAACCAGCGGTGGTTGCGGGCCAGGATCCCCACCCCGTCACCGCCCCTGACGCCCATCGTGAGCAGTTCGTGGGCCACCGCGTGCGCCGCGGAGTCGAGCTCACCGAACGTGAATTCACCGTCGTCGTCGATGACTGCGACACGCTCGGGGTGCCGACGCGCGTTGAGCGCCGGGATCATCCCGATCTCGCCCCAGGTGCGGATATCCCCGAGCATGGCCAGGACGTTCTGTGGCGGCTCCAGCCGCAGCGCGCCGGCCTCGAACATCTTGCGCGCATAGTGCAATTCGGCTGCGCCGCGCTCGGCGTACTGCTTGGCCTTCGCGGTCAGGTTCGCCGGCAGATAAGACAGACTTGGCATGTCGCCACAATATGTGACACCTATCGCACCGCGGGCGGTAACTACCATGTGGTCATGGCCGGTGCAGTGTCGCTGGAGATCGACGGCCTCGAGGTGGCCGTCAGCAATCCCGACAAGGTGGTTTTCCCAGACGCGCACGTGACCAAGCTGGACCTCATCAACTACTACCGGTCAGTGGCCGACGGCGCGTTACGCGGTGTGTACGGGCGTCCGATGATCCTCAAACGGTTCGTCAAGGGCATCGCCGTCGAGGCCATCTTCCAGAAGCGGGCACCGGAGAAGCGGCCGGACTATGTGGACGTCGCCGAGCTCAAGTACCGATCCGGTACCTCGGCCAAGGAAGCCGTCCTGCGTGATGTTGCGGGGCTGGCGTGGGCCGTGAACCTGGGGTGCGTCGACTTGAACCCACACCCGGTGCGCGCTGAGGACCTCGACCATCCCGACGAATTGCGGGTCGACCTGGACCCGATGCCCGGGGTCGACTGGCCGCAGATCGTCGATGTCGCCCAGGTGGCCCGCGAGGTGCTGGAGGAATACGGTCTGACGGCGTGGCCCAAGACGTCGGGGTCGCGCGGCTTCCACATCTATGCCCGCATCCACCCGAGGTGGCCGTTCACCAAGGTGCGCCTGGCTGCCGAGACGGTGGCCCGCGAAGTGGAGCGACGCGTTCCCGACCTCGCGACGGCCCGGTGGTGGAAGGAAGAACGGGGCGCCCGGGTGTTCGTCGACTTCAACCAGAACGCCAAGGACCGCACAGTCGCCTCTGCCTATTCCGTCCGGGCCACCCCCGACGCGAGGGTGTCCACCCCGTTGCGCTGGGACGAGGTCGACGAGTGCCACCCGGAGGCGTTCACGGTGACCACGGTGCCCGACCGGTTCGCCGCCATCGGCGACCCGTGGGAGGGCATGGATGTCACGGTCGGCGAGTTGGACCCGTTGCTGGCGTTGGCCAAGGAGCTCGGCCCGGCCGAGAAGGCCCCCAAGGGAGCCGGACGAAGCGGTGACGGCAGGCGCGTTTCTTCGATGCCGCTGATCGAGATCGCCAAGACCAAGACCAAAGACGAGGCGATGGCGGCACTGGATGTGTGGCGTGAACGTCATCCCGCGGCGGCCGAACGTCTGGAGCCCGTCGACATCCTGCTCGACGGCATGCGCGGCCCGAGCTCGATCTGGTACCGGGTGCGGATCAACCTGCAGCATGTGCCGGAGGCCGAACGTCCTCCGCAGCAGGAGCTGCTCGCCGACTACAACCCGTGGGAGCACTACCGCGGCGCGCAGTGGCACCGGGATTCCTAGGAGAACGCATGCGAATCGCCCTGTTCGCGACCTGCCTGGCCGATGCCATGTTTCCTCCCGCGGCGATCGCCACCGTCCAGTTGCTCGAGCGCCTCGGCCATCACGTTGTCTTTCCGAAAGGCCAAACATGTTGCGGCCAAATGCATGTCAACACCGGCTATCTCAAGGAAGCCACCGCGCTGGTGCGCAATCACGTCGAGGCTTTCGAATCCGCCAACTGCGAGGCCGTGGTCGCCCCGTCGGGCTCATGCGTGGGTTCGGCGCGTCACCAGCACGCGATGATGGCCCGTCGCGCGGGCGACGAAACCCTGGGCACCCGAGCCGAGAACCTGGCCGCCAAGACGTACGAGCTGTCCGAGTTCCTGATCGATGTACTCGGTGTCGACGACGTCGGCGCCTACTATCCGCACCGCGTCACCTATCACCCCACTTGCCACTCGCTGCGCATGCTCGGGGTGGGTGACAAACCACTGCGGCTGCTGCGCAATGTGGGAGGTCTGACGCTGGTGCCGTTACCCGAGGCCGAATCCTGTTGTGGCTTCGGCGGAACGTTCGCGATCAAGAACGCCGACACGTCCACGGCGATGCTGGCCGACAAGATGGCCCACGTCCTGGAGACCGACGCCGAGGTGTGCAGCGCCGGTGACTCGTCGTGCCTGATGCACATCGGGGGCGGGCTGAGCCGGCTGCGTGCGGGGGTGCGCACCGTGCACCTGGCCGAGATCCTGGCAGCCCACCCATGACCACCTTCCTGGGCACCCCCGGCGTCGGCAACCTGCGAGGCGACGCGCCGTTTCCGCAAGCCGCCCGTACCGCGCTCGCCGACTCTCAGTTGCGCCGCAACATCGGCCATGCCACCCAAACCATTCGCACCAAGCGGCTCAACGCAATTCGCGAATGCGACGACTGGGAGCAGCTGCGGGCCGCGGGCAGCGCCCTCAAGCAGGACGTGATGGCACGGCTTCCCGAACTGCTGGTACAGCTCGAGGACAACGTCACCCGGCGCGGCGGTGTGGTGCACTGGGCCCGCGACGGCGACGAGGCCAACCGCATCGTGGCCGACCTCGTCCGCGCCACCGGCTCCGACGAGGTGGTCAAGGTCAAGTCGATGGCCACCCAGGAGATCGGACTCAACGAATACCTGGAAGCCCAGGGCATCGCCGCCTTCGAAACCGATCTGGCGGAGCTCATCGTGCAGCTCGGCCACGACAAACCCAGCCACATCCTGGTGCCGGCCATCCACCGCAACCGCGCCGAGATCCGGGAGATCTTCACGCGCGAGATGCCCGACGCCGGTGAGCTCACCGACGAGCCCCGGGTACTGGCCATGGCGGCCAGGGCACATCTGCGCCGCAAGTTCCTCACCACGAACGTCGCGATCAGCGGTGCCAACTTCGGTATCGCCGAAACCGGAACGCTCGCGGTCGTGGAGTCCGAAGGCAACGGACGGATGTGCCTGACGCTGCCGCGGACGCTGATCACCGTGATGGGTATCGAGAAGATCGTGCCGACGTTCGCCGATCTCGAGGTCTTCATGCAGTTGCTGCCCCGCTCGTCGACGGCGGAACGGATGAACCCGTACACCTCGATGTGGACCGGCGTGCACCCCGGCGATGGCCCACAGGAGTTCCACCTGGTCCTGCTGGACAACGGCCGCACCCGTGTCCTGGCCGACGAGGTCGGCCGCGCCGCCCTGCACTGCATCCGGTGCAGCGCGTGCCTGAATGTGTGCCCGGTCTACGAACGCACCGGCGGCCACGCCTATGGCTCTGTCTATCCGGGCCCGATCGGCGCGATCCTGAGTCCTCAGCTCACCGGCACCACCGGCCACGATGACCCCAACGCCAGCCTGCCGTACGCCTCGTCGCTGTGCGGCGCGTGCTTCGAAGCCTGTCCGGTCCGCATCGACATCCCGTCGATCCTGGTGCACCTGCGCGCGCAGCAGGTCGACGAAGAAAGGGGAGCACGAGGGGTCCTTCCGTCCGGGCAGGACCTGGCCATGAAGGCCGCGGGCTGGGCCATGGCCGGTGCGGGCCGGTTCTCGTTGGCCGAGAAGGCTCTGAGCGCCGGGCGGCTGATCGCCGGGCGCGATCACCGCATCTCCGCACTGCCCTGGCCGGCGTCGAAGTGGACCGCCAGCCGCGACATTCCGGAACCACCACCCGAGACGTTCCGGCAATGGTGGAGCCGGACGCACGACGGGGGCCACGAATGAGCGGCCCGACGCCCGAGGCCAGGGCCGCGGTACTCGGCCGGGTCGGTGCCGCCCTGGCGTCCGCGCCGCCCCGGCCCGTCGTGGTCCCGCGGGACTACCACCGCGAGCCGCTGACCGGCACCGGCAACGTCGAACGGTTCGCCACGACGGTCGCCGAGTATCGGGCCCGCGTACACCGCATCGAGGCCGCGGCGATCGCGTCGACGGTCCGCGAACTGGTCGGACCGCACGCCAGCGTGGTCATCCCCGCTGACGTGCCGCCCGAATGGGTGGCGGGGCTGACCACCGTCGCCGACGAGCCGGCGCTGGGCGTCGAGCAACTCGACCGAGCCGATGCGGTGCTGACTGGATGCGCGCTCGGTATCGCCGCGACTGGGACGATCGTGCTGGACGCCGGCCCCACGCAGGGGCGGCGCGCGCTGACCCTGGTGCCCGACCATCACCTCTGTGTGGTGCGGGCAGACCAGATCGTCGACACCGTGCCGCAGGCGTTCGCCGAGCTGGCGCCGACACGACCGCTGACCTTCATCTCCGGCCCCAGCGCCACCAGCGACATCGAATTACAGCGCGTAGAAGGCGTCCACGGACCGCGAACGCTCGACGTACTGATCGTGTGAACCTTACCGACGAGTAAGCCCCCGAGGGTTCTTAGCAAAGTATTAACGCTGGCACCCAGCCGCCTTAGATTGCCCGCATAACTTTGTGGACAGGTTGACGCGACGGAGCTCAGCCAGAGCTCAGGAAAGAAGGCGGGAGGCTGATCATGACATTCACGAACAACACCCCGGCAATGGATCGACACTTTCGGTACGGAAACTCGGCAGTCATCTGCGAGGGCGCATCCATGCGCGCGGTATGCCGCCAGCTGGCGACAGTGGTGACCGTCAAGGGAGATATCGACAGCAACAACATCGACCAGATCGCGTCGTACGTGAATCGGTTCATCCTTGCGGAGAAGCCGTTGACACTCGATCTGAGTGGCGTGAACAGCTTAGCACCGCAGGCGATCTCACTGTTCTACGACATCGACGAAAAGTGCGGTGAGCTCGGCGTGGACTGGTCAGTGGTGGCCAGCCAGCCGGTCGTCACCGAGATTCGCCGCCAGGAGGTGGGCGTTCCGCTCAGCTCCTCGGTGCCAGAAGCCCTGCATCACTTCGCCGAAGGCAATACGGCACGCCGCCGGTTGCTCCCCCTGCTTATCAAAAGCGCCTGACAGAAAGGCCGACGTAATGTTGATCGATGTTCGCTGGTTGACCCGCTTGCTCCGTCATCGCCACCGGGCGGTGCACATCTAGCTCACCGCTACACCCGAGAAAACGAGGTGGCTGCCAGAGGTCTGGCAGCCACCTCGTTTTCGTTGGCAAGTTCCTGGTAATCCTTGTCAGGAAACCTTCCTGACGGCCGGCGGCTTCCACGTGCCGTCGATGATCGATGGCGCGGTCTCCTTCGGCCAGTACAGCCGCAGCATGAGGTTGAACTTTCCGTGTGGTGCGGGCAGCCAGTTGGCTTCCTTCTGCGGCCCGGGGTTGTCGCGTTGCAGATACAGATCGACCGACCCGTCCGGGTTGGTGACGAAGTCGTTCCGCTGGCTCAGCGTGTAGCGGTTGAGCGGGTTGTCGACAAAGAAGAATGCCTCGTCGTACATGGTCAGCGACCAGAACCCGTTGACGGGTGGGAACTGGCCTTTGTCGAAGTGCAGCGTGTACTTGTTGGCGCCGTCGTAGGCCTGGCCGTCGGCATCTGCTTCAGAAGTCGGGTAGACCGCGTCCTGGGGCCGGTTGGCACCCAACCCGATGGCGGTGATCACGGCGCGTTGCAGATAGTCGGTGCCGTACTGACCGGTCTGGGTGGTGAACCGCCAGCCGTTGACGTCCTCCAACTCTTTGAAGCGGGCCATGATCTTGTCGACCCCTTCTTTGGGAACCGACTGCAGAGCCGCCGCGACATCGGAGCCGAGCTTGTTGATGTCGAACTTCTCCCCCGGTGCGATGCCGAGTTCGGCCATCTTGTCCACGATCGGCTTGTCCGCCTCGGCGGGCGGGTTGTCTTTCATCAGGGTGGCCATCAGATTGAAGAAGTCCTCGGTGCTCAGCTTCTCGACCTGATCGCGAACCGGGGTCTTCATGTCGATGGAGGGATCGACCTTGCCGGCCGGCGGGGTGTAGGGCTTGCCGTACGAGCTGAGCGGCACCAACGAGATCTCGTCCTGCAGCTTGTGCACGGCGGCGTAGTCCTCGGGGGTGCCATCGCAGTAGATGCGGCCCAGCAGCCACACCGTCGAGGTGGGTGACTTGTACTCCTTCACGCCTGCGGGCAGCGCGCCCTTCCAGCCGGGCCCGGTGATGGCGTAGGTCTGCGGACCAGTGCCCGTAGTGCGCTTCCCGGGAACCTCGAACACGTTGGTGTAGCCGTCGAGCATCGGGAACAGGTAGTAGCGGTCGTGGGCGTCCGGCAGGCTCAGCACCCAGGGCTCATCCTTGACGTCGATGAACCCGTTTGTGTACAGCGTGTCCGCGTTGGGCGCGGTGACGTCACGGAACTGTGCGTTGGGGTACTCCCGCATCCGCATGAGCTGCCCCATCGGAGCCCGCGGCGCTTCAGGCTTGTCCACATTGGTCATAACGCGTCGCGTCATCTCAACGGTGACCAGGGAGTAACCGTAGACGTACGCATCCAGGGCGATGGCCTTGGCCTCGTCGGGTGTCAGCTGCCCCGAGCCGGATTGGCCGGACTTTTCCGGCGACGACGGCGAACATGCCAGCGTGGCCATCATCAGCATCGTGGTGCCGAGCGCGACCAGCCATTTGGCCGTGCGCCGATCCTTCTTCACGAAAAGTCGTTCCTTTCTCGGGTCTTCTGCCGGCTAGGTGTAGGTGACGTGCACGCGGTGAATCTGCCCCTCGAACGGGAACGGTGCGCGTTCGCGGTAGTCGAGCGATACCGGTGAACCCAGGCAGGTCCCGATGTCCAGGCAGTCGTTGGCGGTGAACAACAACGGTGCGCTGATCGGGACCTGACCACTGGCGAGTGTTTCGCCGTTGCGCGCAACGGTGATGTCGAGCGGGCCGGCCGGGCGGGGATCGGCGTACTGGGTGGTCACGGTGATGGTGGCCCGCCCCGGCGGCACCTTGCCGGCAGAGCGGATCTTCGTGCGCGACAGGATGAAGAGGTTGTACTCGTAGCAGAGTTGGCCCTCGTCCAGATAGAGGGTCAGCCCACCGGCCGCGGCGCCGAGGGCGTACAGCACCCCGTTGGCGTTGGCGGGAATGTCGACGTCGATGGTGACGACGTTGTTCTTGTTGCCCAGCGCAGGCGCACAGAACTCCGGCATCCGGATGGTGTCCCCCGAGAACTCCCACTCTTTGTACGGCGGGGCGATGCGCAGCTCGGGGTGATAGACCGGAACCCACAGGCCACCACCGACGGGCAGCACCGCATTGCGGGCCGCCTCGACCATGAACATCTCCCGCATCTGAGCCAGCTTCTCGGGCTGTTCCGCGGCGAGATCGTGGGCCTGCGACCAGTCTTCGTCGAGGTGGTAGAGCTCCCACACGTCGTTGTCGGGGGTCCAGGTGGCGATACCGGGCGGCTGGCCCGGCACCCACGGCAGCCGCGGCCCGCGCGCCGAGGCCATCCAACCGTCGTGGTAGATACCACGGCTACCCATGATCTCGAAGTACTGGGTCTTCTTGCCGCCGGGTGCATTTCGGTCAGCCAACGTGCGGGCGAAACTGGATCCCGCGAGCGGCGTCTGGGGTTCGCCGTTCACCGTGTGCGGCGGTGCGATGCCGACGATGTCGTAGATGGTCGGCACGATGTCGTTGCAATGCAGGAACACATCGCGGGGAGCGGCGTCCGCGTTGATCTTGGCCGGCCAGCGCACCGCCATCGGGTTGCGCGTGCCTCCCAGGTGGGAGGCGAGCAGTTTCATTCCCTTGTACGGAGTGCTGCCCGCCCAAGCCCACGCCGCGTGGTACTGGTTGTCGACCAGAGGCGAACCCAGGACGTCGAGGCCGCCGAGCTCGTCGAGGGCATCGATGTGCTGGCGCACCGTGGTGGGAATCCCGTTCTGCGCCAACAGCTCGGCGATGGTGCCGTTCTGGCCTTCGCCCGACGACCCGTTGTCGCCCCAGATGTACAGGAACAGAGTGTTGTCGGAATAGCCCAGCGATTCGAGCTCGTCGGCGATGCGGCCGACCTGGACGTCGACGTGCTCGCCGTAGCCGGCCGCCACTTCCATCAGGCGGCGCTGGAAGGGTTTCTCGTCCTCGGGGATGTCGTCCCACGCCGCGAGCTGAGGATCACGCTCGGTCAGGGCGCAGTCCTGCGGGATCCAGCCCTTGTCCTTGGCGCGCTCGAAGACGCGCTCCCGGTAAGCGTCCCAGCCGTCATCGAATTTACCCGCGTACTTGTCCGCCCACTCCTTCATGATGTGGTGCGGGCCGTGGATGGCACCGCTGGCCCAATACATGAAGAACGGTTTGTCGGCGTTGAACGCCTTGTGCCGGCGCAGCCAGGAGATGGCGTCGTCGGCGAGATCCTCCGACAGGTGGTATCCCTCTTCGGCGGTCTTCGGCGGGGCGACAACGGTGGTGTTGCGCACCAGGTTCGGTTCGTACTGCGAGGCCTCACCGGCCAGGAATCCATAGAAGTACTCGAAACCCAAACCCGTGGGCCAGTTCTCGAACGGCCCTGCCGCGGTGGTCTCTTCCGCGGGGGTGTTGTGCCACTTCCCGAACGCCGAGGTCGCGTAGCCGTACTGCTTGAGCACTTCGGCCACGGTGGCGCTCGACCGCGGGATCTTGCCCGCGTAGCCGTCCCAGTCGTTGGCCAGCTCGGCGATCTGGCCGTTGCCGATCTCGTGGTGGTTGCGGCCGGTCAGCAACGAGGCCCGGGTCGGCGAGCACATGGCGGTGGTGTGAAAGCGGTTGTAGGACACGCCTTCACCGCAGATCCGATCCAGGGTCGCGGTCTGCACCTCGCCGCCGAATGTCGAGGGCAGGCCGGGGCCTGCGTCGTCGATGAGGACGATGACGATGTTCGGCGAGTCATCGTGCAGTCGCTTCGGTACCTGCCGCGGCTGGTACGTCGACTCCTGCAACGTGCGGCCCGCGATACTGGCCGATGGAACTGGCGGGAACGGCAAAACGCCGCCGTCCGGTAGAACCGCCGCCACCAACTGGTCACCTTGCACGTCAGACACCGCGCCCCTCTCATCAACAGGAACTCGGGCTGTGTAGCCGACCACTGGGGGCAAGCCGCACAGCCGATTCACCCCGACCCGGGCATCTACTCTGCAGCAAACTGACAGCTGCTGTCTTGACATTTCGGGACAAATCTTTGACATTGTGGGACATGGCCGTGATCCGGGGGACGGCGCTGACGAATTTTCACCAGCTCGTCACCGAACTCGGCGGGGACAGTCGCGCTCTGGTCACCGCAGCCCACATTCCGTATGACGATGTCGGTCGCCACGACCGGTTCATCTCCCTGCCCAATGGCGCCCAGATGCTCGAAGACACCGCTGCCGTGCTCGAAACCCCCGATTTCGGACGGCGTTTGGCGCTCCGTCAAGGTATCGACATCCTCGGCCCGGTCGGGCTGGCAGGACGCAACGCCGACACCGTCGCCGAAGCCTTCACGATCTTCGACAAGTTCATGGCGGCCTACAGCCCGTCGATCACCGCGCGGGTGACCACACACCTCGACCCCGATCTGCGGCGCTTTGAATTCGAGTACGTCCTGGATCCGTCACCGCCGCAAGCCCAGGCCGTCGAGTTGTCTCTGGGTGTCACGCTGCAGGTCTTACGGCTGTTTCTCGGTGCCGAGTACCGCCCCGTCGCAGTACACCTACCCCCTGTCTCTTA
>NZ_VCMY01000044.1:0-47929 GCF_005924235.1 Mycobacterium sp. DBP42
TCTGGAGTTAGAAGTCGACCATCGCTTCGGCGTAACTCAACGCTCACCGGCCGGCGGCTCGGTTAAACAGCGTCCTCCCAACCACGCCACACCGCTCGAAGATCCGCCGTTCCCTCCCCATTAGCGTGACATTGGGATGCGTGACATTGGGATGCGTGGCACTCGGATGGCGTGACAACGTCCTGATGGGATGGGCCTGCAATCGGTTTGGGCGCGGTGGGGTCAACCTGCTGGGCCAAGATGGCCCGCTGTTGGAGCGGCTGCAGGGGCGTCACTCCGTTTTGGGCACCAGCTTCAGTGAGATCGAGTTGATGCAGTACCGCTGGTCGGTCGGGGTGGGATACCCCTCGCCTTCGAACACGTGCCCCAGGTGGCTGTGGCAGTTCGCGCACAGCACCTCGACACGGCGCATCCCCAATGACGTGTCCGATCGCAGAATCACCGCAGCGGAATCGGCCGGATCGAAGAAGGACGGCCAGCCGCAATGGGATTCGAACTTCTCGGTGCTGCGGAACAACTCGGCACCGCAGGCCCGGCACTCGTACACACCCTCGGTCTTGGTGTCGGTGTACTCGCCGGTGAAGGGCCGCTCCGTGCCCGCGCGGCGCAGCACCGCGAACTCCTCGGGGGTCAGCTTCTCGCGCCACTCGTCGTCGGTGAGCTGCAGCTTGGGGCCGTCGGTTGTCATATCCCCAAGTTACGTTCTGCTCGGTGGTCAGCGCCACCGATCCCGGGCAGACCGCCGTTACGCCCACACCAGGTCTCGGCTCGCCGCACTCGGCGAGAGGCCGAACATCTCATGGCACACCCGATTGGCGTGTGCGCTGTCGGTGAACCCGGCCGCATGTGCCGCGTCGGTGAGTGACGCGCCATCCCGCACCGCCTCGACGGCGCAGCGCAACCGTGCCCAGCGCACGTACGTCGGAATCGACTGTCCCACCTGATCATTGAACAACCGGCCAAGTCGCCCCGGGGACAGGGCCGCCTGTCTTGCGACGTCGGTGAGCCGGACCTGGCCCGGAAGCAGGCGCGGGATCAGCTCGACCGCGGCGAGCACGCTGGGATGCCAGATGTCCGCCGTCGGCCGGGCATACCCGTCGGGCGGTGCGGCCATCAGCTCGTCGAGTAGTTGTTCTGGAGGTAGCGGGCTTGTCCAGCAGGGCAGTTGGCGGCCGGCCGACACCCACTCGGCCACATCGTCACTGACGGGGCCGGTGCGGCCGAACACGGTCGGGTCGAGGAAGACCAGTACACCGGAGGTGGGTTCGAGAATGCGGATGCCGTGGTCAACTCCGGGCGGAATGACAGCGGCCGAGGTGACGGCGCGGCGTCCGCGCGCATCGGACAGCTCGAACGTACCCGCGAAGGCCCGCACCACCTGCGCGGCGACGTGGTGGTGTGGTCGCGCGTCGGACAATGTGCCGGTGTAGCAGAGCGCGCCCGCGACGACCGCCACCGCGCCCGACCATGCCCCGTCGCGATCGCCGCTCACCCGCTCAATCTCTCATACGGCCGATCTGTACAAGCTGCGTCCGTCACGGATCGGCCATGCTGGAAGTCCACCAAGACAAGGGAGCTCAGATGCCGGCAATGTCACAGATCGAGCGTGCCTTCTGTCAGACCGCGTTGTGGCGCGGCGGGACCGGCAAGGCGGTGTTCGGCAGCATTCCACTGGATCGACTGGGCCGTGATGTTCTCGAAATCGGTTCGGGCAGTGGAGATATCGCGGAGCGCCTGCGGCGGGCCAATCCTGAGCTTGCCATCACCGCGACCGATTTCGACCCGGTGATGGTGCGTACCGCGGCCCAGCGGCTGCAGTCCTATCCGGAGGTGACCGTGCGCGGCGCGGACGCCACCGACCTGCCGTTCGCCGACGACTCGTTCGATTCGGTGCTCAGCTGCCTGATGCTGCACCACATCGTCGAGTGGGAGCAGGCGATCGCCGAGATCGCCCGGGTGCTGCGGCCCGGCGGGGTGTTCACCGGCTACGACCTGACCCGCACCCCGATGGCGACGGCGATCCACCGGCTGGACCGGTCACCGTTTCGGCTGGTGAATCCCGACGAACTCGATCAGGTGTGTGCGCGGCACGGTCTGGCGATGCGGACCCGGACCCGGCTGGCGGGACAGGTCATGCAGTTCACCTCAGACTGATTCGGCTTCTTTGGCCCGGCTCAGCCACGGCGGGTCGATGCCATCGTCGAGCCGGCCGTCCTGCTTGGCGTCCAGATAACGGAAATACAGCACACAGAACACCACGACCAGCATGAGCGACCAGCCGTAGGTGATCTTCATGTACTCCAGGAACCGGCCGGTGGTGGGCCACCTCCACAACAGCCAGCGGTCCATGGTCATGAACCCGTAGACCGCCAGCCACGCCGGCCAGTTGCGGATCACCGAGTTCGGTAGCACCACCGTCATCAGGAACGGGAACAGCATCATCGAGTAGTAGCCCTGAGCGAGTCCGAGCACCAGCCACGAACCGATCAGCAGCACACCCGACGAGGTGAGCATCCAGAACAATTGGTCGCGTTCGCGGTAGTAGCGGTACAGCAGCCACAGGCTGATGACCGTCAGCACCACCGCCGCCACCCGGAACACGATGATCAACCACATCGGCAACCCGTAGTAGATGCCGTTGCCCAGGATCGAGGAGTTGAAGTAGTCCCGCGTCTGCAGGATGTAGGGCGCGGTGTTGCGCACGAAGCCCATCGGGTCCGCGGACAGCGGCCAGGCCACCGCGTTGAACACCAGGGGTACCCCGAACGCGGTGATCATCGTGCGCCACTGACGGTTGAGCAACGGCAACAAGAGCAAGGGCGCCAGCGACGGTTTCACCACCAGCGTCAGGCCGATCGCCGCCCCGGCCAGCAGTTCGTTGCGGCTGCCGGATTTGAGAAGGAACCAGAAGAACAGCACCTCACCCAGCAGAATGCAGCCGTTGATGTTGGTGAAAACCAGTGTGTTGGTGACGGATTCGGTGCAGAACATGGCCAGCAGCAGGGCCGGGAGCGCAACCGAGGTGAGCGAGAACTTGAAGAGCCGCACCAGAACGGCGGCCGCGATGATGACGGCCACGGCGTTGATCGCCACGAACCAGAACCGGGAGGCGAACTCCGGCAGGAAGCCGAACGGCGCCAGGAGCAACGTGCCGCCGGGCGGGTACAGATAGTGCGGGTCGACGTAGCTGAAATGCTCGTTGTAGATGGCCCAGTGCCGCCGGAAGTTGGACACCGCGCGGTACACCGGACCGAAGTCGTCGGTGATGTAGCCGTTGGTGGCCAGCACGTAGCTGCGGTGGATGATCGACAGGATCGCGAGCGGCCACAGCACCGAGCGCAGCACCGTGGCGGTGCTCGGCGCAGAGGTGCGGGGACGGAAAATATTCAGAAGACCGACTCTGGCGGCATTGGTCGGGGATTCTGCTTCGGCCACCAGCGAACCTTATACCGACGCCGATCGCGCCCGGCGTCAGGCAGGACAGTACGTGTCGGTCTCGGGCAGGTTGCCGCTGTCGAGATAACCGGTCAGCGGGGGCAATGCGCACGCGGTGTAGATGCTGGCCCCGTGGCCGACGCCTTGCCACATCACCCGACGGTTGTTGGAGCCGGCGTTGATGACGGTCGCGGCCACGGCCGCGACGCCCTCGTTGCCGACGATCGGGTCATTGCGCACGCCGAGCAGCAGCACCGGAATCTTGAGGTCCTTCGGGTCTTTCGGTGCCGTGCTGCTGGGCCAGTTGAGGCATTTGACGAGGTTCAGCGCGCCGACCGCGCCGAACTGCGGGTAGAGCTTGCCCCAGGCGACCACGAGTTCGCGAACGCGGTCCGGGGTCGGTCGGTTCAGCGCGTCGCTGCAGGAGTTGACGAACTGGCCGTCGGTCTGGCGCAGGTTTTCGGCCTGGGTGATCAAGCCCGAGATCGGGCCGGCGTCACCGGCGCGAGCCGCGGCGAGTGCGGTCGCCAAATTGTTGGTGGCGGCCAGCCGGTCGCCCTGAGGGAAGCCCATTCCGGTGGTGATGGCGTCGGCCAGCGTGGCCACCGAGGCCCCGGCGGGCCCTCGGCCGGCGCGCGCATCGGCCAGCAGGGAGTCGACGGCACCCTTGGGGTCGGGCGCCAGTGGGCAGTTGGTGGCCACGCACTGCGCGGCGAACGCGTCCAGTGCGGCCTGCTGGCCTTTGACCCGCTGCTCGGCAGCCGCCTCGGCGCCGATTGCCAGCGGCAGCGGGGAGTCCAGGACCAGTCGCGACACTTTGTTGGGGTGCGAACCGGCGTAGGCCAGGGCCACCTGGGCGCCGTTGCCGACACCGAGCAGGGCCAGGGTGGGCACGTCCCAGGTGCTGCGCAGCCGCTCCAGGTCTTCGGCGGCATGCGCGTTGTCGTAAGCCGAGTCGCCCGGGGCAATGGTGTCGGTGCAACTGGTGGTGGCGGTCATGGTGACTTCGCGCAGATTGGCCACCGGATCGTCGCCGGCCTGAAACTGGGTCTGGTCCTGCATTTCCTGGCGGTCGTAGACGTCGCGGCAATCGAGTGCGTCGGACATGCCGATGCCGCGCCGGTCCACGGCGACGATGGGATGGGTCTTGAGGATGTCGGTTCCCGAGCGCGCCAGCCAGGTCGGCAGCTGCACCGAGGTGGGGATGTCGGTCCCGGTGGTCATCACCAGCGGGCCGGCGTCGGGCGGGGTCTGCGTCGAGCGGGCCCGCACGACGCCGATGCTGACCGTGCCGGTGGCCCCGCTGATCGGGTCGAGATCGGCGTCGTAGGTCGCGCAGTCCAGCGTGACGCCGGTGGGCGGTTGCACGCCGGCCCCGCTGAACACCCGAGGCGTGCAGTCGCGCCAGGACAGGTCGTTCTTGGGGGCTTCGATGCCGGGCGGACCGGGTGGGGCCGCCGACGTGCTCACGGGTTGTCCCTGCGGGTGAGCGCCGGAATCGGTGGCATACCGCGGATCTGCGGCGAACAGCGGTGCGCAAGCGGTGAGCACTCCCAGTGACAGAACGGGCGCGGCGACCGCGGACCTTCTCAGGGCTTTCACCAGCTGATGACGCATGCTGACCACAGTAGCGACAGACAGTGCCGATGCTCCTCGCGCCAGCGCTCGTCGGCGCATCTACCCGCGGACGTAGCGGGTGTACAGGTAGCCGTCGTCATCGGTGAGCAGGTGTGACGGCCGCATCCGGGTGTGTGCCTGGCCCGGGCCGGTGGCGATGCGCCGTGCCACGCCGCCGACCAGGATCGGAGCCACCGTCAGGCACAACTCGTCGAGCAGGTCCTGCTCGATCAGCAGGCTCAGTAGTTGGGGACCGCCCTCGGTCAACACCCGGAAGAGTTTGCGTTCGGCGAGGATTCGCAGTGCCACCGCCGGGTCCACTCGGGTTGGATCGGCACCGGAGGCGTCGAGTACCTCGGCGACGGTACCCAGCCGGTGCCGTGCCTCGCCGACGGTCTTGGTGGCGGTGAGGATCAGTGGTGCCACCTCGGTGCGGGTGAAGAACTTGGCGTCATGCTCGAGATCGGCCGACGCGGTGACGACGGCGATCGGCGGCACCTCGGCCTGGCCGCGACGTTGCCGCTCCTGGCGTTGTGCGACCGTCAGCTGGACGCCCGAATAGTTCTCGATCCGTACGGTGGCGGCGCCCATCAGGATGACGTCGGCGGTGTGGCGCATGAGATTGAACACAGCCCGGTCACCCGGACCGCCCAGTCCGCCGGACTTGCCGTCGTCGGTGGCGCCGCCGTCCAGACTGCTGATCATGTTGCCGCGAACCCAGCATCTCTGCAGGTCATCGGGATAGGCGTAGTAATCGGCCAGCCGGCCGTCGGTGATTTTGTCGACATTTCCCAGCACGGTCAGGTCTGTTCCGGCGGTGTCATCGGACATGAACTGAATTGGAGCACGTCGTTACGCTGCCTCCATGCACGGGTCCAGCGGCGTCGCTCATCTTGCCGATCGTCATCCCACCGTCACGCCCGAGCGGCTGGTCGCACAGTTGGTTCCGCCGCCGACGTTCGCCGACGTCAGCTATGACAGCTATCGCCCGGACCCGTCCGAACCGTCTCAGGCCGCCGCGGTGCAGTCGTGCCGCGATTTCTGTGAGCAGGCAGCGCTGAGGCGGGCCGGCAAGAAGAAGCTGTTCGGCAAGCGCGAGGTGCTGCCCGGGGTCGGGTTGTACCTGGACGGCGGGTTCGGCGTCGGCAAGACCCACCTGTTGGCCTCGACCTATTACACACTTTCCAAGGACGAGGCGGCCGCGGGATATCCGGCGGCGTTCGCGACGTTCGGCGAGCTGACCCAATTGGCCGGGGTGTTCGGCTACAACGAGTGCATCGACCTGCTTTCCGAGTATGTCGTTGTGTGCATCGACGAGTTCGAGCTGGACGACCCGGGTAACACGACGTTGATCTCGCGGTTGCTCTCGGCGTTGGTGGAGCGTGGGGTGTCGATCGCGGCCACCTCCAACACCCTGCCCGAACAGTTGGGTGAGGGCCGGTTCGCCGCGCAGGACTTCCTGCGCGAGATCAACACGCTGGCCCAGATTTTCACCACGGTCCGCATCGAGGGCCCCGACTATCGGCATCGCGATCTGCCGCCGGCGCCCGAGCCGCTCTCCGATGAGGAGGTGGCACAGCGGGCCGAGGGTGTCGACGGCGCGACGCTCGACGACTTCGATGCGCTGTGCGCGCATCTGGCCACCATGCACCCGTCGCGCTATCACGCTTTGGTCGAAGGGGTGACCGAGGTGTTCATCACCGGGGTGCATCCGATCGAGGATCAGAGTGTGGCACTGCGGCTCGTGGCGTTGACCGACCGCCTGTACGACGCGGGTGTTCCGGTGCTGGCGTCAGGGACCAAGCTGGACACCATTTTCAGTCCGGAGATGGTGGCCGGTGGGTTCCGGAAGAAGTACCTGAGGGCCACCTCGCGGCTGCTCGCCTTGACCGCCGCGGCGCAGAGGACCGTTTAGACCGGCCGGGTCATCACGTAGTCGTCCTCGGTGCGGGTGCCGAGCCGGAAGGTCTTGGTGCCGCTGATGGTGAAGCCGTTCTTGGTGTAGAAGCGCTGGGCGCGGTGGTTGTGCTGGTTGACCCCCAGCCACATGCAGCCGGCCCCGGATTCGGTCCCGGCCTCCAGGGCCGCCGACATCAACGCCTGGGCCACACCTTCGCCGTGCCGGCCGGGCAGCACGTAGATCTTCGACAGTTCCAGTGCGGGCCGCAAAGTCACCGCCCGCTGGACATCGTGGTCGTCGGGCACACCGTGGATCAGCATGGCGTATCCCGTGATCGAATCCTCCCGCGTCACCAGCACGATCCGGTTCGGATCGGTGAGGTACTCGCCGAAGCGTTCCTCGGACAGGTTTTCGGCGATGAATGCGGCGACGTTTTCCGGGGTCACCGACGGGGGACAAGCCAAGGGAAATGTGGCGGCCGCGACCGCGGCGAGTTCCGGAAGATCAGCTGCCGTGGCGGGCGCTACCTGCATGGCTCCGTACGCGGCCGCTCGTCGGTGATCACGGCAGGGGAGCGCCCGGCTGCCACAGATTCCATTGCGCCAGGTGCTTTCCCGACTTGGTGTCGGTCAACACCACATTGGTGACCAGTGCGCGGTAGACGTCCCAGTAGACGTCGCCGTTGACGGTGGCGCCCGGGGGCGCGTTGCGCAGAGCCGCTTCGAGCCGGTTGGGCGCATCGGTGTGCTTGGGCTCGTACGCGTCGGCGTAAGGGGTGACGCCGTTGAACGTGAACGCCAGTGCCATCGCGTACGGGTTGGGCGCAGCGATGGTGGTCACCGTGACCGGGGCCCGCCACGGGCCGCCCTGGGCGCGCCAGCGGGGCGAACCATTCCAGCCCCAGCCTGGCGGAACGTCGCTGGCGAGCACGTCGTGCACGGTGACGTCGGCGACGATGCCGTTGTCGGTCTGCACCCGCAGGGTCTGGCCGATGTTGCCGATGGGTGTGCCTTCGGCCGAGGCCGCCGGCGGAGCCACAAAGGCGGTAACCGACACCACCAGGGCCGTGAACATGAGCGCAAACCAGCGAGGCATGCCAGGCATGATCGCACAGACTGAAACGTGTTACAGCCGGTTGGGTCAGGACACCCACGGCCCGACGCCGCCGACCTTGTCGATCCGGATGCGGGTGAGCCACCCCGGCGGCGCATCCTTCGGCGGGAACGAAACGTCGGGAGCGGCCAGGGTTTGCGCCAGGTCCTTGAGGAGTTCCGGTGCGCCGCCTTCGAAGATGCGGGCGGTGCCGGTGATCGCCAGATAGGGGCGCATCACCTCGCCCACCCGGCCCGGGTCGAGGATCGTCACCGCGACACGGGGATCGCGGCGGACATTGCGGACCTTCTTGTGTTCGGACAGGTGTGCTGTGACGAGCTCGTCACCGTCGGGAGTGGACTGCAACGCCACCCAGACGAGGGTGACCTGTGGGCTGCCGTCCGGGTTCAGCGTGACGAGCGTGGCGTCGGCCCCTGCGCCGATCAGTTCGCGTGCGGCGTCGTTGAGTATCACGGTTGGTTCTACGGATGGGTGACCGCTTTCATTCCCGGCTCATTCCCCTTCGGTGTCCTCGGCCGTCGTCATGAACGGTGCCAGTGCTTCGGCCAGTTCGGTCTCGAACCGCTGCGGGTCGGCACCGAGGTGGTGCAGTGGCCCGTCGGAGTCCTCGGCCTCGGTCAGGGCGAGCAGGATGTGTTCGGTGCCGATGTAGTTGTGGCCGAGTCGAAGTGCTTGCCGGAACGTCAGTTCCAGCGCTTTCTTGGCGCCCCCGTTGAACGGGATCAGTGCCGGAACCTCGCCTGCCGGTGGCGGAAGGGTGATGGCAGCACGAGCGGCTTCTTCGGTGATGCCTTGACTCACAAGGAGTTTGGCGGCAATCCCGTCGGGTTCGGCGAACAGGGCCAGCAGTAGGTGCTCGGGGGCGATTTCGGCATTGCCTGCCGCGTGGGCGGTGTTCTGCGCGGCGACGACGACGTTTCTGGCCCTTGGGGTGAACCGGCCGAATCCGGCACTCGGGTCGAGCGCGGCGGGGTCGAAATCGGGGACCTTGGGGACGAAGCGTTTCTGGGCGGCTTGCTTGGTGACACCCATTGCCTGGCCGATGTCGGTCCAGGAGGCGCCTGAGCGCCGCGCTTGGTCGACGAAATGTCCGATGAGGTGGTCGGCGATGTCGCCGAGGGCATCGGCGGCGATCATCGCGTCGATCAACTGCTCGAGGGGTTCGGTATGGGCCTTCTTGATTGCGCTGATGAGGTCGTCGAGGCGGACGGGGTTGGTGAGGGTGACGTTTTGGACCATGCGTCAACCCTAGGTTGACGATGCTGATGCGTCAACCACAAGTTGACGGCGGCGAGTGGGGGGTGGCGCGGTGCCCGGGGACCCGCCCTCGCGGATCGGGCAAGATAGCGCCGGTGAATCTTGAAGAGCGCGTGCTCAACCTGTTGCGGCCCGTGCTGCGGCCGGTGATGCGGGTGCTGTCGCTGCGCACGATCGTCATCGTCGGTGCGCTGTCGGTGGTGGTCACCGTGATCACGCTGGGAACCTGGGTGTGGATCGGCGTCACCAATGACCAGTACAGCCAGCTCGACCGGCGCCTGGATTCGCTGAGCAGCCTCGGCGACGTGAGCACGCTGCTCAGTGCGACGAAGCAAGGTGCGGCGGACAACTCCACGCATGACGACGGTGGCTTGGTCCGCACCGCGCACATCGGCGGCGTCAGCGTCTCGGTCCCCAGTGACATCGTCTTGCCGAGACTGGAAAACGGCTATGCCAACACCACGATCGACGGGGTCGAGTACCGGGTGCGGACGTTCACTGCCGGGCCGGCCAGCATCGCACTCGGTGCACCGCTGGCCGAGACGCAGCGCCGGATCGACGAGCTGCACCTGCGGGTGTTGCTGATCTGTGGCGGCGTCATCGGCAGCACCATCGTGGTGGGTTGGATGATCTCGCTGGTGATGATCACGCCGTTCCGCCTGCTCGCGCAGCAGGCACGTGCCATCAACGCCCAGTCCAAACCCGATGAGGTGCAGGTGCGCGGTGTACGGGAGGCCGTGCAGATCGCCGAGGCGGTCGAGGGCATGCTCGCGCGCATCGGCAATGAGCAGGAGCGCACCAAGGCCGCGCTGGAATCGGCCCGCGACTTCGCCGCTGTCGCTTCCCACGAGCTGCGCACCCCCCTGACGGCGATGCGTACCAACCTGGAGGTGCTGTCCACCCTGGACATGACCGCCGAGCAGCGTCAAGAGGTGATCGGCGACGTGCTGCGTACCCAGAGCCGCATCGAGGGCACCCTGACCGCATTGGAGCGGTTGGCGCAGGGGGAGTTGACCACCGTCGAGGACTTCGTGCCGATGGATGTCACCGAACTGCTCGATCGCGCGGCCCACGACGCGCTGCGCACCTACCCGGGCTTGCGGGCCACCTTGATGCCCTCTCCGACGGTGCTGATGCTCGGCATGCCCGCGGGCCTGCGTCTGGTGATCGACAACGCCATCGCCAACGCCGTCAAACACGGTGGTGCCACCGAGATCCGGCTCAGTGCGGTCAGTTCGGCCGATGACGTGCAGATCGTCGTCGACGACAACGGTTCAGGGGTGCCCGAGGCCGAGCGCGCCGAGGTGTTCGAGCGGTTCGCCCGCGGCACTACCGCGTCGCGTTCGGGATCTGGGCTGGGCTTGGCCCTGGTGGCTCAGCAGGCCGAATTGCACGGCGGCACAGCGGCTTTGCTGGAGAGTCCACTGGGCGGTGCACGGCTGTTGTTGCGGCTGCCGCTCAGGCCGGCCCGGGTGGAGGATGCGCCGTTCTGACCTGACGGCGGCTCAGCAATCCTGAATCGGTGTCCGCGCCAGGAGCTCGTCGAGGAAGCCCGCGGCCTCGCGTGCGGCGCGCTCCACATCTCCGGCAGCGATCGCCTCGACCAGCTCGTCGTGCGGGAACATGCCGCCGGGGGCGGCGCTGGCGGTCGCGACGCTGGCCGTGATCGCCTCGAGTAGCCCGCGGTAGATCTCGATCAGCACCGGGTTGTGCGATGCACGCACGACTGCCAGGTGGAACTCGGTGTCGGACTGGGTGAACTGCGCGTGATCGGTGGTGTCGGTGTGTGCCAGGTGAGCGCGTAGCTCGGCAAGGTCTTCTTCGGTGCGGGCGGTCGCGGCCAGCCGGGCACCCTCCACCTCGAGGCAGCGCCGGACCTGTAGCACATCGCGCAGCTCGGATCCGCACAGCCGGCGCAGCGCTGCCGACACCTCGCTGGTGGCCCGCACGTAGGTGCCGTCGCCCTGGCGGACTTCGAAAATGCCGTTGTGTGCCAGCGCCCGAATGGCTTCCCGCACCGTGTTGCGCCCGACTCCGAGCGCCTCGACCAGTTCGGGTTCGGTGGGAATCCGGCTGTCCACCGGCCATTCGCCCGAGGTGACCAGGGTGCGCAACTGCTCGATGACCTGGTCGACCAGGCCCGTGCGCCGTGTTGTGGCCAGAGGCACTTTTGGCCCTTCCTTTCTCGGCCTTTCATCCAATCATAGGATGTATGGCATCATAGCCGGGTGAGTAGGACCCTGCGCAACGAATCCACGGACAGCTACGAGCACGATCTGGAGCTCGAGCTGGACGGTGCGGTAGAGGTCCGTCCCGGTGCGATGGCGGCAGGCGGAGCGCTCCTGGTCGTCGCGGTGATCCTGACGGCGCTGAACCTGCGCCCGGCGATCACCAGCATCGGACCGGTCCTCGGCGAGATGCGTGAATCTCTCGGCGCCTCGGCCGTCTGGGCCGGCGTGTTGACCACGCTGCCCGGGCTGTGTTTTGCCGCCGCGGGCCTGACCGCGCCCTGGTTGGCCCGCCGCGTCGGGCTGGGCCGGGCGATCTCGATCGCCCTGGTGATCCTCAGCATCGGCCTGGTGGTCCGCGTGCTCGACGGCCCCTACGTGGTGATCGGCGGGACGCTGGTGGCCACGGGCGGCATCGCGCTGGTCAATGTGCTCATCCCGGTGGTGATCAAGGGTTCGTTTCCCGCCCAGATCGGTCTGATGACCGGTGTTTACACGGCTGCCCTGCAGGGCGGCGGCGCGCTGGGATCCGCGGTCACCCCGCCGCTGGAGCCTCTGCTCGGCGGCTGGCGCGGTGCGCTGGGCTCCTGGGCGCTGGTGGCGGTTGTCGCGCTGCTGTTCTGGCTCGTCGGCTCTCGGGGTATCAGTCAGGCCCGCACCGAGGAAGCCACCTCCGGGAGTTCGGCACGGTCCCTGTTGCGCAGTCCGCTGGCCTGGACCATCACGTTGTTCTTCGGCTGCCAGTCGTTCCTGGCCTACGTGGTGATGGGCTGGCTACCCGAGGTGTTCATCGACAACGGGGTCAGCAAGACCGACGCGGGCCTGTTGCTCGGGCTGGTGTCGATCCTCGCGGTGCCGATCAGCCTGATCGTGCCGCCGCTGGCGGCCAAGCAGAAGAACCAGAGCGGGTGGATCGTCGGCCTCGGCGTGATCGGGATGGTCGGCATGATCGGTCTGCTCGTCGATCCGGGAGCGGCGCCGCTGCTGTGGAGCTTCTTCGTCGGCATCGGGATGAGCGTGTTCTCGTTGGCGCTCACGGTGATCGCGCTGCGGGCACGCAACGCCGAGGACACCGCGAGGCTGTCGGGGATGGCCCAGGGCTTCGGGTACCTGCTGGCCGGCGTGGGGCCGTTCACGTTCGGGTTGCTCCACGACATGTCCGCGGGCTGGACCGCGCCGTTCGTCATGGTTCTGGCGGTCTATCTGGTGCAGATGGTGGCGGGTGCGCTCGCCGGCCGTAACCGCTACGTCTGAGTCACAAGCCCACATTGTGACGCCACAACATCGCGGCGCCTACCGGTGATCGGAACCGACCACCAGCATTGGTGAGGTGACCACGTGTACCGCGCCCTATACCGCGGAGAGGCCGTTCCACACCGCGCTGCTGGCCGAATTGGACAGTGCGGGTTCGGCCTTCGGGCACATCACCCCGAACTGGTTCGCTTCGGTGATGGGCACCGGCATCGTCGCGACCGCCGCCGCCACCCTGCCGCTGCAGCTGCCCGGCCTACATGGATTCGCCACCGCAGTGTGGATCCTCGCAGGCACGGTGTTGGTGGTGCTGACCGCGGCGTTCACCGTGCACTGGATCCGCCATCGCGAGCAGGCCAAGGCCTATGCCGCCCATCAGGTGGTGGGTCAGTTCTACGGCGCACCGGCCATGGCACTGCTCACTGTCGGTGCGGGGGCGCTGCTGCTGGGCCCCCCGATCATCGGTCCGGCCGCGGCGCTGGCCCTGGACGTGATGCTGTGGACCGCGGGCACGGCGCTGGGATTGGTTGTTGCCCTGTGGCTTCCGTTCGCGATGATCACCCGTGAGGATCATGCCGACGTCGAGGCGGTCCCGGCCTGGATGATGCCGGTGGTGTCGCCGATGGTCTCGGCCTCCACCGGCGCCCTGCTGCTGTCGCATCTCGGACCCGGGCAGGCCGGAATGACCTTGTTGGTGGCCTGCTACGCGATGTTCGGCCTGAGCCTGCTGGCCGGACTGATCACCACCACCATGGTGTATTCGCGGCTCATGCACGGCGGCTTCAGCCAGGTGCAGGCGGTCCCCACGGTGTGGATCGTGCTGGGTGTCGTCGGCCAGTCGATCACCGCGGCCAATCTGCTGGCCGCCCATGCCAGTTCGGTGCTCACCGACCCCGCCACGGTGTCGGCCCTGCGCGCCTTCGGCATCGTGTACGGCCTGGTGATGGGGGGCTTCGGAGCGTTCGTGTTCTGCCTCGCGGCGGCGCTGACCGTGCATGCCGCGCGACGGGGGTTGTCGTTCAGCCTGACGTGGTGGAGCTTCACCTTCCCGGTGGGTACGTGTGTGACGGGTGCCTCCGCGCTGGGCGCGGCCACGGGTGCCGTTGCGATCTCCTGGCTTGCGGTCGCGTTGTACGTGCTGTTGTTGGGCGCCTGGGCGACGGTCGCCACCAACACCATGCGCGGTGTGCGGTCCGGCCGGCTGCTGCGCGGCTGATGCACAAAGGTGGCGCCGAGTGCGACGCAGGGCTCGTAGATCCTTCGCGGCAACGACCTTTGCGTCACTCTCGGCGGTGTTGATGGGACCCGATGTGACCGAGCAGCTCGCGCACCGCCCCCGCCGGTGGGGTGCGGCCTCCCGACCAGATCGCCCGCAGTTCCCGGCACAGGTCCAGCCCGGTGATGGGCACCGCGCACAGCTGGCCGAGGGTGAGGTCGTCGTCGACGGCCAGCCTGCTCATCACGGCCGGTCCGGCACCGGCCAGCACCGCGGCGCGCATGGCGGCCGCAGAGGACAGTTCGATCACCGGATCGGCTTGCCGGCTCGAGGGGCCCAGCGTGGACCGCAGCGCGGAGCTGAGGGCTTCCCGTGTGCCCGAACCGGGTTCGCGGGACACCAGCGCGGTCGCGTTGAGTTCGCCGGGGTCCACCGGTGCCGACCGGCGTGCCCACTTGTGCTCCGGCGGCACCACGGTCACCAGTTCGTCATGGGCGATCACCCGGCTGCGTAAACCGGCTGGGGCTCCAGGGGATTCGATGAACCCGAGGTCGGCGGACCCGTCACGCACCGCGGCGATCACCTGATCGCTGTTGGTCGCGGTGAGGATGACTTGCGGTGCGGCGACGCCTCGGCGTGCCGCGTCGGCCTGCAGCGACACCAACCACCGTGGCATGAGTTGCTCGGCGATCGTCAGGCTGGCCGCGACGGTGATCCGGCTGTGGCTTTCGTTGCGCATCGCGGCCAATCCGGCGTCCACGCGTCCGGCGACATCGAGCAATTGATCGGCCCACTCGGCGACGACCGCCCCGGCCGCGGTCAGCCGCGAGCCACGGGGACTGCGCTGCACCAGCCGCACCCCGGTTTGGGCTTCGATGGAGGCCAGGCGGGCCGATACCGCTTGCTGGGTGAGGCCCAGTTCCCGGCCGGCGGCGCCGAGGCTGCCGGTGCGCGCGATCGACAGCAGCACTTCGAACGCTGCCAGCTCGGGCATCCGTGCGCTCAGCGGCATGTTCAGGATCGTAGGTCGCGGTCACAAACCACGCCTGTGAACGCCCGGTTGTGGACTGCGTGCGGCCGTGGTGTAGCCTGGCCGACGTGACTATCGGTGTGTGTGCCAGCTATTGGCGCTTTATCAAGGCTCCGGGCGGAGCCGATAAAGCGCAGCACTAAGCACGCATCCACCCGGAGCCCAGGCAGTGACCATCGGTCGCTGCCTTTCGTCGTTACAGGGCGCCGGACCTCTGACAGGTGCCCACCACCAGGAAGGCACCTGAAAATGAATTTGGCGCAGATCGCCAACGCCCCCGCCACATCGGATCGACGGGTCCGCAGTTTCAGCGCGATTCCCAGCCCGCACGACGTGCTGTCCGAGTTCCCGCTCGGGGAACGGCGTGCCGAGCGGGTGGCCCGCGACCGCGACCAGATCGCCGACATCCTGGCCGGCCGGGACGACCGGCTGCTGGTGGTCGTCGGTCCGTGTTCGGTGCACGATCCCGCCGCCGCGCTGGAGTACGCCAGCCGGTTGGTCAAGGTGGCCGACGAGCTCAAAGACCAGCTCAAGATCGTGATGCGGGTGTACTTCGAAAAGCCGCGCACCACCATCGGCTGGAAGGGTCTGATCAACGACCCGGGCATGGACGGCACCTACGACGTCGCGCGTGGCCTGCGGGTGGCCCGCCAACTGCTGCTCGACATCATCGACATCGGGCTGCCGGTCGGGTGCGAGTTCCTGGAGCCGACCAGCCCGCAGTACATCGCCGACGCCGTCGCCTGGGGTGCGATCGGCGCTCGCACCACCGAGTCGCAGGTGCACCGCCAGTTGGCGTCGGGCCTGTCGATGCCGGTCGGGTTCAAGAACGGCACCGACGGCAACATCCAGGTCGCCGTCGACGGCGTGAAAGCTGCTGCAGCTCAGCATGTTTTCTTCGGTATGGACGATATGGGCCGGGGCGCGCTGGTCAGCACGGTGGGCAACGAGGACTGCCATGTGATCCTGCGTGGCGGCACCGGCGGACCGAACTACGGGGCTGACGCGGTGGCCGAGACCGCGACCAAGCTGGCCGGTGCCGGGCTGCCAGGCCGTGTGGTGATCGATTGCAGCCATGCCAATTCCGGCAAGGATCACATCCGTCAGGCATCGGTGGCAGCCGAGGTCGCCCAGTTGGTTCGGGACGGGTTGCCGGTCAGCGGGGTGATGCTGGAGAGCTTCCTGATCGCCGGTGCGCAGTCGCCCGACGCCCGCCCGCTGACCTACGGTCAGTCGGTCACCGACAAGTGCATGGATTGGGACGCAACGGATCTGGTGCTGCGGGAGTTGGCCAAGCGCGACGGCTAGGTCCCGCTCGGCTTGCGGTACCGGCCGCCGGGATCGCGGTCGAACTTGGGCGGGTTGGCGGGGTCGAGTTCGATGAGGACATCGTCATCGGCGTCGCGAGGCGCACTGAAGACCACGACGTGGGACCCCGCCAGCGGAACCCGGGCGTGAGCGGCCACCATGTTGGCGGTCACCACTCGGCGCCCGGCCGGCCCCTCGAATGTGACGGTGACGCTGAACTGCGGGTCCTCGGCGGTCCAGCGCTTCAGGAATTCCACGTTGCTCAACACGCCCGGTGAGCGAACACCATGACTGCGCAGGGTCGCCATCCGGTGTTGGCGCCGCCGGATGTATCGCACACCCCGCCACGCCGCGAGGGTGGCGGTCGCCGCGCCGGCGGAACAGGCCACGCTGGCCAGGGCGACGACCCCGCCGCTGAAATCCCTGAACCACAGGGCGGCGCCGAGCAATCCGACCGCGACACCGGCCAAGGTAGGTATCAGGGCGATCCAATTGCCGGTCCTGCGTTGCCCGAACGTGTCGCGGGCCTCGTCGGCAACGATGCTCGCCAGGATGGCCGGCAGAAACGAACCGATGATCGCGGCGATGCCCAACCATGGTGACGGGCCGTGGCTCGGCTGGTCGTGGCTGTGCAGGCTGCGAAACCAGAAGGCGGCCGCGACCGCGATCGGCACCCACAGGATGAACGTCAGCACAGCGAAGAATCGCAGCGTCTCCGATGGCTGGGAGGCCGGCACGGTGATGCGGCTGTGCTTCTCCACGGTCGAGAAGTGGGGGAGCGAACCTTCCCAGCTGTCCGGCTGGACGGTGGTATCGCCGGTCATGAGGTGCTCCCTTCACTCGGAGTCACCAGTATCGGCTACGTGTCCGAGCCTTCGGGTAGGTCGTCTGCGTCGCGCTGCCAGCTTCCGGGCATCATCGGGGTAGTGGTTCCGCTGCCGAACGTGTCATCGGCGAGCGTGGTCAGCCCGGCCGGACCGGCAACGGCGGATTTCACTGCGGTGCCGGTGAATCCGAGGTTGCCGGCGCCGCTGCCGGAAGCACGGGTGGCGGTTTGCTCAGGCGGTGCCGTGGTGGCGTCACCGTCTGCGGTCATGAACTCGTAGCGGTAGCCGCGATCTTTGGCTGTCCCGCCGCGACGCTTGCGCGCCTGCGCCCGTCGCTGGTTGATCGCGGCCGCTGTTGCCGCGGCTGCGGCTGATGCGCCGACGGAGTCCGAGGCCTTGGCGGTGGCGCTGTACTTCGACGTCGCGCCGAAACCGTATCCTGCACCGCCGCCGGGCACTGCATAGAGGGTGGTCTCGGCCCCGGTAGGCATCGGAGTGGGAGGTGACGGTGCAGGCCCGGCGGGCGCCGAGGCAGGTGTGCTCGTCGGTGCGGCGCCCGCAGCCACTGACCCGGGTGCCGGCGAGCCGGGCAGCGCGGCGGCCGCGGGTTGTTCGGCGTTTGGGGCGATGTCCTCGGCGGGCGCGTCGATCGGAACGTCGTAGGCCTGTGCCAGCCCGACGAGTCCGAGCATGCCCAGCATCGCAGGTGAGGCGGCGGCGACCGCCGCGGCGTACAACGGGGTTCCGAGTACGGCGAACACCGCTGTGTAGGCGCCGAGGAAGAACACGTTGATGTAGGTGCTGAACAACAACGACGGATCGGCGATGATCTCGGCGAGGACCTGCGGAATCCGCCATGGTTCGAGGATGAATTCCCTGAGCTGGTCGTACATTCCGTAAAAGTGCTCAGACTCTCCGGCCAACCAGTTCCCGATCGGATCGTTTGCCTTGATCCACTCGATGAACTCCTCATACGAACTGATCACGTCACTCAAGCTGAGGGACGAGCCAGACTCGGTGGCCCGAGCGACCGCCGCGGACTGCGCCATGGTGGCTGACGCCGAACGGGCCTCGGCCACACCGGGAGCCAGCAGCATCGGTGCCGCCGTGGAGGCCGGTGTGGTTGCCACGGCGACGTCGGACGCGGCTTGGTAGACGGTCATCGTGGTGGCGGCCTGGACCCACATTCGGACGTAATCGGCCTCGTTGACGGCGATAGGAACGGTGTTGATGCCGAAGAAGTTCGTCGCCACCAGCACGCCGAGGGTGGCACGGTTGGCGGCCAGCTCGGCGGTCGTCGGCATCGCCGCGAGTGCGGCGGCGTAGGAGGCGGCGGCGGTCTCGATCTGCGCGGCGACCCCGGCAGTGCTCGCACTGGTCTCACTCAGCCAGGCCAGGTAGGGGAGATGCGCCGAGGTGTAACGGTCGGCACTCGGGCCCTCCCAGGCACCGGCCCGCACGGTGCCCATCAGCGCGGTCAATTCATTTGCGGCCAAGGAGTATTCGGTGCTCAGCGAGTTCCACGCGCCGGCGGCGGCCAGCAGCGGCCCAGCGCCGGGTCCGCTGCTGAGAAGCGCCGAGTGGATTTCGGGGGGAACGGCCATCCAGACGGGGGCGGTCATCGCGCACCTCGCGGGAAGCCGCTACGTGACGTGGCGGGGCTATTTGCTGTGGTGGGGGTGGGGTCGCAGGTGGTCATCGGTGTTGTTCCGGGTGCGGTGCATGCAGGCGGCCCGGCGTCTCCTTTCAATCACTTCGCCCCCCGGTAGCTAGGTATGGTTAGCATAAGCTAACTTCATCGTATTTAGGGTATTAAGTTCCTATGTCTTGACTGTCTTGGCGGAATCGTCGTCGCGGGCCAGCTGGCCGGGCTCAGCGACGGTAGGCGGGCAGCTTCTCGGCGAGCTCGTCGAAGACGCGCTGGTTGAGCCCGAAGGCGAGTTTCACCTCGCCGACCACGCGGTCGATCTGCTTCTCGTCGAGGTCGAGTCCGTCGAGGCGGGCCCGGTAGGCGTCCTTGTACGGCTTGGGCCGCATCGGAAAGTCGTAGAATGCAAGGCCTTTGGATTCGAGGCCGAACGAGCGCGCCAGAATTCGGCCGATGGTCTGGCCGCCGGAAAGGTCGCCGAGATAGCGCGTGTAGTGGTGGGCCACCAGTGCGCCTCCCCATGGGGAGTTGGCGAACCGATCGCAATACGCGCGTACCGCGGGGGAATCGACATCACGGTCCGCGCCGGGTGCCCAGTGGGTCAGATCGGCGTCGATGGCATCTAGCCGCTCGAGTGCCGGGTCGTAAACCGCGCCGACCAGTGGGTCGTGGCGGTGCTCCCGGACGGCGGACTCCAGGGCGGCGTAGATCGCCCGCAACCGCAGCAGGTAGTCGACGTAGCCCTGTTCGTTGACCCGGCCGTTCAGCAGTTCGGTGACGAACGGCGACTGCTCGGCGGCGTCGTGCTGGTCGGTCGAGTCCTGACGCATTGCCGCGGACAGCGATCGGACGGACTCGGTTGCGACGGCGCTCGGCGGCATATTTGGCTCCACTTGGTAGGGCTCAACTTTGACAGCTTGTCAGCATCATGCTGACAAGCTGTCGGAAACCTAACACGGTGCCGACGGGTTCGGGGGCCTACGGATTCAAGGCGGGTCGCGCTTAGGCGGTCGCGCCCAGGGCGCGCAGGACAAATCGTTCGATTGCCTCGACCGGGAGATGCCGGGGCGCCAAGCAAGCGTGAATCAACGACATGGTGGCGGGCTCATCGTCGATGACGAACTGCCCGGTGGCCACCCCCTGGGCCAGGATCTCGCGCAGCACGTCCTCGACCGCCACTACGTGGTCGCGGATGGCCAGCATGGTTTCGGCAGACAACGCGCCGTACAGCTGCATGCCCATGCCCATGTGGAATTCCTGGCCCGCCTCCAGCTGATGGCGGATGTAGATGCCCAGGCGCCCGACCGGATCGTCGACCTCGGACAGGGCAGCCCGCAACCCGTCGAGGTACCGGGTGGTCTCATGGGAGGCGAAGGCGATCACCACGGATTCCTTGTCGGGGAAGTGGTGATAGATCGCGGTCCGGCCGATGCCGGCCTCGGCCGCCAGCTTGGCCATCGTGATCGCGTCGAAGCTGTGCTCGGCCATGAGCGTGGCGAACGCTTCGAAGATGCGCTGTTGGACCAGCTCGCGGTGTTCTCCTACCGATGAGGCACTGATCCTGGGCACGCTCGACTCTAACGCCCTCCACACAATCCGAAGCCGTTGGTCCAGCCGTAGAAGGAGATTTCCGAGTAGGGCACTACTCTATTGCGGCCGCAACCACCGGACGATGATTCGATCAGTCGACCAGTACCTATGAGTGGGGTGGCGAATGAAGGTGGCGAGCACGGCCGACCGTCGAGGGGTTCATTCAGCTGTCCGCGACGTCTGCGGTGGGTGACGGTCATGGACGACGCCGGCGTGGCATTACGGGTCCTGGGCCCGTTTCAGGTCTGCAAGTGGGGGCGGCCGGTGCCGCTGCGGTCCGGGGGCAAGGCCGAGAAACTGTTGAGCAGTTTGGCGATTCGGCACCGGTCCGGGATCGGCCGTGAGGCGCTGATCGAGACGATCTGGCCCGACAGCTCGCCCGAGCTGTCGACGCAGTGCCTGAACACCCTGGTTCACGGGCTCAAGACCCAGTTCGCCGATGCGCTCGGCGGCCAAGCGCCCGTCGTGCACCAGCACGGTCACTACGTGCTGAACTTGGACGGCGGACTGAAAGTCGACTCGCTGGAGTTCGAGTCCGCCGTCGACACCGGGCATCGTCTGCTGTTGACCGGGGCCACCGAAGCGGCCATCGAAGCGTACGAGCGGGCGGTCAACTTCTACCGCGGGGATCTGTCGTCGGAGCCGGGCATCGCCGGCCTGTTGGAGCGCGAGCGGTTGCGTGCGGTCTGCCTGGCCACCCTGGCCCGGTTGGCCGACGCCCACTTCGAGCTGGCCAACTACCAGCAGGCCCTGGCGTACGCCGCGCGACTGCTTGAAGTCGATCCGTGCCGCGAAGACGCGCACCGGATGACCATGCGGGCCTGCGTCCGCATCGGCGCCCGCTCGCAGGCGCTGCGTCAGTACTCGGTGTGCCGACGCCTTCTCGCCGACGAGTTCGACGCGGTGCCCGAGCCCGCTACCGAGCAGTTGTTCGCGGTCATCCGCACCGATCCGGGCGCCATCTAAACCTCATCTAAACCCACCTCAGCCACTGCCGCGCATGTCATTTGGCATGCGCGGCCGGCCTGTGTGCGGCGGCCCGGACGCACCTGTGGGAAAACTCAGTAAAACCTCATCGCCAGCTCACCGCCCGGCCCGGAAAGTCTCATCCGGCGCTGAGTGCCCAGGGCTACAACTGAATTGCCAATTCAATCCTATGAGGACATATGACGGAAGGTGACCAGGCCGACAAGCTTTCTGCCACACGTCAGTTCGTCGTCGTGGTGCGTGTCGCCATCGAGGGCAACGGGGAGGTGACGGGTGAGCTCGTCGACCCGATCTCGGAGCAGCGCCGGCGCTTCACCGAGCTTTCCGCTCTGGTCGATGAGGTCCATACCTGGATTGAGGATGTCGTGGGAAAGGGCATCGATGATCAGCACCACACCGAGTAACCGACCGGTCGGTATCGCCGGTCGCGCCTTCCCGCCCGGCGAGAGCCGCCACCGGGTCGCAGCAGTACGCCCACGTCGGACGTCTGCCGCGGACCACCAAGCCCCACGGAGGATTTCATGCCTGTACTAGTTGTCCCGGGAGTGTCTGTCGAGGCCAACTTCGATGTGCTGCCACCGCTACCAGCCGCGGCAGGCATCGTCGGTGTGGTCGGCATCGTCGACCGGCCTCCGACCACACCGCGCCTGGTCGGCGTCACTCGTGTCTCCGAACTGCAGGACCTGTGCGGTCCCGGAACCCTGGCCTCGATGCCCGACGCCGTCGCCGCGCTGTCGACCGGGGCCCGGGAGCTGGTGGTCTCGGCGGTGGCCGGTGGGGCGGCCGCCAGAGCCACCCTCGTCAACTCCGAGAACACCCCGGTGGTTCGATTGCGGGCCAGGGCGGCCGGGGCGTGGGCGAACCAGCTGACCGCTGACGTGCGGACGGTGACCAATGCCACCGGCGCCGTCGTCCGGGTCACGCTGAGGATCTTGCAGAACAACGCCGAAGTGGAACGGTTCGACGACCTGATCGTCGAACCAGGCCAGCCGCTGGACCTGTTCTCGGTCGTCAACTCACAGTCCAACTACGTGGTGGCGGTCGAACCCGGCTTCGAGGGCGACGATCCGGCACCCGGGGACTACCCGCTCACCGCCGAGGGCACTGCCGAGGTAGGTCAGGCCGGTGCCGCCGGCACGGTCCTGATGGATCTGAGACTGATCCCCGGCGCAAGTGGCGACGGCGTGGTGGTGCGGATCAGCGGGGCCGACGACGAGATCACTCTCGAGGTGCTACGCAACGGCGCCCGACAGGAGATCTTCGAAGACCTGACGATGGACCCGGATTCGGCGAACCACCTGCCCGCCGTGCTGTCGCGGCAAAGCCGGTTTGTGCGTGCGGTGCCGCGCAGTTCGTTGGCCGTCGAGGCCCGGTTGCCCAGAGCCACACCGGCCCCGGTCGCCTTCGCCGGCGGATCGTCGCCCAACGTCAACGCCTACCGCAATGCCATCGATTTGCTCACTGACGATCCCCGTATCGATCTGGTGATGGCCAGCTTCGACCCGGCCCTGGGGACAGCCGACGTGATCGCGATCCACCAGGCCCTGCTCGCCCACGCACTGGTGGCGAGCGACGCCGGTGCGCCGCGGATCGCGTTCGGTTCGATCCGCGCGGCCGATGCCGCCAATCTCGACGCGATCCGCGATCACGCAGCCGCAGTGCGTAACCGGCGTTTCGTCCTGGTGGCGCCGCCCGGGGCCACCGGTGCGGTCGTCGGTCTCATCGGCCGGCTGAACCCGGAGATATCGCCCACCTTCTCCTCGGCGCAACTGCTCGGGATCCCGCCGTCGCGGTACCGCGAAAGTGAACTGAACGTCCTGCTGGGCCCGGCGGTGAACCTGCTCGTCGTGCAGCAACGCGCGGGGCGTGGAGTGATCGTCCTCAAGGGCATCAACACGATCGGCGACCAGATCTCGGTCACCCGGGTAGCCGACCGGTGCATCCGGGAGACCAAGGCGATCAGTGAGAACTTCATCGGCCGGCTCAACTCCGCGGACGCCCGAGAAGCCCTGAAGCAGCAGTTAATCGCGACGTTCACCCGACTGGAACGTTCCGGGGCGCTGGTCCCGAGCACCGACGGGACCGATCCGGCGTTCATCGTCGACGTCTACTCGACCCAGCAGGACTTCGCGCAGGGCATCGTCCGCGTCGACATCGCGGTCCGGCCGGTCCGGGCAATCGACTACGTCTACGCAACCATCCGCGTCAAGAACTAGATCGGCCGAGAGGACTCCACCATGCCGACCATCTATGCCGCCTCCGAGAGCACCGTCCTGGTAGACGGTGAGCCCATCGAAGGAGTGCAGGGAATCGACTACCGGACCCGCCATGAGCGCACCAACATCTACGCGCTCGGCAGCACCGAACGCGTGGGTGTCGTCTCGGGTGCCTACGAGGTCCAGGGACGCATCCGCGTCACGTCGGCCAGCGCCAAACTGGATGCGCTCGGCGGCGAGCAGATTTTCCAGATCATCGCCAACCTCCGGCACGGAGACACCGAGGCAACCGTTACGTTCGACGATTGCTGCCTGACCGAGAAGACCTTCGACCTCTCGGTCAATGGTCAGGGTTCGGCGGTCTATGCATTCAGTGCCGCCCGGATGCGGTAGGGCCGAAGATGGCCGATCCGATCGTTGTGCTCGACCTGGCCGCGCGCCGGGCCTGGGTCGCCGGCGTGGCTGTGGCGGTACAGCCCAGGCCCGGAGGGGCACTGGCGTTCGGCGAGCACCTCATCCGGCCGCTGCGCTTCGGTGAACGGTGGCGGCTGCTCGAGGCGGCAGTCGACGCGGGCAACCGGATCGGGGCGACGGTGCTGGCCTGTGCCGGCGAGTCCGCGCCAACGCCGGAAAACGACACGATCGCCGAAGTTCTCGCCCTGCATCTGGCGGGGGCCCGCCCAGAGCGCAACACTCCTGGCTTCACCGCGCAGTTGGCGACGCTGACGGCGGCGGGGTGGGACGCCCGCGCGATATTCGACACCGATGCGGATCTGATCGACCTGCTCACCTGCGAGACGCCCGACGGCACCGCTGACGGGTGGACGAGCATCGTGCTCACCACCGCCGAGCGCGCGGCGGGCTCACCTGCGGAGGCGCTGCGCGTTCTCGAAGGTGAACTGCTGAGCCGGTTGGTGCCGGCACCAACCGATGCGCCGTCAAATCCCGACGCGCTCAACGAGCTTCGTTTCGGTGCCGGCACCGAACCGGTTCCACCCCTCAACCTTCGAGAGTCGGCCGTGGATCCCGCGGCCACCCTTGTCGCCGCACCGGTCTGCAAATCCGGTGGGGATGCGGATGCGGCGCCGCCGGCAACGGCAGGGTCGGACGTCAAGACGGAAAAGAGCCTGGGCGCCAAGCCGTTTGGTACACCGCGACCGGAGTCAACGCCCGACTCGCGCCCGGTCGTATCGCCGGAATTCCCGGTGCCCATCCGTGCCTCCCGGTCAGCCGGGTGGCCCGCGGTGAGCCCGCCGTTGCCGCCGGTCGACGATCCGGGCGTCGCCCCCTGCGCCGTCCCACACGCGGTGCCGGTAGACGGTTTTGCTGAACAGGGCTCGCCCGCGTGGGTCGAACGACCGGTCCACCGGGCCTCTTCGCCGGCTGCCACTGAAGCGTCGACCGCAGTGCGGGACGATCCCACCGCGTCACGCGCAGAGCGACTCGCCGCCCCGCCGGCCGTCGGCATCGACCCGTTCGACACGGCGAATCTTGTTGCCGTGCTGCTGAATGAGGAATCGGACCTGCGGGGGCTGTTGCCATGACCACACCCGCCGCACCGCCTCCGCCGATGCCGCTCATCGGCGACATAACGCTGAGTTCGGTCCAGCAGATCGACCACGTGATGAGCGCCGGGTTCCAGCGGGTCGCGGTACCCGGCCTGGACGGCGACGTGCTCCAACGCGCGGGCCGCGGATCCCACGGCATCTGGATCCGCGGGCTGCTGTCAGGTGACGCCGCATTGTCCGATCTGGCCCGACTGCAGAAGCTGGCCGCAGAAGGCGCGCCGGTACCGTTCTCGGCCGACATCACGAGTGCGTTGGAGCTCGAGCAGGTGGTGGTCACCGACCTGCGGGCACAGGCTGTGGCGGGCACCACCGGCATGGTCGGCTACGAACTGTGCCTCGTCGAAAGTCCGCCGCTGCCACCGCCCGCCGAGGTGAGTGGCTTCGGCGGTCTGGACGACTTCGGCGTCGGAGACCTCGGTTTCGACGCCGATATCGCGGGCGATCTCGCGGCTGTGGCCGGCGACGTCGCCGCCGCGGTTGACGCGGTGATGGAGGTGGCCGACCAGCTCACCGCGCTGGCGGCCATGGCCGACATCGACGTGGGCGGCCCACTGCAACCGCTCACCAAGGCTGTTTCCGGCGTGGACACGGCCGTCGGTACCTATACCGAGGTTTCCAAGTCACTGAGTCAACTCCTCGGTGGTGGCTGATGTCTGTGCTCAATTTCGGTGCCAGCGCCACCATCGGCTCGTTGCGCTACGAGGCCGGAATCGCCCAGGTCCGGATCGTGCAGTCGCTGGGTCCCGGAGTGGGCTCGGCCCGTATCAGCCTGCCGCGTGACCTGCGCGTCGATGCGGTACCGGGCGACGAGGTCGAGCTGGCCCTCGCCGGGGAAAATGCAACGGCGTCAACGGTATTCACCGGAACCGTGCTCGGAGTGCGCCGCGGATTGGACCAGAACACGGTGCACTGCGGCGATGCGTCCGTCGCGTTGGCGGCCGCCCGCAGCGGCAGCACGTTCGAACAGCAGGGGGTCAGCGCGATCATCGCCGCCCTGGCGGAGGAAGCCGGTGTGCGCACCGGCGCCGTCGACGCCGATCTCGACCTGGCTCGCTACATCGCCGACCAGGGCCGCACCGCCTGGGAGCACGTCAGCAGGCTCGCCGATTGGGCGGGCGCACTGGCGACCACCACCGCCGACGGCGACGTCGAGGTGCGGCCTGTCCCATCACCGCCGGCCACGGTGGCTCTTCGATATGGCCGGGAGATCGCTGAACTCGGTGTCACTGTCGCGGCACCCTCGGCCGCAGTGGTGTGGACCGGCAACGGACCAGCCGGCGACGCCTCGGATGCGCGGGCACCGCTGCAGACCATGGGCACGCTGCCCGAGTCCGCGCCCGGACCCGACGCCCGCACGATCCGCGTGGCCGCCGCCGCACTGCGTACGCCGTCGGGCGCGGAGTCGGCAGCCAAGTCCTACGCCCGACGCAACGGTGCGCCCCGGTTATGGGCGGCATGCTGGCTGGTGCCCCACGTGCGGCCCGGGATCATGGTGGAGATCGCCGATACCCCGACGCCGCAATCGACCGGCCCATGGCTGATTACCCGGGTCACCCATGTGGTGGGCCCGGGACCGAGGGGACGGACGACAGTGGAAGCGCTGGCAACCACCGGCGCGAGTGTTGGCCTGGCGGATCAGGTGACCGGAGCCGTGGGGAGCCTGCCGTGACCTCCGCATTGTTCGATTCCGTCAGCCGCATCGCCCGCCATGAGGCCGCAGCCCGCTCGATCGCGGCGATCGGTGTGGTGGTCGACGTATTCGACGGCACCGCCGAACCGGCCGACCATTCAGTGACCGTGCAGCTGCGCGAGACCGGGCTGGTATTGCCGAGGGTGCCCATCGCGGTCCCCGCCTTGGGACAGGCCGCCACCCCTGGCGCCGGGGACCTGGTGGTGGTGGTGTTCGCCGACGGCGACATCAACGCTCCCGTGATGATCGGCAGCCTGTACCACGCCGAGCTGGCCCCACCCGAGCACGGCGACGGCGACGTGGTTTTCGCGCTACCCGCAGGCGCGCAGGATCCGAACTTCCGAGCCGTGCTGCGCGGGGGCGACCCGGCGCTCACCATCACGATGGGCGCCGTGGAGCTCACCGCCGATGAAACGAAACTGCGTGTCAAGACCGGTGATGCGGAAGCCACCGTCGATTCGGCGGGCGGCGGCCGCATCGAACTGACCATCGGCGATGCCAGCCTGACGGTCACCGGGCGCGGTGACATCGCCCTGCAAACAACCGGGAAATTGAGCTTGCGTGCCACCGACATCGACATCAAAGGCGATGGCTCGGTGACCATTTCAGCCCCCCACGTGAAGGTGAACTGATGGGACAGCCAGCAGCCAACGCGGCCGCCACGGTCGTGGCGGTGGACACCCACATCGTGATGGTGCCGACACCGGGTGGACCCGTCCCGACACCGCTGCCGCATCCGTTCGCCGGACGATTCTCCGGTGGACTCGTCAACACCGTGCTGATCTCGGGCCAACCGGCCGCAGTTCTCGGCTCCGTCGCCGCCAACCAGCCACCGCACCTGCCCATGCCGCCCGGGGCCGCGTTCCAGAATCCGCCGGCCAACACCGGCACCGTTCACCTGGGCAGCACCGGAGTGCTGATCGGCGGGCAGCCGGCCGCCCGCAACGGCGATCCGGTCCGCACCTGCAATGACCCCGTTGAGGCGCCGGTCGGTCAGATCGTCGCCACCGTCCCCACCGTGCTGATCGGCTGATCCGATGACCACCACCGAATCCGTGCTCGGCACCGACCTGCGGGTCGTGGCCGGACCACCAGGAATGGCGGCCCACGATGCCGCCGGCCTCGACCTGCGCAGTCGTCCGACCCCCGTGCAACACGCGGCGCCGCGGCCGAGTTTCGCGGCAGTCAAACTTCCCGGAACCGAACCGCAGGGTTGGCAGCCGGAACCCGTTGGGGTCACTGAACTGAGCGATCTCGACACCGTGACGGGGCGCGAAAACTTGGCGCAAGCAATGATTCTGCGCCTGCTCACCCCCAAAGGCGCGTTGGCCGACCTGGGACATACCACGTACGGGTCGCGGCTCGGCGAACTGATCGGGCAGGGCAAGACCGAAGCCTTGCGGGGACTGTGCCGCGCGTACATCCTCGAGGCCGTCCGTGAGGAACCACGCGTCCAGGACAAGCCGCTGGCCATCGAATTCGACTCGGCACGAGAGCATCTCGATGACTTCGTCGTCGAGATCACGGTGGTACCCGTTGCCGGTGGCGACCCCGTCACGCTCGGTTTGGAGGTCGCGCTGTGAGCGACCTGGACTACACCCCGCGGCCGTACCCGGACATCGTGCGCGACCTGCTGACCACCCTGACCGGCGGAACGGTGCGCGAAGCGGTCACCGCCCCGGTTACCGGGCCACTGCAGCTGAACCGGTTGGCATCCCGCCCGATTCGGCGCGTCTCCCATCTCGAAGGGGTCACCGATGTCGCCGGAACACCGGTGCCGGTGCAGTTCACCAACGCCGACTTCGACCTCGCCGACGCCGACAACGACGGCAAACCGGACGTGGTGGTGTTCCGGGACAACGGTCGGAAGCCGATCCCGGGAACCACCGTCACGGTGAACTACTACCCGGTGCAGATCGCCAGACCGGTTCCGCTGACCGACCTCAATGTCGGCTCGGTGGTACGCACGGTGCTGGAGACGTTCGCCCGCGAAATCGCCCAGGACGAACAATATCTCGACCTCATCTACCGTTCGGCGTTCCTGGACACCGCAGAAGGGCCCGCCCTGGACAAGGTGGTGGCACTCATCGGCGTCACCCGGTTGCCCGCGCGCCATCCGCTCGTCGAAGTCCGGTTCGGCCGCAATGCGACGACGGGCGGCAAGATCACCATCCCCACAGGCACCGTCGTCACCGATGCGGCGACCCCGCCCGCGCGTTACCGCACGGTTGCCGACCTCACCCTGGAAGCAGGTGAACAGTCCCGCAGCGTGCTGGCCGCCGGAGCCACGGTGGATACCGCGATGGTCGCCGCCGGCGCCCTGGACCGGTTGGAGACCACCCTTGGAGGCATCTCCACCGCCACCAACCCCGCTGCGGCGTACCGAGAGTCGGCGGCCGAAACCGACGACGCGCTGCGGGTGCGGGCCAGGGGAGCGCTGCACGGAAGTGTGTGCGGCACGCTGGACGCACTGCGCTTCGGCATCTTGTCGATCCCCGGTGTCAAGGCGGTGGAACTCACCGAGTGGCCGGACGGCCAGGCCGGCGTCGTGCGGGCCGCTGTCGCCTACGACCGTCCCGATCCTGCGGTCGAGAAAGAGGTCCGCCGCCGGATCGACGAGCTACGGCCGGCCGGGATCCGAGTCGACACCCGCGCGGCAGGACGGCGTTCGGTACGGGTCAGCGTCGCGCTGGTGCTGGGTGGAACCGGGGTCACCGGCGCTGAACTCACCCGGCTGACCGGCGGCGTCGAGGAGCGCGTCGCGGCCAAGCTCGCCGCGCTGGAACCCGGCGCCGTGATCCGCCCCGCGGTGCTGACCGCGGCCGCGTTGGCCGATCCGTTGATCGCCGACGCCGCGATCACCGTGATGGACCCGTCCGCGCCCGGCGCGCCGGTGGTCCTGCAGCCCGGCGAGGTGCTCGATGTGTTGCGTCCCTTCGAGTTTCCAGCACCGAGCGCTGAACGCACCCCGACCGGTGTCGTGGCGACCACCGCAGAGGTGGACCTGGTCCTGCCGGTGCAGTTGCAGACCGGTGTCACACTCGAGGATGCGACGACCGCGATCCGACTGGCGGTCGACACCTATCTGGCCACGCTCGCTCCCGGTGCCTCGCTGACCCTGGCCGCGGTGGCGTCGGCGTTGCAGTCCAGCCCGCTGTTCGGCCTGGTTCGTGAACAGGCCCGCATCGTGATCGAGTCGGCAGGACAGTTCGCCCAACTGCTCGACGGCCAGGGCAGCTACAACGTGGTCGCGGGGGAGCAGTTGCGGCAGCGGACCTTGGATGTCCACGAGGTCGTGTCGTGACCTCCCATGCCGAAGCCATCGCCGCTCGCCTGCCCACGCTGTATCGCGACGGGGAGTTGGTCACCGGGCTGGCCGAAGTGGCCGGCCTGCAATTGGACGTCATCGACGAGATCGCGCGGATCATCCAGCGCGCGCACTGGTTTGACACCACCGTCGAGCTGTCGGAGGCCGCGGCTCTGGGTGCGTTGCTGGACATTCCGCCGCAGCCCTGGCATGGGCTGGACGAGTACCGCGGGTGGCTGCACGCGTTGCGTACCGCGCGACTCGAACACGGCGCCGTCAGCGTTCCCGCGCTCATGGCGTTCACGCGGCTGTATGCCGAGGATTTCGAGAAGGCCAACGGGATCGACGTGTTGCCGCCGTTCGGTACCTGGGCATCCGAGTTCAGGCGCAACGGGCATGCGTTCATCGAGAACCAGCCGCAGCTCCGCACGGTGCGACTCGGTGGACCCGGGGCGGTTGAACCGCTGACTCGGCAGGTCTGCCACGGCGGCTTGGATTCCGCCGCGCTGTCGGTGCTGTACGTCGGAGGCCGGCACACTGAGTACGTTCCCGTCCTGGTCAACGCGACCACAGGCGAGGGTCTGGCCTTCCTCGGCGAGTTGCGCCTCGGCGACCGGTTGTGGCTGCAGGCCCAGCCCGACGGCTCGATCACCGCGCAGCTCAACCGATCCGACGTCACCGCCCAGCTGTACGGCATCCGGCAGGTGGTCCCCGGCACCCCGTGGACGCCGGCCGATGTCGGAGTGCCACGGGCCCTGACCCTGCGGCCCGGGCCGAACGATCTGTGGTTCCTGCCGGTCGCCCACTTCGACGCCCCGGGACTCGACCGAGCACTGCTCGCGCTGGCCGGACTCGATCTGTCCGAGGGACGTTGGGAAACCTCCCATTTCGACCAAGCCCTGTTCTATCTGGACCCGGCCGCCTATCTGGATCTGAGTTGGTTCGAGCGGCGTCCCGCCACCCTTCGGGTCGACTTGGACGCTGCCGCCCTGGTCAGCGATAGCGGTCGCCTCGACGCCGCACTCGAGGCGCGTGAGCAGCTGTGCGGGTCGGTCGGTACCGGTGTCCGCGAACTGGCCGCTGCCGGCGTGAACGCCGAGGTGCGGTTCCGGCCACTGCACGACAGCCAACGCCAACTCGATCACCTGACCTGCATCAGCGGGCTGGCGCAACACGAAATCGGCACCGTGGGCATCGATCGACTGACCGACTCCGGCGGCCTGTTCGGGGTCACGGCATATGACGACAGCACCTACGCGTAGGGACAGGAGACGACATGCGAGCGCAGTTGAAGGTCGAACTCGTCGACCGGCACGGCACCGTGTTACAGAAGCGCGAAGCCCACAACACGGTGTTACGCACCGGCGGGCAACTGATCGCCGAGTTGTTCACCGGTGCAGGCGCCCCCATCACCCACATGGCCGTCGGCACCAGTGATGCCGACCCCACCGCCGTCACGGTGGCGGCGCTCGAAAACGACGACGGCGCCGGCCAACCCGGAATCACCGGCGACACCGTCGCGGCGATTCCTGCCGAGGCGTTCACCACCACGGTTGACGAGACGCGCAGTCGGGTTCTGGTCAAGGTGCGGGCCACCCTGCCCAATGCGGCCGGGGTCGGAACGCTACGCGAGGCCGCGCTGATGTCCCGGCGGGCCGGCGGTGACGTGCTCTACAACCGGGTGGTCTTCACCCCGGTGACCAAGGCAGCCGACCACGACCTGACGTTGTTCTGGGAAGTCGAGTTCCCGTTCGGAGACCTGCAGTGGCTGGCCCATTGAGGGCCGCGCCGAGACAAAGGAGACGCTGATGCCAGTCGCCAAGAGCAGCCTCAGCATCAGGCTGCAAGATTATCCGCCGGCCAACCGGGATGCCGTGGTCACTTTGACCAATCCGGTCACCGGCCAGACCCTGGAACGAAAACCGTTCCTGGACGGCACCCTGTTGGTCCGCGACCTCGATCCGGGTCAGTGGCAGATCGCGGTCAAACACCCCAACGTGATATCGCCGTTGTTCACCGGGGTGGTCACCACGTTGCCGGTGCCGCTGCCCACCTTCGTCCCGATTCCGATCCGGCCCGATGACTTCCGCGACACCCCGATCCAAGATGTGCCGGATGCCGACCTGGGCCCGGTTCAGCAGACTGTGAGCGCAGCCCGCACGAGCGCGACAGCGGTCGGTGGCAAGGCACCGGGGGAAGCGATCCGCGCCGGCGATTGGAACCAGCTGGTGAACGCGGTGGCGGACGTGGCCGGTGCGGTGCTCGAGCTGACCACGCTGGTCAGCCCGCGTGGACATGACCACCCCGAGATCGCCGCCAAGATCGACGAGGTGCAGGGAAACTTGCGCCGGTTCATCACCTCGTTCGGCAACAGCATGCTCGAACTGCGGCGCGACATCGAAAGTCAGAATCTGCGCCGGGTCACCACCAAGGTGCTCGACGTCGGGGGAGTCGTCGGGGCCGACCGCGACCGCATCCTGGCGCGGGTCGACGACCTCGAATTGGCCCGGCAGGTCAGCACTTTGGAGTATTCGAAGAAGTTGGCCGATGCGGGCGCGGTGCTGACCGCCGAGGTGCAGCACATCGCGCAGGCACAGGGTGCCGACGCCGACGCGTTCCTGAACAACGACAACGTCAAGACCATGGTCGGTATCACGCAGGCCTTCGCCGCCAGCGGTGGCGCCCTGAGTGCCGACCAGGAACTCGACACCTATCGACGTACCAGCCTGCTGCAGCGCACCACCAAGTTCGGGGGGAGTTAGGCGATGGCTACCGTCGCCGATATCGAGCGGCTGCAGGCACTCACGGACCGGCTGCTGCCGCTGTCGTCGCGGGCGCGCGGCGAAGTGATCGCCGCCGCCGACTGGAACACGGTGGTCGGTGCGTTGCTGGAGGTAGCCCGCGCAGTCGTCGCCGACGGCGCCGGGACCGCTGTGCCCGACCATGACCATCCCGACCAGGTCACCCTCGGGTGGCTGGATCCGCGGCTGCGGGCACTGATCGAAGGCGGACCGCTGTCCGATCCGGGGGCCACGGCCCGGGTCACATCGATCGAACGTCAGGCGGCGCTGGTCAGCGGGCGGCTCGATGACGTGAGTCGCGAGGTGCGCGAGCTGCGGACGGTCACCAGCCGGCAGGAGACCAACGATCTGGACCGGGCCTCGGCCCTGACCGTGTTGTCCCGCACCGTGTCTGGGATGAAAGACCCGCGCAACGAGATCGCGGCGCTGCGCTCCTCACTGGACGCCATCGGCACGAGTGTGTCGGAAGTCAGCGCGTTCGCGACCGGGCTCGGTGACATCACCCCGGCCGCCCTGCTCGAAGGCCTGAATCAGGTCGACCAACTCAGGCAACGCCTGACCACGCCGACCGGGACGCTGTTGGATGCCGCCGAGTTCGAACGCCGCCTTACCGAGCTGCAGACCACTCTGGTGACCGAACAGGAGCTCACCGCCGCGATCAAGAGCCGGCCGGCGCGGCTGACTGCCGCCGTCAAAGCCGAATTGTTGGACGAGACCAGGGTGACCGCTCAACGCCAGGCTGAAGACAGTGCACGGACGCTGACCGAAGCGATGCAAACCCAGCTCAGTACCCGCATCGACGAGGTGGTCCAGTCCGCGGTGCAGGCCGCCCGCAATGCCGCGGCCGACTTCCGCGGTGAGCTGCAGGCGACCATCACCACCGACCTGACCGAGCTGATCAAGCAGGGGCAGACGGCGAGCGACGGCCGGCTCGCCGAGCGGGTCGATGAGGCCACGTCCGCTTTGCGTGCCGCCGTGGATCAGCGCATCACCGAACTGCAAGGGGCACTGGACGACCGGGTGAGCGCCGCGATCACCGCGGCCCGCCCCGAATTGCTGGCCGCGTTCACCGCGACGGTCGACGACCGGATCCGCGGGCTTACCCAGCAGCTCGGCACGTTTCAAACCGGACTCGACGAGATGCGGGTCGGACTGAACGCCACCAGCACCGAACTGGCCGCGATTCAACAGCGCACCAACGCCGCACTCGACGGCCGCGACGCCGCGCTGCGGGCCGAGATGGCTACAGAACGCCGCCGGGTGGACGGGCAGCTGGCCGACATTCAACGTCAAGTCACCCCGCGTCCGACCGGTATCACCCGGGAGGAGTTGCTGGCCGAGCTGGGGCGCAACAACGACCAGTTGCGTTCGGAGATGACCACATTGGTGACACATGTCAATCCGGGCCAGGGTGTGGTGCTGGGCCCGATAGTACGGCCGCGCGGATAGGGCCAACGCATGATCGCCGACTTGGAGACCCGACTCGCCGACGTTCTCGGCAGTCGGCTCGCCGCGCCGCTGGCAGGCCGGGTGTTCGTCACGCCGGGACCTGCCAACGCCAACCAGATCGCCGTGCTGGTCGGGGTGAGTCGCGCCGAGGTGATCGGCGAGAAGTTCGGGGCCGGTCGGCGGCCCGAGCAGGTTCCCGGTGCCGACGACCCCCGGCGCGTGGTGCGGTTGAGTTGCGCGATTCGCGTCGAGGTCCGGCCCGGCGCCAACGGCACCCGTGCGCAGACTACGGCCGCGCTGGACGCACTACTCTACGAACTGGACAGCCAGGACCTACGCAGCGGCCGGGCGTTGACCGCCCCTGGGGACCCCGGGTTTGTTGTGGATTACCTATTGCCCGAGGTGCTTTCGGCTCTCCCCGGCCCGGATCCCGACGCGTTGCCCGCCATCGAGATGCGTGCCGACGGCTGGTTCTGGCCGCCGAACGCGCCCGGCGTCACCGGGGTCGAGATCACCGCCGCGCTGGTACGGACCGCGACCCTGCCCGTCGCGCTGCAGCCGTGGCCGCTGCTGATCCGGGCCGGAGATCCGTTGGTTCCGTTGACCATCCGGGTCGGTGCTGGGGGCACGTCACGGCTCACCGGTGCCTCGCCGACCGTCAGCCCGTTCGGTGAGCTCGCGGTGCGGGTGGTCGACGCCGGCGGCAGGCCCGGCGCAGGCAACCTGTCCGGTGGCGCGGTGGGGCCCGATGGTACCCGGTTGATCACAGTCGCCGACGACGTCGCGGAGTTCGGCTACCAGCCCCCGGCAGCACCCGCCGACGACCACCTGGTGGTCTACGTGGCCCACGACGGTGCGTCCCCGTCCATCGGAATCGAACTGGCCCGATTCCCGTTGGCGGTGTCCGGATGATCGCCGACGTGCTCACCTTGCTCTCGCCGGACCAGAAGGCGGTGCGGTTGGACACCGTCGCCGCCGTCGGCGCACGGGTCGAGCAGTTCTTCGTACTGCCCCCGGTCGTCGAAGTCCCCACCGATGGGCTGGAGTTCAAATTCGACTGGGGGACGCCATTACCTGGTTCCGACCGGGCCGAGCTGGCTCCGGTGACCGTCGAGGTGCAGGCCGCCCGGGTACCCGAATTCGCGGGCTATTTCATCGGCGAGCTCGCCACCGCGCCGGGCACCGAACTGACCGTGAACGTGCCGGCCGGCCGACGGATCCGGGCGCTCAAGCTCACCGGGTTGAGGGCCGACGGCTCCGCGTTGCGCTCCGATGACGATCTGGGCGGTCGCCGGATCACCGTCAGCCGGCAGGATCCGCGGGGCGGTTGGGCGGCGGTTGCGGCGGTGCCCCCTGTTTACGGGAACGGCCACGTGCCGACCACGCTGACCGGGGCCACCTTCGACAGCGCGGTGCTGCGACTTCCCGACTTGCCTGGGCCGCTGCGCATTTCCGTGGTCACGGGCGATACACCCGCCGAGTTCAAGGCCGTCCCGCTGACCGTGCAGCGGGTGTACGGATGGGCCGCGCCGACTCCGGTCGACCTCACTGTGACCGGTCCGGACGGGGCGACGTTGTGGAGCTTTCCGGGTCCGTTGCCCGAGGGCAGTGCGCAGCAGCAGGACGTCACAGTGGCACTGGCCGCCGCGGTCGAGAAGTTGCGGGCCTCGGGTTCACCAGTGGCCGGCACCGTCAAGCTCACCAGCAAGTTCCCGTGCCAGGTGCGGTTCCGGCTCTCCGCGGCCACCGGGGATCTGATTCGCGAACTTCCCGGCACCACCACCGTCGAACTGGCCGGCGAGCCGGTCGGGTTGCCCGTTGATCCCCCGTTGCCGCCGGCTGTCCCGGCGACGGTGCTGGCTGATGTGCAGGTCACCTACAACGGCTGTCGGCTGGCCGATGTGTCCGATCCGATGCCCGCCCCGGGTGCGCAGCATGGTGCGGTGGTCCGCCAGGAGGCGGTGCGGCGGGTGCTACCGCCGCTGGCGTTGCGCGGTGAGCAGATCAGCCGCATCGGCCTGGTCGGCTACTGCCCGCAGCCGAGCGCGCTGCTGGTCCGCCTGGTGGCGGCGGCACCTACCGAGACCGCAACTCCCGCAAAGGCACTCGGCGAGCCCGGCACCGTCACCGTCGATGCATCCAGCGCGGTCGGCGTGATCTGGATCGACCTCCCGGCGCCGGTCCGCGTCGAGGAAGCCGCTGCGATCGAGGTCAGCGCCGGCACCGGGACGCTGCACTGGGTCGCCGCCCCAGATCCGCTGGTGCGCATCGTGGTAATCGATCCCGACCCCGCCGGTCGGCCGATCCAGCTGGGCGGGCAGACCTTGCTGACTGTCGACCAGCCGAGGATCGCGGCGGTGCGGGTCGCGCTGCCCGCCGCGGCGTTCCTCGGCTCGGCACCGGTGTTGGCCAGCGCCCTGTTCTGCACCGTCGAGATCACCGACGCCCGGCTGAGCTACCCGCGGGGGACATGATGGCCACCTTCGAAGCTGAGATCAACGCCCTGGACTTCGCGGGGATCGACAGTGCCCTCACTCGGGCCAGAAATGCGTTCGAGCAGGCTCAGCAGCTGTCGCTGGCCGACCTCGACCCGACGGTCCTGCTGGGTGACCTGGGGTCGGCCCTGACCGCGGCCGGTGCGGTGAAGTTGGATCCGGCGCTCGTCAACGACCTTGGCGGGCAAGCACTTCACGCGTTGTCCGAGTTGGTCGAGCTGCCCGGCTTGAGTGGTGTCGCAGAGATTGTCGGCGGGTTCGAGCAGATCACCGCGCGGCTGACCGTCCTGACCGAGGTGTTCCGCGGCGGCGGCGGCGACGGCACCGTGGTGCTGGACCGGATCTTCGCCGCGCTGGGCGGTTCGCTGAACCTCGAGACGATGCTGCGGGAGGTCACCGACCAGGCCGCACGCACGCTGCAGATCGACCTTCCCGACGAGTTCGCCGGCCCACTACAGGCGTTGTCGGCGTTGGCCGGCGATCCGGGCCCCGCGGAGCTTCTCGACGTCCTCGGCACCGTCCTGACCGGGCTGGACCTCACCGCGGTCCACCAGTTGGTGGACGGCGCCGGGCACATACTCACTCTGGTCGCCGACGCCGGCGACGCGGGACCGCTGCAGGCTGCGATCGCGACCGTCGGCCTGCGTCTGGATGCGGGTTACGCACTGATGGCGGCCCCGACGCCGGACATTCCCGCACTGCTGGCGGTGATCGAAGAGGTCGGGGCCGCCGTCGACGCTGTGGGCGTCGCGGTGTCCGGATTCGCCGACGGGCTGGCCACCGATCTGCGCACGGCGGCCAACGCGCTGCCCGATCTCGACCTGGCCGCCGCGTTGGACCGGCTGGCCGCGGCACTGCCGTTGCCCGGCGAGGACATCCCGCGCCAACTCGTCGAATCGTTGGACGGGATGGCCGATGCGCTCGAAGAGCTCACTCCGGAGGCTGCGGCAGCAGCCATGGCGGCGATGAAGGATGAACTGCTGGCCGCCTCGGGGTTGGACCGGCTGGCCGATCTGCTCTCGGGGTTGGACCGCGGATTCGACGAAGCCGCCAGGGTTTTGGACCGGTTGCCGGTACGCGCGCTGCGCGACGATGCGGTCGCCGCGGTGGTCGCCGCCCAGCAGAAGGTACTGGCCTTCGACGGGTTCGATTTCCTCGACGAGGCCATCGCGCCGATCCGCGAGCTGAACGCCACAATCGCGGCCCTGGATCCGACGACAGTCACCGACGGCGTCGACGCTCTGGTGGCGCAGGTGAACGGCCTGCTCGCGGACATCGACATCACTCCGGTGCGCGATGCGGTGAGCGCCGTCATCGATCCGCTCGGCGGCATCGTGGACCGGCTGGTGCCGTTCGTTCAGCAGGTCGCCGAACAACTCGCCCGAGTCGTCGACGAGTTGAACGGCGTCGACTTCGAGGCGGCGGGCACCGCGACCCTGGACCTGCTCCACGGCATCCGCAATCAGGTGACCGAGGCGGTCAGTGGCGGAGACGTGCCGGAACCGGTCAAGGTCGCCGTCTCGACGGCCGCCGCTGTGCTCCGCGAAATCGACATCGCGGGCGAGATCACGCGCCCGTTCGAAAAGTCCGTCGCGGTCATCGATGTCGGAGCGCTGATCGCCCCTGTCGGAGGTATCTGGCAGGTGGCCGGCGACGCGCTGGCCAAGGCGACGCCGGCGGCGTTGATCGGCGAACTCGACCCGCCCTACCAACAGTTCGTCGGTGCGGTGGACCGGCTCAGCCTGCAACCGTTGATCGACGCCGTGCAACGGCTGTTCGACGACGTGATCGCGCAACTCGGCCACCTCGATCCCCGCACCCTGGTCGCACCGCTGGAGCGGGGGTTCCAGGACCTGATCGGCGCTTTGACGGCCGCGCTGGACCCGGCGCCGCTGTTCGCGCCGCTGCGGGCCGCCTACGGTGAACTGCGAGACGTGTTGGACCGCATAGACATTGCGGCCACGCTGCACGCGGTGTTGGGTGGGCTTGCCGATATGCCCCATCAGATGTCCAGCCGGTTGGGTCAGCGGCTGCAGACCGGTCTGTCCGGTGCGGCGCCCGTACCGGTGCCCGGCGATGGGTTCCAGCTCGGTGACGTGCTGCGCCCGCTGGCGCTTTTTCTCGGTGAGGTGCGGGACCGGCTGGCGGAACTGGCCGGAGGTGCTCTGGAACCGGCGCTGGCCGGACTTGCCACGGCGACAAGGGGTTTGCGCGCATTGACCGATCCGGCCAGCGGATTCGCGGTCACGCTCGGCGATGCCCTCGACTCCCGGCTGAGCTGGCTGGACCCGAACACCGGTGACGGTCCGCTGGCGCGGCTGCGTCGTGACCTGGAGTCGTTCCGGCTGGCGGTGGCCGCACTCGACGTCGACGCCGCGGCGGGAGTCCAGCTGAATGCGGCGGCGGGCAGCGTGCAGTTTGATGTACGGGTCAGCGCGGCGGTCGCGCCCGAGGTCACGACACACGCCGCTCGGCTGCGGCAGACATCGGACTCGGCCACGTTGGGCCGTAGCCTCCGGGTGCTGGCCCGCGCACTCGACGCGGCGCTTCCGGGCGAGTTGGTGTCCGGAACCTTGGACCCCACGACCGCCGCCGCGGCGTTCCTGGACGCGGTGTTCGATCGGATCGATCCCAGCGCGCTGGCCGACCAACTCGACGCCATCGGCGCCCGCATCGAGTCCCGGTTCGTCGCGTTGTCCTCCGCGCTGGCCGACGGCCTGTTTCAACTGGTCAACGGCCTGTTCGCCGGCATCGAGCCGTTGATGCCGGAGTCGGTGATCAACCGGTTGCAGGCTGGTCTGGACAGGGTGCTCGCGAGCGTCGAGGTGCTCGACCCGGCGGTGATCGAGGATGCGGTGCGCGGCGTCGTCCACGCCGCGATCTCCCTGCTTGGTCTGCACTCACCGGCAGCACTGGCGGCCGAACTCGGGCACGTGTTCGACACCTGTATCGCGCAGCTCCGGTCGATCTCTCCGGCCACCCTGTTCGCCGGCGCCGATCCGTTCGCGCCGATCAAGGCGCAGCTGGAAACCATGCGGCCCAGCGCGGTCTTGGCCCCGCTGGTCGACAAGACCAAACCGTTCGAGACGGCACTGGACACCATCGCCGCCATCGATCTGCAGTTCGCGCTGGGGATCGTCGACGAGCTCAGGCAGACGTTCACCGCCGTGCTCGACGGTGTGCAACGCGAGTGGGACTCGCTGCTCGACGAACTGGCCCGGATCTCCGAGGGAGCATCCGTGAGCGTGAGCGTGGGATGAGGTCGAGATGACGACGATGGATGACCGGACAGACGAGGACCTCGTCGAAGTCTTCGACGACCCCGCGCGCGGACGGCGACGCATGTGGCGCACCGGCGACGGCCACCCCGTGCGCGTCGAAATGGCCGACGGTACAACGCTGACGGTGCACCGCGATGATGCCAACGGAACCCTACGTATCGTCGGCGACGACGACGACACCGTGCTGGTCGGGCTGGCCGCCGGCGGTGCCACCGTGCCCGCAGCCCTGCGCGCCATGGGGCTGACGCCGGCACAGGCCGCCGAGATCGACCGCACCCACCGGTTGACCGCAACCGATCCAGGCGGCATCACACGCACCGAACTGTCCGAACGGACCGTGCGGGTGCAGCGCGGTGCAACGGTGCTGCGGATCGATACCGACGACCAGGGCCGGCCACGCCGAATCACCGTGCCCGGCTACGACGATCTGATCTGCCGATGGGCCGACGGCCACTGGGTGGTGCACCGGCTCGACGGCCCGGACCTGCTGACCATCAGCGAATCCCACGGTTCGGTGCGATTCGAAACGGCGGCACTGCGGTGGTCGGAGCAGGTCACCGAACGGGGCACCCGATGGTCGGATCAGGATGAAATCCCGCTTGTCGATACCGAACTGGACATCGCTGGCCGGATCACCCGCCGCATCTGGCACGGTGGAAGGACCATCGACTACACCCGCGACGATCAGGGTGCACTGTCCGGATGGACGGAAACCAATGACGAACAACGGAGTACCCATCGTCGGCAGTACTGCGCCCGCGAGCTGCGCGCTCAGGACACTGACGGCGCCCGCACGGTAGTGCGCACCGATGACGGCGGCCGGGTGCGCAAGCTGGTCGGGCCACAGCACACCGTGACCTACGACTACGACGCGAACGGCCGACGCACCGCCCGGGCCAGTCGCGGGCACCGCACCGACTACCGGTACGACCCACTGGGTCAACTGCGTGCGGTCACCACCCCGGAGCGCACCGTCGAGTACGACTGGGACGCGTTGGGACGACGTATCTCCGTGACCGCGGACGGCACCGAATACCGCGAGCATCGCGATCCGACCGGGCGACTGTGGTCGGTCACCACCGCCTCGGGGGAGCCGGTATGCCGATTCCTGTGGTGGAACGGCCGGGTGATCGCCCGCTGCGATGCCGACGACGAGATCGACGAGGTCTATGTGACCGATCTGCTCGGCACGTTGCTTGGGGTGGCGAGCGCGGCCGCCGCGTGGCGATTCGAGGATGCGATGCAGCCGCCGTTCGGCGCGGTGGCGATCGGGGCCGGATGGCGGCCGACGCTGTTCGGGCACATGGCCGACGGCTGCAGCGGCCTGATCTGTTTCGGCGCACGCGAGTTGGACCCGGAGACCGGTAGTTTCCTGACACCCGACCCCTGGCATGGTGACCCTGACGATCCCCGTCGGCTTGCGGGCCAGCCCGCCGCTACGCTGCCGGTCGAGATGCCCGCCGCCGGTGTTCACGCCTATGCGCTGAGCCAGTACGACCCACTGGGACGGCCAGACCGCGACGGCCACTTCTCGGGATGGAACTTCTTCCTGACCCTGGTCTTGGGACCCACCTGGGGTGCGCCGCTCACCTCGCTGTCGGTGTTCCTGTTCGCCCCGCTGAATTTCTACTTCGAGATCATCAACCTCTTCGGCCTGGTCTGGCCGCAGCACTCGATGTTCGATCTGCGCGGGCTCAGCGGCAGCAGCCGGCTGGCCACCGCGGCCCTGGCGCTCAACGGATTCTGGCCGCGGTGCGTCACAGGCCTCAGCGGCGACCGCTGCATCACCATCGGGCACGTGGTGTGGGAGAGTCGCCACTACTTCCACATGCTCGACCGGCCCCGCATCATCGAACTCGACGACATCGGTGGGAGCCCCGGTGCCGACGGTAAGCCGAGCCTGGATGGGCGCCGATTCTCCGGCCAGGCCGGCGGTTCCATACTGGTGATCACCAGCACCGACGACGACCATCGCGAATGGGTGCACGCCAGCTTCTGGACTCGCGGTCCGGGCAACGCCGTGGGTACGCGCGGCGGGCAGCAGACTTTTGAGGACCGCGTGAAACCCGGTGTGGCGCATGCGCGGGGGACTGTTGTGCTGGCGGCACCGATGCCGCCCGTGATGCCCGCGCCCACCGAGGACGACGATGACGAGACGCTTCGGGTGGACGAATATCTGGGCGCTGGAGGCCAGACCAGTACCGCCGACCTGATCCCGCGGGTGTGGTTCGCGATCAACGTGCCCGGCGATGCAGGCATTTCGACCGGCACGGTGATCGGAGTGTCCGCCGGCAACCTCACCGCGGCGTACGGCGCGGTGCTGACTGTCGTCCCGGGCGCACATCCGGTCGCCGTGCTCGACCACGATCTGCCGGCCCGGTTCACCGCCAAACCCGATCTGCGTGACGACATCACCGTGCAGAAGCTGACCGCCTCGACCGCCAGCAGTGCCGGTTGGGTGATTCGCCCGGGCGCGGCCGGCACCCAGCAGATCGATCTCGCCGCACCCGGCCACACCGTGGCCGTCGGCGATGTATTCCGCTGTGCACCAACAACACCGGACCCGGCAACGCCCGAACGCGCCGATGCGTACACCAAGGTGGAAGCCGTGTCGGTCGCGGTCACGGTAACTCCGACCCTTGGCGGCGCCGCCGTTGCCGGGGCCACCCTCTACCGGCTGGCGCCCGAAGGGACCGCGGCCAACGGGCAGTACCCGGGGCCGCCGGATCAACCGGCGCAGGTGACGTTCAGCGGCGATCAGCCGTTCGCTGTCGGTGATCTGGTCCAGGTCATCTCGGGTACGGCGTCCGGGTACGGCCGGGTGAACAAGGTTGATGCGGCGGTCCCCGCGGGCCCGCCGGGGCCGGAGGGAGAGCCGGGCACTGCGGCGGTCCCGGCGTCGATCACCCTGGATGAACCACTCACCGGACTGGCTGTCGGTGCCGTCCGGGTCGCCCGGCTGAAGGAGACCAATCGGGAGATCGACAAGGGCACCGGGACAACGCAGGCCGCCGATGTGCTGACCGTCAAGGTCACCTCCACCGCTTTGATGTCGGCCAAGCAGCCGGTGCTCATCGACGATGGTGCAGACCCACGGGTTCGGGAAATCTCGGCGATCGGCACAGTCAGCGTCGACACCGTCGATCCGCTGATCGGAACTGGGCCTTTCACCCTGACCAGGTATACGCCGGAGGGCTCCACGATCGGCACCAAGATGTCCGCGGCGCGGTTCATCCGGCACACCGGTGGCGGCCTGCCGTCCGCTTACGGAGCCTGGCCGACGTCGATCATGGGTGTGGTGCCGGTGGACGGGACCGGTTCCGGCAACTACAGCCTCGCTCGGCAGCCCAGCGGCTGGCGCTACTTCCTGCAGGCCACTCCGCGACCGGCCGCCATGCACCCCGACTTCAACGACTACTGGCAGCCGGTATCGGTCGCCGGAAGCCATTACTGGCTGTTGTCCTCACAGCTGAAAATCGTCGAGGAGGACGGCAAATTCTATTGGGAGCCGGATGCTTTCGACAATCGACCACGTCGGTACCGCCAGCAGATCACGCCGGACCCCAACGGCGCGTTCCAGGTGGTGGTGCGGGAGTTCGTCAAGTCAGCGGTAACCCGCCCGGATGCCGGCGGCGGGAAGGTGTTCGCGTTCCCCGGGGAGGTGCAGGTACCCGAGGAGCCCCGAGCCCGTTGGACCATGGCCGACGCCCTGGCCGATCACGAACTCGTGCACACGTTGCAGAACACGTGGTGGGGACCGATCCTCGGCGCGCTGCCGCTGCAAGGAGTGTTCCGCAGCATCCGCGACGTGCTGGTCGCCAACGACGCGGATCATGAAGACGTCAGCTGGATGGACCACGGGCCCAACGACGTGGGCGACGTCAGCGGGCTCGACACGAACTGGTTCGAGCTGGTCAGCATCGGTGGTCTGATGCAGATCATCTGGAGCTTCGTGATCCTCGCTCCGGCGCTGCCCGACGACGACGCACGAAAGGCGATCCTGTCCACCAACTTCGACGACTGGGCGGCGGTGTTCAATCCGCTCAACCAGGCGATCATCAACGCGATCCCGCAAGTGCGTGCCTCTGACGACGAGTCCAAGGATTGGCGGGTGGTGCTCGGTCGCCTGCTGACCAGGGCGCTGGACCTGAAGGCGTGGACCCCGCTGGTGGGGTTCATCAAGCTGATTCTTCCCGACAGCGAGCGAAACTTCCTCGAACAGCAGGCGAGTCGCAAGAGTGGCAACCTGTACTCGAACATCTTGTCCGTCGATGACAAGTTCAACGCCGATCTGACCAACGCGCCCGATATTGCCGATGCGAATGTCACGGCCCCGCTGGGGGATGCCGTTCGGTTGATGTCCTTCTACGACGGTTGGCAGAGCCGGAACACCGCGATGGGCCGCTGCGACGCCGACGGCTCCGGGCTGGTCACCTGCGTCGATTACTACGACAGCTCCGATTTCTACGGCATCCTGCAATTCACTCCGGCCGCCGGCACGGCGCTGTTGCCGGCCGAGCTCTACGAAAGGGTAAGCGGGGCAGTGCCGACGACGCTGCGGGTCGACGGCCCACCCGTAGCAGGCGGTGGGGCAACGACCGTCACCGAACTGCTCGAGGTCTCGGCCGGCACGGTCATGCGGCCGCGCCTGCGGGCCGTCGTGCCCATCCCGCCGCGGGTCTTCAGCGGGGTCGGGTGTTACCTGCTCCCCGCAGGGCCGGGCGCCTGGCAGGCGAACATTCCGCCCGTGCGGCTTCCGCTGCCCGCGACTCCGTCAGAGGACCGGGCCAATACCGACATCGCCATCATCACCATCGATTCGACCGTCACTCTCGGTGACGATCCGGTGGCCTGGAGCACCCCCGCGGCCAGCGGCGCCGCGCCGACCGGGCCCGGTATCGCGCGGTTCATCGCCGAGAAACAGACTCTCAAGGTTGCCGGCCGCAACACCACTGCCTGGCAAGCCGCCGCGGGTGCCGGCGTCACCGTCACTCCCCGTCCTGCCGGGGCCGGGTGGGACCTGACCGTCGACCCGCCGGCGGCCGGCACGACCTTGCCGACCGATGTGCGGGTCCGCATCTGGGCACCGGTCCGGCCCACCGATGCAGACCTGTTCGACCTCGACCACCCTGACGCCCCGACGTTGACCGGCAAACGCAGCTATCTCGACGACGAGTTCTGGATTCCGGTGCGTGACTTCCTGATCACCGTCACCGACCTACCGGCGCTGCCGCCCGGCGGTGGGGCGGCGACGATGGCCGCGGCAGGTTCCTTCGATCTCGAGCTACCGACCAGGGTGGCCGGACCGGCCAGCATCGTCCCAGCCGGAAAGCTGTTGCAGGCCAAGCGTGAGGGCGATGTCGCGCCGCGAGGGGAGCGATGGCGGTTCACCGCGGCAAAAGACAAGTTCGTAGAGTCCGCCCAGAACGTGGACGTGGTGGTGCGGTTCGGAGCCGGTGTCGAGCGGAAGTTCACCATCACGGTCAACCCGAACTTCACCTTGGATGCCGCCGCGTTCGAGGTGACCGCCGCGGCGCCGCTCGACCTGACGATCACCGGGGGGAGTGGGCCGTTCGAACTCGTCGATGACCCGCCTGGTGCATCGCGTGCCCGCGTCGACGTCGCCGGAACCACCGTCACCGTCACCATCGCGCCGCTGCCGCCGGTACCACCCGGCGCGCCGGCGCCCCCTGCGATTGCACCGATCACGTGGTCGCTCAAGATTCGTGACCATGACGGCAAACTCGGCGTGCATACCGTGACCCTGCGGCCGTAGTGGCCGTCAGGGCAGGTAGGGCCGTCGAGCGGATGACGGGATTCGAACCCGCGACCCTCACCTTGGCAAGGTGATGCGCTACCAACTGCGCTACATCCGCGCGCCACGTGCGAGATCGTCGCCCGTCGCGATGCGGAAGATTAACCCACCGGTGCGTGCAGACACAAATCCATGCTTCTGACTTGCATTGTGGGGCAACGTAAACAGCGCGGAGGTCAGTTCGTAGGATTCGTGGATGCCGCTCAACGTCGATGAGACGTTCTCCGTCTTCCGGATCGTTCGACTGCTGGGGTCAGGCGGGGCCGGGGAGGTCTACCTCGCGCAGCATCCCAGACGTCCTGACCGCGAGGTGCTGACGGTGCCACCCGACGAATGGTCCGGCGACCCCGAGTACCGGGAGAGGTTTCACCGCGAGGCAGATGTGGCCGCCACGTTGTGGCATCCCAGCATCGCCAAGGTCCGCGGTCACGGGGAGCGCAACGGTCAGCTCTGGATCTCGACCGACTTCGTCGACGGGGTGAATCTCGCCGGCCTCCTCGATCAGCGGTATCCCAACGGCCTGCCGCGCGAACAGGTTTTCGGCATCGTCATCGCGGTTGCCGGGGCACTCGACTACGCTCACAAGCACGGTTTGCCGCACCGCGACGTCAGCCCGGCCAACATCATCCTCAGTGATGCCACCGGTGGCACCGGGCCGCGTGCCGTTCTGGTTCGCCTCGGAGTCGCTCGCAACGTCGGGGCTGCCGGCAACCCCGGCTATGCCGCACCGGAACAACTGGTGGGGGAGGATGTCGACGGCCGCGCCGACCAGTACGCCTTGGCCTGCACCGCATACCACCTGCTGACCGGGACACAACTGTTCGCGCATGCCAACCCCGCCGTCGTAGTCAGCCGCCACGTCAATTCGAAGCGGCCGGAGTTGGCCGTCACCCGGCCCGAATTGGCCGATCTCGATGCGGTGTTTGCCAGAGCCCTCGCCAAGAACCCGGCTGATCGATTCGCCAGCTGTGGTGCCTTCGCGCATGCCCTTGCTGATGAAACCCCGGTGCCCGCTCTGACTTTGGCGCCGCCGGCACCACCGGCACCCGCCTCCAGCCGAAACCTGCCCGGCTATCGGCTGCCGCACACGCCGGCTTGGGCACCGGTGGCGGCGATCGCCGCCGTCGGTGTCGTCCTCGGTGTCGGGGCGTGGCAGCTGTGGCCATCTGCTGGGGCCGCGGCCAGTGAGCCGCCGAGCCCACCGCCGAGCACGGCGATTGCGAGCGCCACCAACGCGGCGACCGCCGCACCACCTGCGGACCCGGTGTTCGACGGCCTCTACCGCCTCGACTACGACAACCCGCACGCCACCCTCAACGGCGGCCCGTGGCCGGCGGCGGGAAACCAGATCGCAAGCTACTGGTGGGCATTCCGGTCGGCCTGCAAACCCTCGGGATGTGTTGCGACCTCGACGCGCATGGATGGCACCAACCACGCCGTGGCATACACCGAAGGTGGCGGCATGACCGCTGTCTTCCGCTTCCTCAACAATGCATGGCAAGGCGATCCCGGGAACGGCTCGCTGCCCTGTGAAGCGCCGAATCTCGGGCAAGCGCAGACCATGGAGACGGCATTGGCGTTGGCGCCGCAGCCCGATGGTGGGCTGGCCGGCGCGCAAACCACCACCATCCTGTCCAACGAGTGCGGACTACAAGGCGCGGTGATCAGCGTGCCCGTACACGCCACGCGGCTCGACGGCGTTCCACCGGGCAGCCCGATCGCCGACCCGGTCGCGGTCGCAGACCCGCTGCCGCCCGCTCCGCAGCTGCCTCCGCCATTGCCACTGCCACCTGGCCCACCGGTTGCTGCGCCGCCGCCGCCCGCTGTGCCTGCGTTGGCGCCGCCGGTGATCGCCCCGATCGTGCCGCCGCCCGGGGCACCCGCCGCCCCGGTGCCACCC
>NZ_VCMY01000045.1:0-44675 GCF_005924235.1 Mycobacterium sp. DBP42
AACTGGGCCTGATCTTCTTTCACCACGCCTGGACTCGATTCCAAGCGACCTAACGAACCGCCGGATGCGAGGCCCGCACGTCCGGTGGTGTGAGAGGGGGCCGGTCAACCCGGCCCCCTACTCGATTTTCGGCGCGTCGATACGGGTACCCCCGGTAACGAAGTTGCCGTCGGACCGATATTGAAATCGGTAGGGTGACGTTCACCACGTCCGATAGCGAGGGAGGCCGGCCGTGCAGAGGTGGCTAGGTGGGGTGATGCGGGCGATGGCGGGGGTTCCGGTGGTTGGGCTGCTGGTATGTCCGGCGCCGACTGCCGTCGCGGCAGGTTCGCTGGTGTACCCCGGGATGGAGATCCGGCAGGGCACCAACGTCTGCACGTTGGGCTTCGTGGACCCGGCGAGCCGGGTCGGGTTCACCGCGGGTCATTGCCGTGGCAACGGGCCGGTGGGCGACCGGGACGGCAATTTCATCGGGCACATGGGTGCGTTCCAGGACAACACGCCCGACGGTGCCACCGTCGACACCAATCACATGATCTCCGACTGGGAGACGATCCAATTGGCCGGCGATGTCGTGGTGAACAACATCCTGCCGGGCGGGCGGATGCTGGTGGAGGATGCCGCGGTGGTCCCGACCGCCGGGGCTCCCGTCTGTCATTTCGGCGTGGTCACCGGGGAGAGTTGTGGCACCGTCCAGGCCGTCAACAACGGCTGGTTCACCATGGCCAACGGCGTGGTCAGCCAGAAGGGTGATTCCGGAGGTCCGGTGTACGTGATCACACCGGATGGCCGCGCTGCCATCGTCGGGATGTTCAACAGCACGTGGGGCAACTATCCGGCCGCCGTATCGTGGCAGAACGCCAGTGGGCAGGCACGCGGTGGCGGCGCGCCGCTCGCCGGCGAGGTGTCGAACCTCGTCGGGCAGCCCTGACCGGCGAATCGCAGAACTAGAACACGTTCTAGCTTTCGTGCCGTGAGGGCGATATTCTCATGGCGATGCTTGATCAGACACCTGTCCAGATTGCCTGGGTGACCGCAGATCTGGATGCCACCGAACGGGCGCTGTCGACCCTGCTCGGGGCGCGCCGGTGGGTCCGTATGCCCGCAGTGCACTTCAGTCCGCAGAGTTGCATCCACCGCGGCCGGCCCGCGGACTTCGTGGCCGACATCTCGCTCAGCTACGCCGGCGACACCCAACTGGAGCTGATCGCGCCGGTGCGTGGTGAGAGTGTCTACGCCGAGTTCCTCGACCGGCACGGGGCCGGCCTGCACCACATCTGCATCGAGGCGGCCGACGCGCAGGCGTTCGACGCCAAGCTGCGGGATGCCGAAGGTGCGGGGACACCCGTTGTCTGCCAGGGCGAGATGCCCGGAGGCATGAGATTCGCCTACCTGTCGTCCCCGGCGGCCGGGGTGCCGTATCTGGAGATCGCTTACATTCCGCCCGAGATCCGGGCGTTCTTCGACTATGTGAAACAGGAGCAGCAGTGAAGGAAATCCCCGCGGTCCTAGAGGCCTCCGAGGTCGACGCCGTCGAATCCTGGTCCGACGAGTTCGACGTCGTGGTGGTCGGATTCGGCATCGCCGGAGGTTGCGCAGCCGTCAGTGCCGCGGCACAGGGCGCCCGGGTCCTGGTGCTGGAGAAGGCGGCCGCGGCCGGCGGCACCACCTCGATGGCCGGTGGGCACTTCTATCTCGGCGGTGGCACCGCCGTGCAGGAAGCGACGGGGCATCCCGACAGTGCCGACGAGATGTACAAGTACCTGGTGGCCGTCTCGCGCGAACCTGACCTGGACAAGATCCGCGCCTACTGCGACGGCAGCGTCGAACACTTCAATTGGCTTGAGGCACTGGGCTTCCAGTTCGAACGCAGCTTCTACCCGGGCAAGGTGGTGGTGCCGCCCGGCACCGAGGGGCTGTCCTACACCGGCAATGAGAAGGTGTGGCCGTTCATCGAACAAGCCAAGCCGGCACCGCGCGGGCACTCGGTCCCGGTACCGGGTGAGCTGGGCGGCGCAGCGATGGTGATCGATCTCCTGCTCAAACGCGCTGAGGCCCTGGGTGTCACGATCCGCTACGAGGTCGGGGCCACCAACCTGATCGTCGAAGGTGATCCGGAAGAGCGCACCGTGGTCGGGGTGAAATGGAAGCACTTCGGCGAAACTGGTTGTGTCAAAGCCAAATCCGTCATCATCACCGCCGGTGGCTTCGCGATGAATCCCGAGATGGTCGCCGAATACACCCCGGCGCTCGGCAAAAAACGTCGCACCAAGCACCACGGTGAGGTCGAGCCCTACATCCTGGGCAACCCCAACGACGACGGCCTCGGGATCCGGATGGGTGTCGCGGCAGGCGGCGTGGCCAACGGCATGGATCAGCTGTTCATCACCGCCGCGGCCTACCCGCCGGAGATCCTGTTGACCGGCGTCATCGTCAACAACCAGGGCCAGCGGTTCGTCGCCGAGGATTCCTACCACTCCCGCACCTCGGCGTTCGTCCTGCAGCAGCCCGACCAGCAGGCCTACCTCATCGTGGACGAGGCGCACATGGAGATGCCGGCCATGCCGCTGATCCAGTTCATCGACGGATACGAGACGATCGCCGAAGCCGAAGAAGCACTGGGAATCCCGGCCGGGAACCTCGCGGCGACGCTGGACCGCTACAACAAGAACGCCGCCGCCGGCGAGGATCCCGACTTCCACAAGCAACCCGACTACATCGCCGCACAGGACACCGGCCCGTACGCCGCCTTCGACCTGTCGCTCGGTGTCGCCATGTACTCGGGATTCACCATGGGCGGCCTGACGGTATCGGTCGACGGCGAGGTGCTGCGGGCGGACGGCAGCGCCATCGGCGGCCTGTACGCGGCGGGTGCCTGTGCCTCCAACATCGCCCAGGACGGCCAGGGATACGCCAGTGGCGTGCAACTCGGCGAAGGGTCGTTCTTCGGGCGCCGCGCCGGTGCCCACGCGGCAGCACGTTAGCCGACGGAGGCGAGGTTCCACCGACCGTTGCCGAGCAGTTCCAGGCGACGGTCGTGGAGCCGATTGACGCTGTCGCGGTGGCTGATGCTGACCACGATGCAACCGGGTAACTCGCTGCGCAGGGTCGTATACAGCGCGTGCTGCTGCCCGGCGTCGAGCGCCGAGGTGGCCTCGTCGAGGAAGACCGCCGACGGCTTGGCGAGCAGCACCCGGGCGAACGCGATCCGCTGTTGTTCGCCCGGGGACAGCACCTTTCCCCAGTCGGCGTCCTCATCCAGCCTGGAGGTCAGGTTTCCCAGCGCGACCGCTTCGAGGGCGGCCCGGATCTCGTTGTCGCCGTAGCTACCCGTCGGCGACGGGTAGCTGGCCACCGTCCGCAGATCGCCCAGCGGGGCATAGGGGAGTTGGGACAGGAACATCACCTCGCCCTGCTCGGGATAGCGCACCGTGCCGGATCCATACGGCCACAACCGTGCCAGGCTGCGCAGCAACGTCGTCTTCCCGGTGCCGGACGGCCCGGTGATCACCAATGAATCACCGGGCGCGAGTCGCATGTCGAGGTTGTGCAGAAGCGGCTCACCGTCGGGTGACCGCACTTGGACGTGCTCGAGCTCGACCCCGCCGTTGGTGCTCACCGCGGTGTCCAATCGCGGTAGCGCCCTTGCCTGTTCGTTCGCCGTGACAAGACCGTCGAGCCGGATGATGGCGGCCCGGTACCCGGCGAACGCGTCGTACACCGAGCGGAAGAAGCTCAACGAGCTCTGCACGTTGTTGAACGCGCCCGCCGACTGCAGCGCATCGCCGTAGGTGATCTGGCCAGCGAACAGCCGTGGCGCCTGAATGATCAACGGCAGCGGATCGATGATCTGGTTGATGGACCGATTCCAGCCGAGGAACGCGACCCCACGCACCACGAGCCTGCGGTAGTTCGCGATCACCTTGGCGAACCGATCTGCCAGCGTGCCGCGTTCGGTGCGCTCGCCGTGATAGAAGCCGACCGCCTCGGCGCCGTCACGGATCCGCACGAGGGCGTACCGGAACGCCGCGTTGGTGAGCGAGTTGCGGAACGTCAAACGGATCATCGGCCTGCCGATCCAGATCGCCACGACTGTCGTGACCGCCACCCACAGCAGGGCGATCCAGAACAACGCCTTGGGCACCGTCACCCCGAGAATCGTCAACGGGCCGGCAAGGTTCCACAGGATCGGCGTGAACGCGACAACCGAGACGATCGAGTACACCGACCCGAAGACCAGGGTCTGTGCGGTGGCGACGGTCGGTGTGTTGGTCTCTGGTCCGGTGCCGGTGGTGAAGACGTCGATGTCCTGTTGGATGCGCTGATCCGGGTTGTCGATCGGGGTACCACCGAAACCACCGATGAATCGGCCGCGATAGTAGGCCCGCTGATCCAACCAGTCGTTGGTGAGCCGGTGGGTGAGCCAGACCCGCCAGCGAATGATGAAGTACTGCATCAGATATAGGTCGAGCAACGTGCGGGTGATATCGGCTGTGACCAGCATCGCGAAGATCACGATCGAATGCCAGAATCCGTCGATGCCCGAACGGCGCACCGCTTCATTGCCCGAACCGGCTCCGGAGAACGCCACTTGCAGCGCTGTGGTCTGATCGTTCACGTAGTAGCTGAACAACACGTCCATCCGCACCGACAGCATCACCGAGAAGAGCAACACCCCCAGTAGCGCCCACACCGGAATGCTTTCGCGTCCAAGGAAATAGGCGCCCGTGACTCGCCAGAATTGGCGGCCCCAGGTGGTCACGTGTGCCAGGACGGCCGCCACGGCGACCAGTGCCACTGCACCGATCACCCAGGCCTTGAGGACCCAGACCAGTGACGCGAGGATCTCGTTGCCCCAGTCCAGTGACTGGGTGAACATCTCCATACCCCGGGAAGTTACCGGGAATCACCGCCCGATCAGGGTTGCTTGACCAGGCCGGCCGCGTCGTCGTCGACCCGGCCGAGCCGCCATTGCCCGTCACCGAGGAGCTCGAGCTGGTGGGTGTGGTGCTGCTCGACCGTGGTCCGATGGCTGACACTGACCAGGATGGTGTCCGGCAGTTGGGTGCGCACCCGCTGATACAGCATGTACTCCAGGCCTTCGTCGAGCGCCGAGGTGGACTCGTCGAGGAACACCACCTTGGGCTTGACGAGCAGGATCCGGGCGAACGCGATCCGTTGCTGCTCACCGGGAGACAGCACCTTGGCCCAGTCCTGGACCTCGTCCAGCCGGTCGACCAGATGCGCCAGCGCCACTTCTTCCAGCGTGCGCTTGAGTGTCTCGTCATCGACGGAGCACTCTTCACCCGGATAACTGACCACGGCGCGCAGATCGCCCAGCGGCACGTACGGCAACTGGGAAAGGAACATCGTCTCGTTGGGGCCGCACGGGCGGGTCAACGTGCCCGAGGTGAACGGCCACAGTTCGGCGAGGCTGCGTAGCAAGGTGGTCTTGCCGCTGCCCGACCGGCCGGTGATCACCAACGTGTCGCCGACCTGTAGGTGCAGATCGAGCGGGTTGATGAGTTGCCTGCCGTCGGGTGTGCGCACCTCGACGTCGGTGAGCTTCACGGTGCCATCCACACAGGGAGTGGTGGTCACCTCGGGCAGCGCCCTGGCCTCTTCGTTGGCCGCGACGAGGCCATGCAGGCGCATGATCGCGGCCCGATAACCGGCGAATTGGTCATAGGCATTGCGGAAGAAGGACAACCCGCTCAGCAGGCTGCGGAAGGCACTGGCGGTCTGGTTCAACGCGCCCAGGGTGATCTCGCCGCTGTAGAACCGCGGGAACTGCACGATGTAGGGGATGAGCTCCTGGGCCTGGTCGATCGAGTTGTTCCAGCCCAGGAACTTGACCATTCGGTTGATGTATCGCTGGTAGTTCGACACCACCGGTGCGAACAGCTTCCGCAGCCCCGTGCGCTCGGCGATCTCCCCGCGGTAGAAGGCCACCGCCTCGGAGGCATCTCGCAGCCGCACCAGCGCGTAGCGGAAGGCCGCGTTGTACTTCTCGTTGTTGAAGGCCAGCCGGATGATCGGCCGGCCCAGCCAGAAGGCCACGACCGTGGCGAACAAGACGTAGACGACGCCGATCCAGAAGATGGCCCGCGGAAGGCCGATGTCGACGAGGGGCAACGTCACTTCTCCGGACAGGTTCCACAGAATCGCGGTGAACGAAATCATCGAGGCCACCGAATAGACGGAGCCGAGCAGCAGGGTGCTCGTGGAGCCGGCACTGGGACGGTTCGGCAGCGAATCGATGCCCGCCGTGAACGTGTCGATGTCGGCCTGGATGCGCTGGTCCGGATTGTCGATGGTGTCGTCGATGAACCGCGTCCGGTAGTAGGCCTTGCCGTCCAGCCAGTCACCGGTGAGCCGGCTGGTCAGCCAGGCCCGCCAGCGCAGCATGAACCGTTGGGCCAAATAGATGTCCAGCATGATCCGGGCGATATGGATCGCGGCCAGTAGCGCGAAGACGCCCAGCGACAGCCAGAAGCCGTCTCTACCCGAGACCTTCACCGCCTCGTTGCCGCTGGAGATGCCGCCCGCGATCACCTGGAAGCTGGTCATCATGTCGTTGCCCTGGTAGCTGAAGAGCACCGCAAGTCGCACGCCGGTGATCACCGACAGCAGCAGCACCCCGAGCCAGGCCCACACGATCACGCTGTCGCGCCCGGTGAAATACCCGCTGGTGATGCGCCAGTACTGCCGGCCCCACTCGGTGAACCGGGCGATCAGGACCAGGATCACCAAAGCGCACACCGCTGCGATCAGCCAGGCTTTGGCGATCCACACCAGCGATGTCGCAAGCTCGTTGCCCCAATCGAGGGTCGGGCTGAACATCTCCATGCGGGCAAAGTACCCCGACATATCGGTGTGAGCCTGTGCGCCGCCGTCCCGGGCGTGCTGGGTGTCGGCGGTCGACGCAGTTCGGGGTCATGCTCGGGGGTACTCGGCGCGTCCGCGTACCGTGAACATGTGCCAAAGACGTCCAGCGCGAAACCGGGCCGCGTGAGCAGCAAGTTCTGGAAGCTATTGGGGGCCAGTACCGAGCGCAATGAGGCCCGGTCGCTCTCGGAGGTCAAGGGAGCAGCCGGCTTCGAGGACAAAGCTGCCAAGCTCGACGACGAGCAACTGACCAAGGCCGCCAAACTGCTCGAACTGCAGGATCTCGCCGCATCCGCGGACATGCCGCAGTTCCTGGCGCTGGCCCGCGAGGCCGCCGAGCGGACCACCGGCCTGCGTCCGTTCGATGTGCAGCTGCTCGGAGCGCTGCGCATGCTGGCCGGGGATGTCGTCGAGATGGCCACCGGTGAGGGCAAAACCCTGGCCGGAGCCATCGCCGCGGCCGGCTATGCGATCGGCGGCAGGCATGTCCACGTCATCACCATCAACGACTACCTGGCGCGCCGCGACGCCGAGTGGATGACCCCGCTGCTGGAGGCGCTGGGGCTCACCGTCGGCTGGATCACCGCTGACTCCACCGCCGAGGAGCGCCGCAAAGCCTACGAGTGCAACGTCACCTACGCCTCGGTCAACGAGATCGGCTTCGACGTACTGCGCGATCAGCTGGTCACCGATGTCGCCGACCTGGTCTCTCCGAATCCTGACGTGGCCCTGATCGACGAGGCGGACTCGGTGCTCGTGGACGAGGCCCTGGTGCCGCTGGTGCTGGCCGGAACCAGCCACCGCGAGCAGCCGCGCGTCGAGATCATCCAGATGGTCGGCGAGCTGATCAGCGGTACCGATTCCGATGCGTACTTCGCGACCGACGACGACAACCGCAACGTCCACCTCACCGAGGCCGGAGCCCGCAAGCTCGAAGCCCGCCTGGGCAACATCGACCTGTATTCCGAGGAGCACGTCGCCACCACGCTCACCGAGATCAACGTCGCCCTGCACGCGCACGTGCTGCTGCAGCGCGATGTGCACTACATCGTCCGCGACGGCGCGGTCCATCTGATCAACGCGTCCCGCGGGCGCATTGCCTCGCTGCAGCGCTGGCCGGACGGCCTGCAGGCCGCCGTCGAAGCCAAGGAAGGCATCGAGACCACCGAAACCGGTGAGGTGCTCGACACCATCACGGTGCAGGCACTGGTCAACCGCTACCCCACGGTGTGCGGCATGACCGGTACCGCGCTGGCCGCAGGCGAGCAGCTACGCCAGTTCTACAAGCTCGGGGTGTCGCCCATCCCGCCGAACAAGCCCAACATCCGCGAGGACGAGACCGACCGGGTCTACCTCACCGAGGCGGCCAAGAACCACGCCATCGTCGAACACATCGCCGAGGTACACGCGACCGGCCAGCCGGTGCTGGTCGGCACCCACGACGTCGCCGAGTCCGAAGACCTGCACCGCAGGCTCATCAAGGCGGGCGTCCCCGCCGTGGTGCTCAACGCCAAGAACGACGCCGAAGAGGCGGCCGTGATCGCCGAGGCCGGCAAGTTGGGCTCGGTCACGGTGTCCACCCAGATGGCCGGTCGCGGTACCGACATCCGGCTGGGCGGATCCGACGCCGCCGACGACTCGGAGGACAAGGAGAAGGTGGCCGAGCTCGGCGGGCTGCACGTCGTCGGCACCGGCCGCCACCACACCGAACGACTGGACAACCAGCTGCGCGGGCGGGCCGGGCGTCAGGGCGACCCCGGCTCGACGGTGTTCTTCTCCAGCTGGGAGGACGAGGTGGTGGCCTCCCACCTCGACGACACCAAGCTCCCGACCGAGACCGACGAGGATGGTCGCATCCTGGCGCCCAAGGCCGCGGGTCTGCTCGACCATGCCCAGCGCGTTGCCGAGGGCAGGCTGCTCGACGTGCACGCCAACACGTGGCGCTACAACCAGCTGATCGCGCAGCAGCGCGCCATCATCGTTGACCGTCGCGAAACCCTGCTGCGCACCGACACCGCCCGCCAGGAGCTGAAGGACCGGTCACCCGAGCGCTACGCCAAGCTGGCCGAGGAACTGGGGGAGGACGGCGAGGAGAAGCTGGAGAAGATCTGCCGGCTGATCATGCTGTACCACCTGGACCGCGGCTGGTGTGACCATCTGGCCTTCCTCGCCGACATCCGGGAGAGCATCCACCTCCGCGCGCTGGGCCGGCAGAACCCGCTCGACGAATTCCACCGGATGGCCGTCGACGCGTTCGCTTCTCTGGCCGCCGACGCGATCGAGGCTGCCCAGCAGACCTTCGACACGGCCGAGGAGATCGAGGACGAGCCGGGCATCGATCTGTCCAAGCTCGCGCGACCGACATCGACGTGGACGTACATGGTCCACGACAATCCGCTCAACGACGACACCATGTCGGCGCTGAGCCTGCCGGGTGTGTTCCGCTAGGTTTCAAGGCATGGACCACGCGCCTGCTCCCGAGGGCAGAAGCGCACCGCCGCCTGGCACCCGCGACCGGGTACTCACCGTGCCCAACGCGCTCAGTGTGCTGCGCCTGGTGCTGGTGCCGGTATTCCTGTGGCTGCTGTTCGGTGCTCACGCCAACGGGTGGGCCGTCGCGGTCCTGATGTTCAGTGGCTTCTCCGACTGGGCCGACGGGAAGATCGCCCGCCTGGTCGACAACCAGTCCTCGCGACTCGGCGAACTGCTCGACCCACTCGTCGACCGCATCTACATGATCACCGTCCCGGTCGCCCTGGCGCTGTACGGCGTGGTGCCGTGGTGGCTGGTGCTGACCCTGCTGGGCCGCGATCTGCTGCTGGCGGCGACGCTGCCGCTGATCCGCAGCCGCGGACTGACCGCGCTGCCGGTGACGTATCTGGGCAAGGCCGCCACCTTCGCGCTGATGTCGGGCTTCCCATGGGTGCTGCTCGGCCAGTGGGACGCGACCTGGAGCCGGGTGGCCCTGGCCTGCGGATGGGCCTTCCTGCTGTGGGGCGTGGCGTTGTACCTGTGGTCGGCGGTGCTCTACCTGATCCAGGTGACGATGGTGGTGCGACAACTCCCCGCCAGGTCATGAGCACGCTGGGCGGCTTCGAGTCGGGGGCCGGACTCAACGACCATGAGGCCAACGCCCCCAAGCGCATTCCGCTGCCCTCGCTACTGCGGTCGTTGCTCTCCGAGCACCTGGATCCCGGTTATGCCGCGGCCGCTGCGGCCCGGGAATCCGGTGACCGGCCGCGCCGGCGGGGCACCGACATGGCGTGGCTTCTGGTGGGCGCAGGCGCGATCGCCACGGTGTTCGCGGTCGCGGCCGGTCAGGCGCAGTCGGCGGCCCCGGCCGCCCGGGAGGCTCAGCACACGTTGGCCGGGCGGGTTCGCGCGGCCCAGATCGGCGCTGACCAGGCCAGTGCCGAACGCGACGCGCTCGGCGATCAGCTGGACGCCGAGCGGCGCAGCAGGCTCGGGATGGACGAGAACGGCCAGCACCTGCTCGGCAGCCTGGACACCGCCAACATCGAGGCCGCCGCGGTCCCGATGATCGGCCCCGGCCTGACCGTCACGGTCACGGATCCCGGTCTGTCCAAGGACCTCAGCGACGTGTCGAAACAGCGGGTCGCCGGCGGTCAGCAGATCATCCTGGACCGCGATCTGCAGCTGGTGGTGAATTCACTGTGGGCCAGTGGGGCCGAGGCGGTTTCGGTGGGCGGTGTGCGGGTCGGCTCGGGTGTCACGATCCGGCAGGCGGGCGGCGGGATTCTGGTCGACAACCAACCGATCACGAGTCCGTATGTCATTGTGGCGATCGGACCGCCGAAAGGGATGGCCGACACATTCGACCGCACCCCGGGGCTGCAGCGGCTGCGGTTGTTGGAGACTTCCTACGGAGTCGGGGTGAACGTGAGTGCGGGGGACGGCCTGACCGTGCCCGCGGTGTCGGTGCGGGATGTCAACTTCGCCAAACAGATTGGATAGGCCTGACGTGCACAGGATTGACCGTTAGATGATCGGGATCGTCGCACTGGTCGTCGGAATCGTACTCGGATTGGTGTTCCATCCGAGCGTTCCCGAGTTCGTCGAGCCGTACCTGCCGATCGCCGTGGTGGCGGCACTGGACGCGGTCTTCGGCGGGTTGCGGGCCTATCTTGAGCGGATATTCGACGCCAAGGTGTTCGTGGTGTCGTTCGTGTTCAACGTCTTGGTGGCGGCGCTGATCGTGTACGTCGGCGATCAGCTCGGTGTCGGTACCCAGTTGTCGACGGCGATCATCGTGGTGCTCGGCATCCGGATCTTCGGCAATGCCGCCGCACTGCGGCGCAGGTTGTTCGGCGCCTGACATGAGCGATTCCGAATCCGAATCCCCGACCCAGCCGGATCCGCCGGCCGGCACCGCCGAGCCGGGCCCACCTGAACATCACGGCGAGCATCACGGCCGCCATGAGATGCCCGCCGATGTCTCGCCACGCCGGTTCCGCAACCTACGGATCGTGCGCCGCAGCCGTTCACAGCTCGTGTTCGGCGGCCTCGGGGTGCTGCTGTGCATCCTGCTCGGTATGGCGATCGTCACACAGGTGCGCCAGAACGAGTCGGGGGATTCGCTGGAGACCGCGCGTCCGGCGGATCTACTCGTGCTGCTCGATTCCCTGCAGCAACGAGAAGCGTCGCTCAACACCGAGGTGGCCGATCTGCAGCGGACGCTGCAGCAGTTGCGGGCCTCGGGCAGCAGTGATCAGGCCGCGATCGAGAATGCCCAATCCCGGCTGGAGGCATTGTCCATCCAGATCGGGACGGTGGCCGCGACGGGGCCCGGCGTGACACTCACCATCGAAGACGATGCGCCCGGGGTACCTGCCGAGACGATGCTCGACGTGATCAACGAGCTGCGTGCGGCCGGGGCCGAGGCCATCGAGATCCGCGGCGGTGATCAGCAGTCCGCGGTGCGGGTGGGCCTGGACACCTGGATCATCGGCCCCCCGGGGCAGCTTGCGGTCGACGATGTGACCCTGCGCCCGCCGTATTCGGTTCTGGCGATAGGGGATCCGCCGACTCTGGCGGCTGCGATGAACATTCCCGGTGGGGCGATGGACAGTGTGAAGCGGGTCGGCGGCGCGATGGTGGTACAACAGGCCGAGCGCGTGGACGTGACCGCCTTGCGACAACCGAAACCACGCCAATACGCTCAGCCCGTCAAGTGAGCACAGCAGCCCACCTCGGAGACCATAAGGAGCGCCGTGAGCGATATCCCAGCCGACCTGTACTACACCTCGGAGCACGAGTGGGTATTGCGCACCGGTGACGACACCGTGCGCGTCGGCATCACCGATTACGCGCAGTCCGCACTCGGCGATGTGGTGTTCGTGCAGCTGCCCGACGTCGGGACCCAGCTGGCCGCCGGTGATGCTTTCGGAGAGGTCGAATCCACCAAGTCGGTGTCGGACCTGTATGCCCCCGTGGCGGCGAAAGTCGTTGCGGTAAACGGCGATCTGGACGGTAGCCCGCAGCTGGTCAATTCCGACCCCTATGGCGAAGGCTGGCTCGTCGATCTGCGCCTCGAGGACGGCTCCCTCGACGATGCGCTGGCCGGTTTGCTCGACGCGGACGGCTACCGCGCCGCCGTCACCGAGTAAGGAGTTGTTAGGGTTTCGTGGGCCGGTCGCCAGGACCGGTTGGGCCGTACCCGGCGCGCAGATATCTTCCCCATCGGATCCGGCGGTGGTGGACCCAATGATGCCTGATGCGCGGTACGGTCGACGTGAGACCGACGATGGGCTGGGGCCACGCCGGGCAACGCCACAGCAGCCAGTGAGGAGCAGCGGGTGACGGACAAGGACAGCAATTTGGGGGCCGACCAGTCGGAAGACGTGACGGTAGAGACCACATCGGTATTCCGTGCGGACTTTCTGAACGAACTGGACGCGCCCGCAACGGCCGGTACCGAAGGTGCCGTTTCCGGTGTCGAGGGCCTGCCCGCGGGTTCGGCATTGCTCGTCGTCAAGCGCGGACCGAATGCCGGATCGCGTTTTCTGCTCGATCAGCCGACCACCTCGGCGGGGCGTCACCCGGACAGCGACATTTTTCTCGATGACGTGACGGTGAGCCGCCGGCACGCCGAGTTCCGGCTGGAGAGCGGCGAGTTTCAGGTTGTCGATGTCGGCAGTCTCAACGGGACGTACGTCAACCGCGAGCCGGTCGACTCGGCAGTGCTCGCCAACGGCGACGAGGTGCAGATCGGGAAGTTCCGCCTGGTGTTCCTCACCGGTCCCCGTTCTGACGACGACAGCAGCCAGACCAGCTAGCCCATGACTGCCCCCGACAGACCTGCACTGGCCGGGATGTCGATCGGTGCAGTCTTGGACCTGCTCCGGGGTGACTTCCCGGACGTCAGCATCTCCAAGATCCGGTTCCTCGAGGCCGAGGGGCTGGTGACGCCGCAGCGGACCGCGTCGGGTTACCGGCGGTTCACCGCGTACGACTGTGCGCGGCTGCGGTTCATCCTGACCGCGCAGCGTGACCAGTACCTGCCACTGAAGGTGATCAAGGCGCAGCTGGACGCTCAACCCGACGGCGAGCTGCCCCAGGCCGGGTCCACCACCTACGGGGTGCCTCGTCTGGTGCCGGTGTCCGAGGGCGCCGAGGGGCCGGACGGCGCCGCCGGGGTTTCGGCGGTGGCGCCGACCCAGGTCCGGTTGTCCCGGGAAGACCTGTTGACTCGGTCTGGCATCGATGAAGAGATGCTGGGGGCGTTGTTGCGCAACGGCATCATCACTGCCGGGCCGGCTGGGTTTTTCGACGAACATTCCGTGGTGATCGCCCAGTGCGCACGGGCCCTCGGCGACTACGGCGTCGAGCCCCGGCACCTGCGGGCGTTTCGCTCGGCGGCGGACCGGCAATCCGACCTGATTGCCCAGATCGCAGGCCCAGTGGGCAAGGCGGGCAAGGCCGGAGCCCGCGACCGGGCCGACGATCTGGCCCGTGAAGTGGCCGCCTTGGCGATCACGTTGCACACGTCTTTGATCAAGTCCGCCGTACGCGACGTTCTGGATCGCTGAGGACTAGACTCGTTTTGACGGCCAGTTCGTCTGAGTCGGGACTCCTGGCTACGGGAGGCGGACTGCGCGACGGACGAAGATTCGACGAAACGGCACGGCGGTGCGGAGGGCAGGCACAGATGGCTGAGGTTCGCGTGGTCGGCATTCGGGTGGAACAGCCGCAGAACCAACCCGTGTTGCTTTTGCGGGAGTCCAACGGTGACCGCTACCTGCCGATCTGGATCGGGCAGTCGGAGGCTGCAGCGATCGCGCTGGAGCAGCAGGGCGTAGAGCCCACCCGGCCCCTCACCCACGACTTGATCCGAGATGTCATTACCGCCCTTGGCCATTCGCTCAAAGAGGTGCGGATCGTCGACCTTCAGGAAGGCACTTTCTACGCCGACCTGATCTTCGACCGCGACATCAAGGTCTCAGCCCGGCCGTCGGACTCGGTGGCGATCGCCTTGCGGGTCGGCGTCCCGATCTATGTCGAGGAGGCGGTGCTGGCCGAGGCCGGCCTGCTCATTCCCGACGAGAACGACGACGAGGCCGCCGGAACCGTGCGTGAGGACGAGGTGGAGAAGTTCAAGGAGTTCCTCGACAGCGTTTCGCCGGACGACTTCAAGGCGACATGACCGACGCCGGCGCCGCTGTTCAGTCGCAGATCACGGGTACGTCTCAAGTGGGTATACCGGAGTCGACACGCGGCGCGGGAGACAATCGGGCGGGAATTCGGGCCCCATACTTTCTTCGCAGCGGGCAATCAGGGCTCGGCGGGAAGCGTATGCTCGACACATTCGAGTTCGCAGCAAACCGTCGCGTTGAAGATTGCCGCGTTGCAGGACATGGCAGTGCGGTGCGGGCGAGTTCGAACGGCGAGAGGATTCACAGTGGGTGACACGCCACGGCAGGAAGAGTTGGATCTGACCACCGGGGGCGGCGCGGAGCCGCCCGTCAGGCCAGCCGGCGAACCCGTGCAAGGCGGGTTGTTCCCCGACGACTCCGTGCCCGACGAGCTGGTGGGTTACCGCGGTCCCAGCGCCTGCCAGATCGCCGGTATCACCTACCGTCAGCTCGATTACTGGGCCCGCACCTCACTGGTGGTTCCCTCCATCAGGAGCGCCGCCGGATCGGGTAGTCAGCGCCTGTACTCGTTCAAGGACGTCCTGGTCCTCAAGATCGTCAAGCGCCTGCTGGACACCGGCATCTCGTTGCACAACATCCGGGTCGCGGTCGACCATCTGCGTCAGCGCGGCGTGCAGGATCTGGCCAACATCACCCTGTTCTCCGACGGCACCACGGTCTACGAGTGCACCTCGGCCGAAGAGGTCGTCGACCTGCTGCAGGGCGGCCAGGGTGTGTTCGGTATCGCGGTGTCGGGCGCCATGCGCGAGCTGACCGGCACCATCGCCGACTTCCCGGGCGAGCGCGCCGACGGCGGGGAGTCCATCGCCTCACCCGAGGATGAGTTGGCGTCGCGGCGCAAGAGCCGCGACCGCAAGATCGGCTGACTTCTTCCCGCCAACAGACACGTAGCTGCCCTTCGACCGCGGTCGAGGGGCAGCGCTGCGTCTGTTCGCCGATATCGGTGCCCGGCCGGTAGAATTGCCGGCGCATCGCCCTCGTGCGGGAGAGTTTCGTGACAGCCAGTCACGGACGCCGAAGGAGCAACACCTCTCCGTCAACCTCTCAGGCACCCAGGACCGCGCCAGGCCCCGATGCCTCTGGAAAGTGGTGCCCCATGGGCACCCGCCCATGGGGAAAAGTCCTGTACCGGGGCTGAATCTCTCAGGCGCCCGGACCGGGTCGACGACAGAGGGAGAGGGACTGCCACGACGTCCGAGCACGTCTGCGCCCCAGGAGAGTGTCGTGTCCGACCAGCATCAATCGCGTTTCGCCGACCGTCACATCGGCCCGAACGCCGCCGCCGTGGCCACCATGCTCGACGTGATCGGCGTGGCAACGCTCGACGAACTCGCCGCCAAGGCTCTGCCGGCAGGAATTCTCGACGCGCTCGGCGCCGGCGGCGTGGCTCCGGGCCTGGAGGGCCTGCCCGCCCCGGCCACCGAAGAGGAGTCACTGGCCGAGCTGCGCGCGCTGGCCGACTCCAACACGACCGCGGTCTCCATGATCGGTCAGGGCTACTTCGACACATTCACCCCAGCTGTGCTGCGGCGCAACATCCTTGAGAACCCCGCCTGGTACACGGCGTACACGCCCTACCAGCCCGAGATCAGCCAGGGTCGTCTCGAGGTGCTGCTCAACTTCCAGACCATGGTGTCGGATCTGACCGGGCTCGAGGTGGCCAACGCGTCGATGCTCGACGAGGGCACTGCCGCCGCCGAGGCCATGACACTGATGCACCGCGCGACCAAGTCCAAGACGAATCGGCTGCTCGTCGACACCGACGTGTACTCGCAGACCGCCGCCGTGCTGGCCACCCGTGCCGAGCCGCTCGGCATCGAGATCGTCACGGCGGATCTGCACCAGGGGCTCCCGGACGGCGAGTTCTTCGGCGTCATCGTGCAACTGCCCGGAGCGAGCGGGCAGGTGGCTGACTGGTCTGCGCTGATCAGCGCCGCCCACGAACGCGGGGCGCTGGTCGCCGTCGGCGCCGACCTGCTGGCGCTCACCCTGATCACCCCACCCGGCGAGATCGGGGCGGACGTGGCCTTCGGAACCAGCCAGCGGTTCGGTGTGCCAATGGGATTCGGTGGTCCGCACGCGGGATATCTGGCCGTGCATGCCAAGCATGCCCGGCAGCTGCCGGGCCGGCTGGTCGGGGTCTCGGTCGATGCCGATGGCGCCCCGGCGTACCGGCTGGCGCTGCAGACCCGTGAGCAGCACATCCGCCGGGACAAGGCGACCAGCAACATCTGTACCGCGCAGGTACTGCTGGCGGTGATGGCCGCGATGTACGCCAGCTACCACGGCGCACAAGGACTGACCGCGATCGCGCGCCGGGTGCACGGCCACGCCTCGGCCATCGCGGGCGCACTCGGCGACGCCCTGGTGCACGACAAATACTTCGACACCGTGCTGGCCCGCATTCCCGGACGAGCCGACGATGTCGTCACGGCGGCCAAGGCCAAGGGAGTCAACCTGTGGCGCGTCGACGCCGACCACGTGTCGGTTTCCTGTGACGAGGCGACCACCGATGAGCACGTGGCTGCCGTCCTCGACGCGTTCGGGGTGCCGGCCGCGAATCCGGCCGACGCCGATCCGATCGAGCGCACCGCCAGAACTTCCAGCTTCCTCACGCACCCGGCGTTCAACTCCTACCGCACCGAGACCGAGATGATGCGGTACCTGCGGGCGCTGGCGGACAAGGACATTGCCTTGGATCGCAGCATGATTCCGCTGGGCTCCTGCACGATGAAGCTCAACGCCGCGGCCGAGATGGAGCCGATCACCTGGCCCGAATTCGGCCGTCAGCACCCGTTCGCCCCGGCATCGGACAACCCGGGCCTGCGCAAACTGATCGCCGACCTGCAGGATTGGCTCACCGGGATCACCGGCTACGACCAGATTTCGTTGCAGCCCAACGCCGGTTCGCAGGGTGAGTACGCCGGCCTGCTGGCGATCAAGGCCTACCACGTCTCCCGGGGTGACACCGACCGCGATCTCTGCCTGATCCCGTCGAGCGCTCACGGCACCAATGCGGCCTCGGCGGCGCTGGCCGGCATGCGCGTGGTGGTGGTGGCCTGCCGCGAGAACGGAGACGTCGACCTCGACGACCTGCGGGCGAAGATCGCCGAGCACGCCGATCGCGTTGCGGCGCTGATGATCACGTATCCGTCGACGCACGGGGTGTACGAACACGACGTCGCCGACATCTGCGCGGCGGTGCACGATGTGGGCGGTCAGGTCTACGTGGACGGCGCCAACCTCAATGCGCTGGTCGGGTTGGCCCGCCCGGGCCGCTTCGGCGGTGACGTCAGCCATCTGAACCTGCACAAGACGTTCTGCATCCCGCACGGCGGCGGCGGCCCCGGGGTGGGTCCGGTTGCGGTGCGTTCGCACCTGGCTCCGTTCCTGCCGGGCCATCCACTGGCCGACGAACTTCCCGACGACCACACGGTGTCGGCCGCCCCGTATGGGTCGGCCTCGATCCTGCCGATCACCTGGGCCTACATCCGGATGATGGGTGCCGACGGCCTACGAGAGGCCACGCTGACCGCGATCGCCTCGGCCAACTACGTGGCCCGCCGCCTCGACGAGTACTACCCGGTGCTCTACACCGGCGAGAACGGCATGGTCGCCCACGAGTGCATCCTGGACCTTCGCGGGATCACCAAGGACACCGGCGTGACCGTGGACGACGTGGCAAAGCGACTGGCGGACTACGGTTTCCATGCGCCGACGATGAGCTTCCCGGTGGCCGGCACGTTGATGGTCGAGCCGACCGAGAGCGAAAGCCTGGCCGAGGTGGACGCGTTCTGCGACGCGATGATCGCGATTCGCGCCGAGATCGACCGGGTCGGTTCGGGGGAGTGGCCGGTGGACGACAACCCGTTGCGCGGCGCCCCGCACACCGCCGAGTGCCTGCTGGTGGCGCAGTGGGATCATCCGTACACCCGCGAGCAGGCCGCGTACCCGCTGGGCAAGGGATTCCGCCCGAAGGTGTGGCCGCCGGTGCGGCGCATCGACGGGGCCTACGGCGACCGGAATCTGGTGTGTTCCTGCCCGCCGGTCGAGGCGTTCGCCTGACCCAGGCGTTCCGACGGCCGGCTGCGGCGCGGCGGGTCAGCCCAGCATCGTGTTGACGGCGGTGGTCAGCTCGGGTGAAGCCGAGCTGACCACGTGTTGGTAGGTGCCACTGCTCGCCTGTGCGACGGCTTCCCAGGTGGCCCGGTCCGAGCCGCTGCCGAAATCGATCACGTTCACCGCGATCGGGCGCGCCGGGTCGAAAGCGCCCCGGATGAACTCCTGCAGCCCAGGCCCGTCCAGGCTCTGATCGGTGTGCGGTCCGGTGGTGATCACCAGAATCGAATTGGTCTGGCCCTCACGGTATTTCGACAGCGCCTCGTTGTAGATCATCCGCAGTGTGGTGAACGACACCGCACCGCCGCCCGAGGCGGACTGGTCGTCGAGCGTCGAGGTCAACTCATCGGAGCGACGCTGCCCGCTCACCGGTTCGGCCAGCGGTCCCGTGGAAACCTCCGAGCGCCCTTCGGTGCCGTCGAAGGTCCACAGGCCGACCGACGCGGTGTCGGGCAGTGCCTTGAGCCGGTTGTTGAGCGCGGCCACCACGTTGGCCAGCCGGGACTTGCCGCCCTCCTCGGTCGGCATCGACTGGTCGAGCATGATGGTGACCGCGGAGCTTCCCGTCGGAGCGGCCGTCGCGTTGGCCAACGTCACGCGCGTGGTGTTGTCACCGATCGACAACGGTGCGGCCAGCCGGCCGAAGTCGGTGACATCGCTGGACGGAGGTGTCGTGCCCTCCGCCCGGAACCCGGCCTTGGCGAGTTCGGCGAGCTGCTCGGGCTTGCGCAGATAGCGGGCGAACTCGCTGGCCGCCGTGACCTGTTCCTTCTCCAGCCAGTCCCCGGACAGCAGAACCGTCGGATAATCGGCGGTGGCGGTCGGGCCGGGTGGCAGCCACCCGGCGAGGGCGGACTTGGCATCGTCGAGCGAGGTTCCCCGCTGGAAGATCTGCTGTTCGGTGGTGGCCACCGCGTGCACCGGCGCCGTCGCCGGATCGGAGGCGTTGAGCAGCGCGTCCAGGGCGGTTCCCAGCTGGCTGTCATCGAGTTTGGGTTGGCCGCGCAGCAAGCTGGTGGCACCGCTTATCCCCGAGGTCGCCGGTGCGCCCGAAGGGGCCGAAGCCGCGGCGACGGCCTCGGCGGCCAGGGAAGCGGCATCGCCGTTGCTGTGCGTCGGCAGCGCGAGTTTGAGCGTGCCCCAACCGGGAAGCTTGAGCGCGTTCATCGCGGCCGGGCTGTTCTGCAGTTGTGGCAGGGTGGCCCAGGTCTGTTGTGCCAGAGCTTCCTTGAGTTGCGGACGGACCGCGAGCAGAACCGGTGAGGTGACCAGGGAGCGGCTGTCGCTGACGGTCTTGGCGCCCGCGGTGGCTTCCAGCCGCGCCGCGGCGATGCTACTGGCCGGGATCCACAGTGCCGGACGGTCGCCCAGTTCGCTCGGCCACGCATCGGCGAAACCGCTGACCACCCGGTCTGATTCGGCCGACTGCACGCGTACCTTGACGCAGCGGTCGCCGACGGGGCTGACCGACTCGTTGTACGTGTTGGCCAGTCCCTCGATGTGCGTCGAGATGGTCGGGTCGGCGATCACGGCGACCCCGAGTTCCCCGTCGACACACCGCGCGGCGGCGGCGTCGCTGCGTCCGGCCAGGACGTCACCGAAGAACTTCCACAGGATGACCGCGCCGACCAGGGCCACCACGGTGACCAGGGTGACGATCACGCCGATGCTGACACCTCGGCGCCCGGACTCGACAGCGCGGTGGCTGCCGGTCCACTCACCGTCCCAGTCGGCGCGCTGGCGGCTCGTCGGAGTGGACGGCGGCGGTGGTTCGGACACGGCGCCGAACTGCGTGGTCGGCTGCTCGTCGGCGAAGTCGCCGTCGGAAAACGCCCCGGAGTACTCGGGGTCGTATTCCGGGTCGTACTCGTCGGCGTAGCCGCCGCGGTACTCGTCGACGTACTCGTCGTCGAAGCCGTCGCCTTCGTCGTACTCGCCGTCGTCGTACTGCGCCTCGAGGTATTCCGTCTCGTCGTTTTCCGCGTATGGCTCGCGATAGTCCGACTCGTAGCCGTCGTCGCCGTCGGCATACCGGGGTGCGCGGTAGTCGGGCTCGGCCCGGTATGCCGGGGGCTCCCGGTATCCGCGATCGGGCTGATAGCCGGACTCGCCGACGTGCGGCTCGTCCGCGGCATCCTCGGGGTCGGGAATGCTGTGCCTGCCCATTCCTAACCCCTGTACGTCTCGCGCCGACTAGTCATCCGGACCCGCCGCAGTCTAATCACTTACCGGCGGTGCTCGCTTTGAACTCGCGGCGGCGTCGGTGCAGGATCGGCTCGGTGTAACCGTTGGGCTGCTGGGCGCCGGACAGGATCAACTCCTGCGCTGCCCCGAACGCGATGCTGTCATCCGGGTTGGGAGCCATGGCCAGATAGTCCGGATCCCCGGCGTTCTGCTCGTCGACGACCGCGGCCATCCGGCGCAGGCTGGCCTTGACGTCCTCTTCGGTGATGATGCCGTGGCGCAGCCAGTTGGCCAGCAGCTGGCTGGAGATCCGCAGTGTGGCGCGGTCCTCCATCAGTGCGACATTGTGAATGTCGGGCACCTTCGAACAGCCGACACCGGCGTCGATCCAGCGGACCACGTAGCCCAGGATCGACTGGCAGTTGTTGTCCACCTCTTCGTGGATCTCCTCGGGCGACCACGACAGGGAGGAGTCCGCGAGCGGGATCGTCAGCAGCTCTTCGAGAGTGGCGCGCTTCTTGCCGGCCAGCTCCTTCTGCACGGCTTCGACGTCGACCTGGTGGTAGTGCATCGCGTGCAGGGTGGCGGCGGTCGGCGAAGGCACCCAGGCGGTGGTGGCGCCGGCCTTCGGCTGGCCGATCTTCTGCTCGACCATGTCGGCCATCAGATCGGTCATGGCCCACATGCCCTTGCCGATCTGCGCCTTGCCGGCCAGCCCGGTGGCCAGGCCGACATCGACGTTGTTGTCCTCGTAGGCCTTGATCCACGGCTGGCTCTTCATGGCGCCCTTGCGGATCATCGGGCCGGCCTCCATGGAGGTGTGGATCTCGTCGCCGGTGCGGTCCAGGAAGCCGGTGTTGATGAACACCACGCGATCGGCGGCGGCCTTGATGCAGGCCTTGAGGTTGACCGTGGTGCGGCGCTCCTCGTCCATGATGCCGACCTTGAGAGTGCTGCTCGGCAGACCGAGCACGTCTTCGACGCGACCGAACAGCTCGCAGGTGAAGGCAACCTCGTCAGGGCCGTGCATCTTGGGCTTGACGATGTAGACCGAGCCGGTCCGGCTGTTCTTCAGCGGGCCGTTCGCCTCTTCGTCCTTCAGCCCGTGCATGGCGATCAGGCCGGTGAACAGAGCGTCCTGGATGCCCTCGGGGATCTCGTTGCCGTCCGCATCCACGATCGCATCGTTGGTCATCAGGTGTCCGACGTTGCGAACGAACAGCAGGCTGCGTCCGGGCAGGGTCAGCTCACCCTCGCCGTCCGGCGTGGTGAACACCCGGTCCGGGTTCAGCACCCGGGTGAAGCTCTTGCCGCCCTTGCTGACCTCCTCGGCCAGGTCGCCCTTGTTCAAGCCCAGCCAGTTGCGGTAGCCCAGGACCTTGTCTTCGGCGTCGACGGCGGCCACCGAGTCCTCGAAGTCCATGATCGTGGTGATCGCGGATTCCAGCACGACGTCCTTGATGCCGGCGGCGTCGGTCGAGCCGATGGGGGAGTCGGGGTCGATCAGGATCTCGATGTGCAGGCCGTGGTTCTTGAGCAGCACCGACCACTGCGGCTGCCCCAGCTCGCCGGTGTAGCCGACGAACTGCTCCGGGGTGGCCAGACCGACCGACGAGCGCTCGCGCGAGGAGTCATCGGACTTGGCGGGGTCGTCCCCCTGGATCACGAGAAGCTGGCCGTCGTCGATCTTCAGACCCTTGGCCTCGGCCCAGGTGCCGGCCGCCAGCGGTGCGGCCTCGTCGAGGAAGTTGCGGGCGTAGGCGATGACCTTGTCGCCGCGGATCTTGTTGTAGCCCGTGCCCTTGTCAGCGCCGGCCTCTTCACTGATCACGTCGGTGCCGTACAGCGCGTCGTACAGCGAGCCCCACCGCGCGTTGGCGGCGTTCAGCGCGAACCGCGCATTGAGGATCGGCACCACGAGCTGGGGACCGGCGGTCGAGGTGATCTCGTCATCCACACCGGAGGTGGTGACGGTGAAGTCGGCGGGTTCGGGCAGCAGGTAGCCGATGTCGGTGAGGAACTGCTTGTAGGCCTCTGGGTCGACCGGCTCGAGCACGTGAGCGCGGTGCCATTTGTCGATCTGGGCCTGCAGATCGTCGCGGCGGGCCAGCAGTTCCTGGTTTTTCGGGGTGAGGTCAGCAACGACCTTGTCCACACCGGACCAGAAGCTGTCCGGATCGACTCCGGTGCCCGGCAGTGCCTCGTTCGTGATGAAGTCGTGCAGCGCCTGCGCGACACGCAGGTTTCCGACAGTCACGCGGTTGGTCATGCGCGTTTCCTCCCTCGGCTCCAGGCACCGTGCGATGCCTGCCGTTTATCCAGCTTACCCATTGGTAACGTCGGCCTTTCAGCCGTCCAGCCTGCTGAGCAACAGCTCACACCGGTTTGCCAGAGTGACCCGCAACGGAGCCGCCCGCTCGGCGATGCGCTGTTGGGCCCTGACGTATTCGGCACGCCCGGCCGGTGTTTCGATGGCGATCGGCTCGAAACCATACTGCTTCAAGTCGTATGGGCTGGCACACATATCGAGTGCCCGCGCGTCGGCCGCGAGATCGAGCGCATCCAGCACCAACTCCGACGGCACCAGCGGGCCGAGCTTGTAGGCCCATTTGTAGGTGTCCATCGCGGCATGGATACAGCCGGGCTGTTCGGTGTCGATCTGCTGTTCGCGGCTCAGTTGCCGGTCATTGCGGCCGACGGCGGCGTCGGTGAAAAAGCGGAACGCATCGAAGTGGCTGCATCGCAACGGCATTGACTCGACGACGGCATCGGTCCCGGCCGAGCCCAGGCGCAGGGGAACGCGGTCGTGGCGCAGCTGCGGAGTTCGGTACACCATGGCCCATTCGTGGAGGCCGAAGCAGTTCATTCGGGGCGCCCGCGTCGCGGTCGCGCGCATCAACCGCGCGACGAAGCCGACGGTCTCGGCACGGGAACGCAGATAATCGGCCCGCACCGTGACACCGTCGCGGTGCCGGCCGTATCCGGTGCGTTGCAGGTATTCCGCGGCGCGCTCACCGGCGAGCACCACCCCGAAACCGGGATGCCATCGCCGCAGCTGCCGGGGGCGCAGGCTGTAGTAGGTGAACAGGAAATCCCACACCGGATGCGGTTCTCCGGCGTGTTGGCGGCGCAGGTGAGGTGTGAGGAAGTCGTCGGCGCGGCGCTGGTGTGATTCTGCTCGGGACGCCCAGTCGGGGGCCGCCAAGACCTCGTCGGCTTCGGCGGCACCCGGCAGGGTCAGTCCAGTCGCGCCAGATCCAGCGCGCCCTTCCATGTCTCCTCCAATGGGTGGCCCGTCGCCGCCGTGCGGCTCGAGCCTACCTGTGGAGGTGAGGGCTCAATCGTGTGCGCCGGTGGTGACCACCAGGCGGCCCGTGGTCTGGCGCGCCTGCATCCGCTCCAGTTGTGCGGGCAGGTCGGCCCACGCCACCTCGGCGCCGATCACGGTGCTGATCGCGCCGGTGCGCAGCATTTCCAGCAGCTTGACGTGAGCGTCGAGCCCCTCGGAACGGGCGGGCCAGTTGAATCCGAGGGTGCGACGGACCGCGAGCGGGTCGGTCACGTAGACCAGGCAGACCCCGCACACGTCGAAGTTGCCGTAGGCGATGGGCCGCGGCGAGATGTAGTCACCGTCCTCCAGCGCGATGTCCTCGGCGAATCCCGCCATCAGATGCCGGCCGTTGAGGCCCATGCAGCGGAAGGTGGCGGTGGTGACGCTGCCGCCCACGGCGTCGAACGCGACATCCACGCCGCGGCCGTAGGTGAGGTCCATGACCTGCTCGACCCAGTCACCGTTGCGGTAGTTGACGGCGTGGTCGGCGCCGAGCTGCCGGCAGAACTCGAGCTTCTCGTCGCTGCCCGCGGTGGCGATCACCCGCGCACCGAGCGCCTTGCCGAGCACCAGTGCGCCCGACCCGGTTCCGCCGGCCGCCGCGTGCACCAGCAGCGTCTCGCCGGGCTTGAGCCGGCCCCGCTCCTTGAGTGCGAACCAGCCCAGATGGAACGGATAGTGCAGGGCGGCGCCGTCGCCATCGCTGATCCAGTCCGGGAGCTCGAGCGCGGTTGCGGCGTCGACGATGGCGTATGAGGCATACCCGCCGAAGGCCATCGACGGGATGCCCACGATGCGCCTGCCCACCAGGTGCTCGGCGCCGAGGCCGGCGCTCTCGACGACGCCGACGGCCTCCATACCGGGGATGAACGGCGGCTGCAGCGGCATGGTCGTGTAGCGGCCCTGGATCACGTCGATGTCGTTGAAGTTCAGGCAGAAGGCCCGTACAGCCACCCGCACCTCGCCAGGGCCCGGCGCCCGGACTTCCACGGTCTGACGTTCCAGGACCTTCGCCGGATCACCGAGCGCGGTGGCCACCCATGCTTCAGCCGAAATCGGCTTGGTTGCAGTCTCGTTCACTGGTCCTCCATCACGGATTTGTTGTTACACTATGTAACAACAAATCTGGCACCATGGCAATAGGTGGTGACGGCACCGCGACTGCGCGGTGTGCCAGACTCGGCTGACCGCCCGGCGATGTGAGGAGACAGCGTGGACACACCTGCCGGCAGTCGCCATCGGCGGCAGGGATCACGCCCGGACCCGTCGATCGACGAGGCGGTGCTGGCCACCACCCGGAAGCTGCTGGTTGACCGCGGCTACGCGGCGACATCCATCGACCTGATCGCCACCACCGCGGGCGTCAGCCGGCCGACCATCTACCGCAGATGGAAATCCAAGGCCCTTCTGGTCCACGAAGCGGTATTCCCGGATCTGGACCCGGCCGCGCCCAGCGACGACATCGCCGCCGAGATCACTCGGCTGTGTCGCGGCGCCTACCTACTGTTCCGCGATCCCGCTGTGCGCGAGTCGATTCCGGGTTTGCTGACCGAACTGCGTGCGGACTCCGGCATCCGCCGGCTGATGACCGAGCGGCTCGACGCTGCCGCGCGCACCCAGCTCGCGTCGCTCGTGGACGACGCTGCCGCACAGGGACTAGCCCGCCGGCACCTCGATGTCGACACGGTCATGGATGCGATCGGCGGGGCCGCCATGTACGCCGTGTGCGTGCGGGGGATCGATGACACAGAGGAAGCGGTCCAACGTGCGGCCACCGATCTGGCCGACCTGATCCTGTGTGGGCTGCTGGCCCAACCAGCCGGATAGGCCCGCCGCTCAGATCCGGTGCGTGCCGTCACGCACCGTGCCGACCAGATCCTCGACCAGGTCCTCCAACGCCACCATCGCGGTCACCGTGTCGTCGGCTCCCGTCACCAGAGCGAGGTGGCTGTTCGTGCGCCGCATCCGCGACAGCGCGTCAGGCAACGGCGTCGAGGCCGGGATCCGAGGCAGCGGACGCACCATGGACAGGTCCAGCACCGTATCTGGGTCGTTGATGTGCGGCAGCACATCTTTGATGTGCAGATAACCGATGAACTCGCCGGTCGAATCCGCCACCGGGAAGCGGGAGTAACCGGTTTCGGTGAGGGCGCGCTCCACATCGCCCACGGTCGGCCCGGAAGAAGGCGCCGCCGTCCGGATCGCGTGAATGTTCTTCAATGGCATCGCGACATCGCTGACGGTGCGGCTGCGGGTCTGCAAGGCCCGGGTGAGCCGGCCGTGCTCCTCGCTGTCGAGCAGGCCTTCAGATACTGACTCGGCGATCATCTCCGACAGTTCGACGGTCGACACGGCCGATTCGAGCTCGTCCTTGGGTTCCACCCGGAACGCCCGCAAGGTGGCGTTGGCACACCAGTTGTAGAACGCGATGAACGGCCGGGCCGCCCGGATGTAAACCAGGTAGGGCGGGATCAGCAGCATCGCGGCGGTCTCGGGGCCGGCGATGGCGATGTTCTTCGGCACCATCTCGCCGAGCAGTACGTGCAGGATCACCACGATCGCCAGCGCGACGAAGAACGAGACCGTGTGCAGCACGGCATCGGTCACCCCGACCAGCGCGAACGGTTTTTCCAACAGATGCGCGACGGCCGGTTCGCCCACGCGGCCCAGCAGGATCGAACAGATCGTGATGCCCAGCTGAGAGCCGGCCAGCATCAACGAAAGGTGCTCGCCGGCCCGAATCACGGTGACCGCGCTGCGTTTACCCTGTTCGGCCAGTGCCTGCAGCCGGTCCCGGCGGGCCGAGATCAGCGCGAACTCCGCGGCCACGAAGAACGCGTTGGCCGCCAACAGCAGCACAGTCAACAGCACGCCGAGGATGTCACCCATGGCCGGTCTCCCGATTGCCGAGGCTGGTCAGTTCGAGCAGGTCGATCCGGCGGCCGTCCATCCGCACCACGGTGGCCAGCCAGTGCGTCGGCTTGTCGGGATCTCCGTCGGGATCGAAAGCCGTGAGCTCCACGGATTCGCCGGGCTCTGGTATGTGCCCGAGTTCCTGCAGGACCAGACCCCCGATGGTTTCGTATTCGCCTTCGGATGCGCGGAATCCGGTGCCCGTCGCCACCTCGTCGATCCGAAGCAGCCCGGACACCTGCCAGCCTTCTCCGGCCGGCACCACATCGGGCGTGGCGTCGTCATGCTCGTCGCGCACGTCGCCGACGATCTCCTCGATCAGGTCCTCGACCGTCACCATGCCCGCGGTGCCGCCGTACTCGTCGACGACGAGCGCGGTTTGCAACCCGTTCGCCCGGATCTGAGTCATCACGGCATCGCCGTCGAGCGTGGACGGCACCGTCGCCACCGGCAGTGCCAGTGCGGCCAGCCGGGTCTTGTCCCGGTCTTCACGCGGAATCGTGAAGACCTGCTTGATGTGGACGACGCCGATGGTCTCGTCGAGGTCGCCCTCCACGATCGGGAATCGGGAGTAGCCGGTGCGGATCGCGGCGTTCATCAGGTCGATCACCGAACCGCCCGCATCGAGGACTTCGATCTTGGAGCGCGGGGTCATCAGTTCCTCGGCGGAACGCTCGCCGAACTGCAGCGAGCGGTGCACCAGCAACGCGGTGGACGGGTCAAGCGAGCCGCTGCGGGCGGAATTGCGCACCAGCGACGCCAGCTCCTGGGCCGAGCGTGCCGACCGAAGTTCTTCGGCCGGCTCGATGCCCAGCCGGCGCAGGATCCAGTTGGCGGTGCCGTTGGTCAGCCGGATGACCGGGGTGAACAACATCGAGAACAGCAGTTGGGGCGGTGCGGCGGCGCGGGCGGTCGGCACCGGGCGGGCCACCGCCAGGTTCTTGGGGACGAGCTCGCCGAACACCATCGACAGCGAGGTCGCGATGAGCACCGCAAGAAACAGGGACAACCCACCAGCGAATCTGGCGGGGATGCCGAGGGCGTCGAGGCCTGGCCGGATCAGCTCTCCGACGACCGGTTCGGCCAGATAACCGGTGGCCAGGGTGGTGATGGAGATACCGACCTGGGCCCCGGAGAGCTGGAAGGACAGCGTGCGGTGCGCGCGGCGGACCATGTGGTCACGGCGGTCGCCGGAGCGGGCGTTGGCCTCCACCGTGCTGCGCTCGAGTGCGGTCAGAGAGAACTCGGCGGCCACGAACACCGCGGTGCCGAAGGTGAGCAGGACGATCGCCAGGATCGACAGCAAGGACAGAATCACGTCCGTCGAGCCGCCCATCAGGTCCTCACCAGTGCTGCGCCGGGCCCGGGGCCCGGCTGACTAGAAGGGGGGTCGTCAGCTTCGGCGCTGAGAAGTGACTGATTTTCCACCCGGAAGGCCGGTTCAGAACCGGAGGCCTCGGTGGGTGCCTGCGGCACGTGAACCCTTTCGTTCGATCTGATCGAGCGGGCCGACGTGCGGTACGACACCGGCCACTCGCTGTACTCAGGACCCCAATAGTATCGCGACCCGGCCGATTACCAGCCCGTCGGTAGCGGATGCCCCTCGGCGAATCCGGCGGCCGACTGCACCCCGAGGACCACCTTCTCGTGCAGCTCGGCGAGGTTGGTGGCGCCCACGTAGGTGCAGGTGCTGCGCACTCCCGAGGTGATGTGATCGAGCAGGTCCTCGACACCGCCACGGCCTGGGTCCAAGCTCATCCGAGACGAGGAGATGCCCTCCTCGAACAGGGCCTTGCGGGCCCGGTCGAACTGGCTGTCCCCGCCGGTCCGGGCGGCCACGGCGCGCTTGGAGGCCATGCCGTAGCTCTCCTTGTACGGGCGCTCCTCCCGGTCGTGCAGCAGATCGCCGGGCGACTCGTAGGTGCCGGCGAACCAGGAGCCGATCATCACGTTCGACGCCCCCGCGGCAAGCGCCAGTGCCACGTCACGCGGATGCCGCACGCCGCCGTCAGCCCACACATGGGCGCCGAGTTCCTTTGCCGCAGCGGCACATTCGACTACCGCGGAGAACTGCGGCCGGCCCACGCCGGTCATCATCCGGGTGGTGCACATCGCTCCGGGGCCGACGCCCACCTTCACGATCGACGCGCCGGCTTCGATGAGGTCGCGGGTGCCTTCGGCGGAGACCACGTTGCCCGCCGCCAGCGGCAGGCCGAGATTCAGGGCGGCCACCGTCTTGATGGCGTCGAGCATCTTGACCTGATGACCGTGGGCGGTGTCGATCACCAGCAGGTCCACGCCGGCCTCGGCCAGCGCGCGGGCTTTCGCCCCCACGTCGCCGTTGATGCCCACGGCCGCGGCGGTACGCAGCTTTCCGGCTGCGTCGACGGCGGGCGGGTAGATGCCGGCCCGCACCGCAGCGGTGCGGGTCAGCACTCCGGCCAGCGAACCGTCTGCCTCGGTGAGCACCGCGAGGTCGATGGGAGCGTGCTCGAGGAGGTCGAACACCTTCCTCGGGTCGGTGCCCACCGGCGCGGTGACGAAGTCGGGCACCGCCACGTCACGGATCCGGGCGAACCGGTCCACCCCGGAGCAACCGGACTCGGTCACCAGCCCGATCGGGCGCCCCTCGAACACCACCACCGCAGCACCGTGCGCGCGCTTGTGCAGCAACGCCGTGGCGTCGGACACCGAGTCGTCCGGACTCAAGGTCACGGGCGTGTCCACCACCAGGTCGCGGCTCTTGACGAACTGAACCGTCTCGGCGACCACGGTGCTCGGCAGGTCCTGCGGCAGCACCACGATGCCGCCGCGCCGGGCGATGGTCTCGGCCATCCGCCGGCCCGCCACCGCCGTCATGTTCGCCACCACCACCGGGATGGTGGTGCCGGATCCGTCGTTGGTGGACAGGTCGACGTCGAACCGCGACGCCACCTCCGACCGTCCCGGGACGACGAAGACGTCGTTGTAGGTCAGGTCGTACGGCGGGATGTGTCCGTTCAGAAACCTCACACCCCAGAGTCTAGTGGCGCGGGTTCTCCCGGCGAGCAGACGCAAACTCGCACGTTTGCGGACGAATTTGTGCGAGTTTGCGTCTGCTCGCGCTGTGAATCTAGGCAGGCACTTCGCTGCGGTCGCCGCTCCAGAGGGTGTGGAACTTCTGACCCGGCTCGGCATCGGTGCGCCCATAGGTGTGCGCGCCGAAGAAGTCGCGCAGCCCCTGGGTCAGCGCCGCGGGCAGCCGTTCGGTGCGCAGCGCGTCGTAGTAGGACAGTGCCGAGGCGAAGCCGGGGACCGGGATACCCAGCTGGGTGGCGGTCACCACCACGCGCCGCCAGCTGTCGATCCCCGCCTCCACCGCGCTGCGGAAGTACGGGGCGGCCAGCAGCGTGGCCAGATCGGGCTCAGCGTCGAATGCCTCTTTGATCCGGTTGAGAAACTTGGCCCGGATGATGCAGCCGCCACGCCAGATGGTGGCCATGTCACCGGGGGTGATGCCCCAGTTGTACTCGGCACTGCCCGCCTGGATCTGGTTGAAGCCCTGGGCGTAGGCGATGATCTTCGAGGCGTACAGGGCCTGGCGAATGTCTTCGGTGAACTGTGCTGCATCCGTGGGCTTTTCACCGAGATCGCCGGAGGCCAGACCGGTGGTGGCCTTGCGCTGGGGTACCGAACCCGACAGGGCGCGGGCGAACACCGCCTCGGCGATGCCGGTCACGGGCACGCCGAGGTCGAGGGCGGACTTGACCGTCCAGCGTCCGGTGCCCTTCTGCTCGGCTTCGTCCACGATCACGTCGACCAGGGGCTTGCCCGTCTTGGCGTCCACCTGCCTGAGCACCTCGGCGGTGATTTCCACCAGGTAGCTGTCCAGGTCACCCTTGTTCCACTCGGTGAAGACATCGGCGATCTCGGGCGCGGACTTGCCCAGACCGTCGCGCAGCAGCTGGTAGGCCTCGCCGATGAGCTGCATGTCGGAGTACTCGATGCCGTTGTGCACCATCTTGACGAAGTGCCCGGCCCCGTCGGGTCCGATGTGGGTGCAGCACGGCACACCGTCCACGTGGGCAGAGATCTCCTCGAGCAGCGGGCCGAGCGACTTGTAGGACTCGGCGGGCCCGCCCGGCATGATCGACGGGCCGTTGAGCGCGCCCTCCTCGCCGCCGGAGATACCCGCACCGACGAAGTGCAGGCCGCGCTCGCGGACAGCCTTCTCCCGGCGGATGGTGTCGGTGTAGAGGGCGTTGCCGCCGTCGATGATGATGTCGCCGGGCTCCATGGCATCGGCCAGTTCGTTGATCACCGCATCAGTGGGATCGCCGGCCTTGACCATGATGATCACCCGGCGTGGTTTCTCCAGGGCATCGAGGAATTCTGCGATCGTCTCACTGCGCACGAACGTGCCTTCCGAACCGTGTTCGGCCAGCAGCGCATCCGTTTTGGCGACCGAGCGGTTGTGCAGGGCGACGGTATAGCCGTGGTGGGCGAAGTTGCGAGCGAGATTGGAGCCCATCACAGCCAGGCCGGTGACCCCGATCTGTGCCGTGCCGGAAGTGCTGGTTTTGCTCATGCAGCAGCCTTTCGTTGTTTTGTTGTAGCTGAACGCCTGTTGTGCAGAGCGTTATCCGAGTCCGGAGAACAGGCGGTGAAGCTCGGTGAGCCAGGGGACTGCGACGGCGATGGTGGGCACCACCAGGACGGCGGCCGCGGTCAGGTAGGCGGTGACGGCCATGGCCACGCTGTTGGGCTTGCCGCCGAGACGCCGCACCCGGATCACGGTGGTCGGCCCACCGGCGGCCAGCGCACCGGAGGGTGTGCGACCGTTCGCGCAGGCGACCAGGGCCCGGGCCAGGGGGGTGGGGCCGGCGGTGCGTACCGCGGCGTCGTCGGCGAGCAGCTCGATCAGCAGGCGGACCGCGTCCAGCGCATTGGCACTGCGCACGAACCGGGGGAAGGCGGCGTGGACGGCGGTGAACATCTCAAGCACCAGATCATGGCGGGCGCGCAGATGGGCCCGCTCGTGGGTGAGGATCGCGGCGACTTCGTTGTCGGCCAACGTGGTCAGTGTTCCCTCACTGACCACGACGCGACTGCGGACGCCGGGCAGACAGTAGGCGAGAGGCTGCGCGACGTCGAGGATGCGCAGCCCGTCGCCGGCGAGCGGGCGGTGAGCCGTACAGAGGTGGGTCGGGACCGCATCGCGCGACTTGCTGAGCAGGTCGACCATCATGCGGTGATGGGCGCGGCGGCGACGCGTGGCCACCGCCACCTGGATCACGGCCACGCACAGCCGACCGCCGATGAACAGCGTCAGGGTGAACACCACGACGAGCAGCAGCCACAACGGCCAACCGAGAGCCTCTATCTCGCTGGTGATGGTGGCCGTGGGCCGACCGTCGGGGCCGGGTACGAACAGGCGGCTCGCGATCGCGATACCGGCCGAGAACGCCGACAGCACGGCGGCCAATGCGATCGACTGCCACAGGACGATTGCCGCCCGAGGGGCGCGCAGTGGCCAGGACGAACGGGCCAACACCGCGGGCACTGGCCCCACCAGGGCCAGTGCGAGGAGGGTGAAGGCCAGCGCGGACACGCCGTAAGTCTCTCTCAGGCAGTACCGGAATTACCAGCCGGTGGGGGCAGGTGGTGTTTGTTCTCCAGTTCAGCAAGGGCCCGACGCAGGGCCCGGGCTTCGTCGACGCCGACTCTCTCGACGAAATGAACCAGTGCGGCCTGGCGGCTGCCCGAGTCCGCGGCCTGATCGAGGGCATCGACCATCAGTCCGGCGACCAGCTCGTCGCGCCCATGGGTGGGTGCGTAGCGGTGCGCGCGGTCATCGCGGTGCTGCACGACGAGGTTCTTCTTCGCCAGTCTTTGCAGCACGGTCATGATCGTGGTGTAGGCCAAGTCGCGGCGGGCGGCCAGCGCCTCGTGGACTTGGCGCACTGTTTGGGGTTCGGGTGCGGACCACAGGTGATCCATCACCTCGCGCTCAAGCTCCCCGAGACGCGTCAATTTGGCCATGTTCCGTTCTCTCCTGAGCAGTAACGCCAGCGTACTACGGGCTTACTACCGCGCGTCGTATCAGTTTGGCGTCGGTGGGCGGACCTGCGTGTACTGCCGTTTAGGGCGAGGTCAGCGCCATATATGGGGTCTGCTGTGAATCGAGTCACAGGGGGTAGCTCTCGTCGTGCACGTGACTATAGTAAGGCTAACCTAAGTGAAACTGGAGCCTTCGGAGGTGGCATGACGGTCTTGATCGACGACCCGCTGATCGCGGGCATGGCCATCGAGCGGACGCTGCCGCTGCATGAGTCGAGCCGGCGCCTGCGCGAGCTGTACCCGGAATGTCCCCGGGTCTACGGCGTGGCCGTGGTGGGCGACTTGTCGCGGCGGCGGTGGTGGCCGCTGGCCGAGGCGTTGTCCGCGGATCGGTTGCACGGCATGTTCGACGCCGCGATGGCCGAGACGGGCAACCGCGCGGCCGTCGCCCAGCAGTTGGCCGCGACCTTCATCCATGTGGTGATCGGCCGGGTGGTGCCGCTGTTGGCGCTGGAGGGACGCGCCTGGGACACCGGCCTGGAGAACCTCTGGGTCCATGTCGATTCCGAGGGGGCGATCGATTGGGTGGGTGTTGTCGATCCGACGCTGCGATGCCTGCCGGGAGATCCCTATTACTCGGGCCGCGCGGCCCGGATCGCCAGCGCGAGCCACGACGGGATCGTCGCGTTGCCCAGCGAGGCCGCGCTGACCACCTGGGTGGCGCACCGCAGCCATCGTGCACTGGAGCCGCTTTTCTCCCGGCTGGTCGAGATCAGCGACGGCGCCATGTCGGCGGCAGCCATGTGGCACCTGGTGGGGGCGGCGGTTGTCGGCGCGGCAACCCAGGTCCCGCTGCTCGCCGGCTCCAGTGAGGTGGTCAGCATGCGGCGCAGCCAGGCGGTACTCGACGCCCTGGTCGGATTCGGCCTGCCGGTCCGGGGCTCGGGCCGGGCCGGGAAGGTCTTGCTTAATTAGGGTAGCCTTGCCTAGTATGGAACTACGAGACCAACGGACCGTGCCGGAGTCCTGAGGGCTGCAGAGACCCCCGGTCCGCTCGAGGGCGGGTCCCGCGTGTTACACGCGGGACCCGCCCGCATCTTTGTGGCAATACGGCGTGTAGACACGAGGACTGTGACCACTGATTTCACCGAACAGCTGGGCCAGGGATTCGACTCCGAACTGGGCCTGACCTATCTAGAGCTCACCCCTGACGGCGCCCGCGCACAACTGACCATCCACGACAAGCTGTTGCAGCCGTGGGGCATCGTGCACGGCGGCGTGTACTGCTCGATCGTCGAAAGCCTGGCCAGTGTGTCCGGCCATATCTGGCTCTCGGAGAACGGCGGCGGCACCGTGGTCGGCGTCAACAACAACACCGATTTCCTGCGTGCGATCGGGTCGGGGACGGTTACTGCGATCTCTCAGCCCATCCACCGAGGCCGGCGTCAGCAGTTGTGGCTGATCACGATCACCGACGAAAACGGCAAACTCGTGGCCCGCGGACAGGTGCGGCTGCAGAACATCCCCGAGTAGCCCACCGGGCGCGACTGTGAGCGCTGCCGAACCTCGCTCGTCATGGCAGGATCGCCCACTATGCGTTTGACCCCGCACGAGCAGGATCGTCTGCTCATCTCCTATGCCGCGGAACTGGCGCGGCGCAGGCAGGCTCGCGGCCTGCTGCTCAACCATCCGGAAGCCGTCGCAGTGATCACCGATCATCTGCTCGAAGGTGCCCGCGACGGTCGGACGGTCGCCGAGTTGATGGTGAGTGGACGTGAAGTGCTCACGCGCGAGCAGGTCATGGAGGGAGTGCCCGAGATGCTGGACGACGTGCAGGCCGAAGCCACATTTCCGGACGGCACCAAGCTGGTCACCGTGCACCACCCGATCGCTTGAGGCATCCCTGTGATCCCCGGTGAGATCGTGTTCGGTGACGGTGATATCGCACTCAATGCCGGTGCGCCGCGGTTGACGCTCGACGTCGTCAACACCGGTGACCGGCCGGTACAGGTCGGCAGCCATGTGCATCTGCCGCAAGCCAACTCGGCTCTGGAATTCGACCGGTCCGCTGCCCGCGGGCACCGGCTCGACATCCCGGCCGGAACCGCGGTTCGCTTCGAACCCGGGATAGCCCAACAAATTTCACTTGTTCCGCTCGGCGGTACGGGTGAAGTTCACGGCATCAGTCTCGACCCGCCCGGCCGATTGGGAACCACATGACCGAATTGACCAGGGCCCGCTACGCGGCGCTGTTCGGCCCCACCACGGGGGACCGGATCCGGCTGGCCGACACCGACCTGTTCATCGAGATCACCGAGGACCGCAGCGGAGGCCCGGGCCGAGCCGGTGACGAGGCGGTGTTCGGCGGCGGCAAGGTGCTGCGCGAGTCGATGGGCCAGTCGAGGGCCACCCGTGCCGACGGGGCACCCGACACCGTCATCACCGGCGCGGTGATCATCGACCACTGGGGAATCATCAAGGCAGACGTCGGGATCCGCGACGGTCGCATCGTGGCCATCGGCAAGGCCGGTAACCCCGACATCATGACCGGTGTGCACCCGGGCCTGGTCGTCGGACCCTCGACCGAGATCATCGCCGGCAACGGCCGGATCCTGACCGCCGGGGCCATCGACTGTCATGTCCACCTGATCTGTCCACAGATCTTGGAAGAGGCGCTCTGCAGCGGCATCACCACGATCGTGGCCGGCGGCACCGGCCCGGCCGAGGGCAGCAAGGCCACCACGGTCACCCCGGGCGCCTGGCACCTGGCCAGGATGCTGGAATCCCTGGACTCCTGGCCGCTCAACGTCGCGTTGCTCGGCAAGGGAAACACCGTCAGTTCCGACGCGATGTGGGAGCAGTTACGCGGTGGCGCAGCGGGATTCAAGCTGCACGAGGATTGGGGCACCACGCCGGCTGCCATCGACGCCTGCCTCACGGTCGCCGAAGCCGCCGGCGTGCAGGTCAACATCCACACCGACACCCTCAACGAGGCGGGTTTCGTCGAGGACACGCTGGCCGCCATCAAGGGCCGCGGCATCCACGCGTATCACACCGAAGGCGCCGGTGGCGGACACGCACCCGACATCATCACCGTCGCCGCGCACCCGAATGTGCTTCCCAGCTCGACCAATCCGACTCGTCCGCACACGGTCAACACCCTCGACGAGCACCTCGACATGCTCATGGTGTGCCACCATCTGAACCCGAGCGTGCCCGAGGACCTGGCGTTCGCCGAGAGCCGGATCCGGCCGTCGACGATCGCGGCCGAAGATCTGCTCCACGACATCGGGGCCATCTCGATGATCGGCAGCGACTCTCAGGCCATGGGCCGGGTCGGTGAAGTGGTGCTGCGGACTTGGCAGACCGCGCATGTGATGAAGCGCAGGCGTGGCGCTCTCGACGGCGACGGAGCAGCCGACAACAATCGCGTCCGCCGATACGTCGCGAAATACACCATCTGCCCGGCCATCGCGCACGGCCTCGACGATGAGGTCGGTTCTGTCGAGGTCGGCAAGCTCGCCGACCTCGTGCTGTGGGAACCGGCATTCTTCGGGGTCCGCCCGCACGCGGTGGTCAAGGGCGGCATGATCGCCTGGGCCGCGATGGGTGACGCCAATGCTTCCATCCCGACCCCGCAGCCGGTGTTGCCGCGGCCGATGTTTGGCGCGGCCCCGGCCACCGCGGCCGCCACATCGGTCCACTTCGTCGCACCGCAGGCGATCGAAGACGGCCTGGCTGCACGCGTGGATATTCGCCGGAAGTTGGTCGCGGTCAAGAATGTTCGCCGCGTCGGCAAGGCGCAGATGCCGATGAACGACGCATTGCCACGCATCGAGGTCGAGCCGGACACCTTCACGGTCCGGATCGACGGGCAGGTGTGGCAGGAGCAGCCCGCGGTCGAACTGCCCATGGCCCAACGATATTTCCTGTTCTAGATGAGCAGCCTGGCGACGCTTCTGACCCTGGCCGACTCACGGTTGCCGACCGGCGGTCACGTGCACTCCGGCGGTGTCGAGGAGGCAATCACCAGCGGTCTGCTGACCGACCTCGCCACGTTGCGCGCCTTTCTGATCCGGCGGCTGCGGACCAGCGGGAAGGTGGCCGCCTCGATCGCGGTGGCGGTCCGTAGCGGAACCCTCGACCCCGAGTACGCCGACGCCGAAACCGATGCTCGCACACCGGCTCCGGCGGCCCGCGAAGCCTCGCGTGCCCAGGGGCGCGGATTGGTCCGGCTGGCGCGCCGGGTGTGGCCACAGCAGTCGTGGGACGCGCTCGGGTCCCGGCCTCACCTACCGGTCGCGGCCGGGACCGTTGCGTCTGCCGCCGAGCTGGATGACGGCCAGACCGCGCTGTCGCTGGTGTACACCACCATGACCGGATCGGCCACCGCCGCGCAGCGGCTACTGGCATTGGACCCCGCCGATGTCGCGGCGCTGACTTTCGAGCTCTCCGGGCTGTGTGACGCGGTGGCGGCCGAGGCGGTCACCGGGCTGGCAGATCTGTCCGACCCACTGCTCGACGTCCTGGCGCAGCGCCACACCGAACGAGACCGGCCGTTGTTCGTCTCGTAACCCACCTCTGTCACATAACCGAAAGGTCCACCATGCCACCGCATTTCCTCGACGGCGAACCCCACACCCACGTCGACCGGCCCAAGCGGGTGCGTCGGCCCGGCGAGCCGCTGCGCATCGGCGTCGGCGGGCCGGTCGGGTCCGGCAAGACCGCACTGGTGGCCGCGCTGAGCAGGCAGCTGCGTGACGAGTTGTCGCTGGCGGTGTTGACCAACGACATCTACACCACCGAGGACGCCGACTTCCTGCGCAGGCACGCGGTCCTGCCCGACGAGCGGATCGCCGCGGTCCAGACCGGAGGCTGCCCGCACACCGCGATCCGCGACGACATCACCGCCAACCTCGACGCGATCGACGACCTGATCGAGGCGAACCCACCGTTGGACCTGATCCTCGTCGAGTCCGGTGGCGACAACCTCACCGCCACGTTCTCGTCGGGGCTGGTGGACGTGCAGATCTTCGTCGTCGACGTGGCCGGGGGAGACAAGGTGCCGCGCAAAGGTGGGCCCGGCGTGACGTACTCGGACCTTTTGGTGGTCAACAAGACTGATCTGGCGCCGCTGGTGGGTGCAGATCTGGAGGTGATGCGCCGCGACGCCGCCAAGGCCAGGGGGCAGCGGCCGACGGAGCTCATCTCGCTGACCGCGGATCCGACCGCGGGTCCCGTGCTGGCCTGGGTGCGCGAGCAGCTGACGCTTGCCCAGCCCTCGCCGGCCTGATGCACGCGCGCGTGGTGATTGCCGCCTCGCCGGGGCGGTTACCGCGGATCGAGGCGCGCGGTGGGCTCGCGGGGCGCTGCACCGAGCCCGATACGGTACATCTGGTCTCCACGGCTGCAACGCCGCTCGGCGGCGACACCCTCACGGTGCGGTTGGTGGTGGAATCCGGTGCACGGCTGCGGATCCGTACCGCCGCGGCCACCATGGTGCTGCCCGGCGGCCGCACAGTGCAGTCGGCAGCGCATTGGGAACTCGAGATCGCCGGTAGTTTGGACCTGGATCCGCAGCCGACCGTGGTGGCCGGTGGCTCGGTCCATCACACCGACACGCGACTGCAACTCACCGAGTCAGCGTGGGTGCGGATTCGTGAGCGGGTGCAGGTCGGCAGATCCGGTGAGCGCGACGGGTTCTGGTCGTCGGCAGTGCACGCCGACATCGGCTCGGCGCCGTTGCTGCGTCATCGCATCGAACTCGGTCACGGAGCCGTGGGGGACGACATACTCACCGCGCCACGGGCCTGCGTCAGCGAACTGCGTTATCCGGCAACCTCGTTCGAGGCCGCCGGATCCATTCTGGCGCTGGCTCGGGGCGGCAGCCTGGCCACCTGGCAAGGAGACCGGCTACCACCGGAAACCGAGGTGGGCTAGGAGGCCGCTCTCTCGGTTTCCTGCACGGAAGCCGCGATCTCCTCGAGTTCTTCGATCCTGGTGCGGGCGTACGCCTGCTGTTCGGTGATGGTGAGCTGTCCGCGCTTGGTGCTCAGGAACGTCACACCCCAGGACAACAGGGTCACCAGCTTGGTCTTGAATCCGACCAGGTACACCAGGTGCAGCACCAGCCAGCACAACCAGGCGAAGAACCCGGCGAACTCCAGCTTGCCGACTTTGGCCACCGCCGAGAACCGCGACACCGTGGCCATCGAGCCCTTGTCCCAGTATTCGAACGGCGACCGGATCTTGGGGCTGGTACCGGCGACTTCGCGCTTGATCAGCTTGGCCGCGTACCGGCCACCCTGGATCGCGCCCTGGGCGACGCCGGGCACCCCGTCCACGGCGGCCATGTCACCGACGACGAACACGTTCGGATGGCCCGGCAACGTCAGGTCCGGCTGCACCTTGACCCGACCGGCCCGGTCGAGCTCGACCCCGGACTGCTCGGCGAGATCTTTACCCAGCGGGCTGGCCGAGACACCTGCCGACCACACCTTGCAAGCCGATTCGATGCGGCGGATCGTGCCGTCGGAATCTTTGACGGTGAGCCCGTTTCGGTCGACATCGGTGACCATGGCGCCGAGCTGAACTTCGACCCCCATCTTCTCCAGACGTTCCCGCGCCTTGCAGCCGAGCTTCTCACCCATGGGCGGCAGCACTGCCGGTGCGGCGTCGAGCAGGATCACTCGGGCCTCGGTCGGATCGATGTGGCGGAAGCTGCCGTGCAGCGTCTGATCAGACAATTCGGCGATCTGCCCGGCCATTTCGACACCGGTCGGACCAGCGCCGACCACGGTGAAGGTCAGCAGTTTGGCGCGGCGCACCGGATCGCTGGAACGCTCGGCCTGTTCGAACGCGCCGAGGATACGGCCGCGCAGTTCCAGCGCATCGTCGATGGACTTCATACCGGGAGCGAACTCGGCGAAATGATCGTTGCCGAAGTAGGACTGGCCGGCCCCGGCGGCGATGATGAGGCTGTCGTACGGGGTGGAGTAGGTGTGGCCGAGCAGCACCGAATCCACGGTCTGCTGCTCCAGATCGATGTGAGTGACGTCGCCCAACAACACCTGGGCATTCTTCTGCTTGCGCAGGATCACGCGGGTGGCCGGCGCGATCTCGCCCTCGGAGATGATGCCGGTGGCCACCTGGTACAGCAGCGGTTGGAACAGGTGGTGGGTGGTGCGGGCGATCAGCTTGACGTCGACGTCGGCACGCTTGAGGGTCTTGGCAGCGGTGAGACCGCCGAAACCCGATCCGATGATGACTACTCTATGCCGATCCGATGCCGTAGCTCCGGGATGGCTCATTGCTGCTCCTCGCGGACGTGTTTGCCACTCGTAATAACAATCAGGTTAGTCGGCACGATTCCCGCCTGTGCGGCGAGATGGCCAACCGACCCGAGTGTTTACCCGGATATCAGTGGTTTCAACTCTTCGGCCACGGCGGTGATGCCGCCGGGTACGTAGCCACCCATGGTCACCGGACTGAGGATGACCCCGTCGACCCCGGTGTCGAAGAGCCTGGTCTTGAGCTGTTCGGCGATCTGCGCGGCGCTGCCGAACACCGCGCGCTGCTGGAAATCGGGCGGTATGGCGTCGGCGGTGAACTGCTCGCCGATCAGGGCGACCACCAGCATGCTGGTCTCCAGGGTCGCCGGGTCCCGGTCGATCTGTTCGCACTGCTGCCGGATCACGTCGAGCTTGCGGGGCAATTCGTCGAAGCCCGCGATGATGTTGAGGTGGTCGAAGTGCCGGGCCGCCAGCGGGATGGTCTTCTTCTCGCCGCTGCCGCCGATCATCAGCGGGATGTGGTCGCGGAAGCGCGGTTCGGCGAAGGCCTCCTGGGTGCGGTAGTAGGTGCCGCTGAACGTCGCGCGCTTGCCCTCGAGCATCGGCAAAATGATCTGCAGTGCCTCATCGAGCTTCTTGAATCGCTCGGTGAAGGTGCCGAATTCGAAGCCGAGGCTGTCGTGTTCGAGTTCGAACCAGCCGGTTCCGATGCCGAGAACGGCCCGGCCTGCGCTCACCACGTCGAGGGTGGTGATGGCCTTGGCCAGCAGCGTCGGGTTTCGGTAGGTATTGCCGGTGACCAGCGTGCCGAGCTGCACCTGCTGTGTTGCGGAAGCCAGCGCACCGAGCGCGGTGTAGGCCTCCAGCATCGGCTGGTCGGGCGTGCCGAGGCCAGGCAGTTGGTAGAAGTGGTCCATCACGAACACCGAATCGAACCCGGCCGCCTCGGCCTCGCGGGCCTGGGCGATGACGGTCGGGAAGAGTTCGGAAACGCCGGTGCCGTAGGAAAAGTTGGGGATCTGGAGTCCGAGTCGGATTGTCACTTCTCCGACCCTAGCGCGCTATCCCAGAGTTGCCATCGAACCACGGCTGACGTGCATCGTCTGTCCCGTGATGTGGCGAGCCGCCGGAGTGCTCAAAAACACTGCAAGGCGGGCGAATTCGTCAGCAACCGACGGCGGCGTGGCGCCCAGGCCGTCGTAGCCCGGATCGGCGGACAAGCCCGGGGCGACGGCGTTGACGGTGATTCCGCGGGTACCGAAGTATGCGGCCTGACCGGTGGTCCAATCGGCCAGCGCCGCCTTGACGGCAGCTTCGGCACTGCCCTCACGCGGGCTCGCGGGCACGATGTTGATGATCGAACCGCCCGAACGCAGGTGGTCGCCGACGATCTGTACGGTCAGCGCCGCCGAGACCACGGTGGCATCGAGCGCGTTGCGCCACGCGGTGGCCAGGTCGGTGAGGGTGAACGTGCGGGGATCCTTGGCCTCGAACAACGGGGCCGGGACGTTGACCAGGGTGTCGAGGTGGTGGGGGAACAGCGTGCGGGCACTCTCGAGACTCGCGGGATCGGTGTTGTCGAACACGATCGACGCGACGTCGAGTTGCTTGGCGGCCAATTCCAGATCCTCGCGACGGGCGCCGGCGATGACCACGTTGTGGCCCGCGTCGAGGAAACCCGCCGCAATGGTGCGGCCGAGTTCAGTGTCGCCGCCGGTGACCAGCACCTCCGCCATGATGTACCTCCATGTACCCGGGATCGCCGCACCGGACGGGGCGACCAACGGCCAATGTTACTGGACAGTAGCTAGGACAGGAAACTCGACGCGCCAAACGCGGGCTCACATAAGGTTGCGGAGATGATCCGACCCAGCGCTCTCACCTGCGTCGGCACGGTCCGTGAGGTCGCATTGTGACGATTCCGCCACGGCTACCGCGCTGGACATATTTCCCGGCCGTGGTGGGCGCGATCTTCGTCGTGCTGCCCCTGGTGGCGATGGTGGCAAAGGTGGACTGGCCGCGATTCGGGTCGCTGATCTCCAGCCCGTCGTCTACCGCGGCACTGAAGCTCAGTCTGCAAACCTCCCTGGCCAGCACGGTGCTGTGCGTGCTGTTCGGGGTGCCGCTCGCGTTGGTGCTGGCCCGCACCGACGGGCCCGTCACCCGGATCGCCCGACCGTTGATCTTGCTGCCGCTCGTGCTGCCGCCGGTGGTGGGCGGCATCGCCCTGCTGTACGCCTTCGGCAGGCTCGGCCTGGTCGGCCGGTACCTGGAGGGGGCCGGGGTGCAGATCGCTTTCACCACGGTGGCGGTCGTGCTGGCGCAGACGTTCGTGTCGTTGCCGTTTCTGGTCATCTCGCTGGAAGGCGCGGCCCGCACCGCCGGCACCGAATACGAGGTGGTGGCCTCGACGTTGGGTGCCACGCCGGCAAAGGTGTGGTGGCGGGTGACCCTGCCGCTGCTGGGACCGGGCCTGATGTCGGGAGCCGTGTTGGCCTTCGCGCGCGCCCTCGGGGAGTTCGGCGCCACGCTGACGTTCGCCGGATCGAGGCAGGGTGTCACCCGGACCCTTCCGCTGGAGATCTACCTGCAGCGCGAAAGCGACGCCGACGCCGCCGTGGCGTTGTCGGTGCTCTTGGTCGCGGTGGCGGCCGTGGTGGTCATCGGGCTGGGCAGCCGTCGGCTGCGGGCGGGTGGTTGGACATGACGCCGGAGATGATGCTGCAGGTGCGCGCTGTCCTCGAAAGCCGCCGCCTGGACCTGGAATTCGGTGTTGGGGCCGGCCAGGTGCTGGCGATACTGGGCCCCAACGGGGCGGGCAAGTCGACCACCCTGCATGCCATAGCCGGATTGGTCGGCCTGGACGCCGGACACATCCGGGTGGGCGATCGGGTGCTGACCGACACGGCGGCGGGTGTCCAGGTGCCCACGCATGCCCGCCGCGTCGGGCTGTTGTTGCAGGACTCCCTGTTGTTCCCGCATTTGAGCGTTGCGGCCAACGTGGCTTTCGCTGCCCGCAGCGGAGGCCGGTTGGGTCGGCGTGCCGCCTACGCGACCGCTCACCGGTGGTTGGCCGAGGTCGATGCCACTGATCTGGCCCACCGCCGGCCACGGCAGTTGTCTGGGGGACAGGCTCAGCGGGTCGCCCTGGCCCGGGCCTTGGCCGCGGACCCCGCGGTGCTGTTGCTCGATGAACCCATGGCAGGTCTGGACGTGGCGGTGGCGGCATCGATGCGCAAGGTGCTGCGGCGGGTGCTGGCACACGATGGCAGGTGTGCGCTGCTGATCACCCATGACTTGCTCGACGTACTGACCCTGGCCGACCGCGTGCTCGTGGTCGATGGGGGCAGGATCGTCGAAAGTGGTTCTGCTGCAGAGGTGTTGGCGGCACCGAAGAGTCCCTTCGGCGCCCGATTCGCCGGGGTGAACCTGATCAGCGGTACGGCGGGCGGACCTGGCGTGGTGACCACCGAGTCGGGCTCGAAGTGGCACGGTACGGCGGCGGCTGAGGTGGCGCCCGGTGTGCCGGTGGTCGCGGTGTTCTCGCCGGCATCTGTCGCGGTGTACCGCCACGAACCGCATGGGAGTCCGCGCAACACCGTGGCGGTGACGGTCGCCGAGCTCGACAGCCGCGGGCCCGGCATCCGGGTGCGGGCCGACGATCAGTCCGACGGCGCACCGGGCCTGGCTGCTGACATCACTGCCGAGTCGGCCGCCGAGCTGGGCCTCGCACCGGGGGACACGGTGTTTTTCTCGGTGAAGGCCCAGGAGGTCGCGGTCCACGCCGCGGGTGCGGGAAGTTGAATGGCCTGAGGCGGTAACGCCCGCGCCCGCGCATCCGAATCACGGGTTGAGGGTGTCGACACCGCGGGTGGCGAAGGTGGGTTGCCAAGCCCGGCGTGGCGCCCGGCGCACTCGTGTGCCAGCAATCAGGCAAGCTGCCGTTCAGCTGCAGATATCCCATCTGTCGCAATCATACTTTTTGGCACTCTAAGAGCAACTCACACTTGCGTCACGGCCGTAACACGGTAGTTTCTTCCCCATGGACGAGTCGGATGCGATGTCACATCGGCGCAGAGGTCTGTCGAAGAAGCTGGCGCTGGTTGCGATGACCGGTGCGACCGCCGCGGCCGTTGCGCTGCCCGCGGTGGCCCATGCGGATCCCGAGCCGGTGCCCCCGCCCCCGCCGGCCCAGATCTGGCCGTTGGGCTTGTTGGTATCGGTGAACTTCACCTC
>NZ_VCMY01000046.1:0-42544 GCF_005924235.1 Mycobacterium sp. DBP42
GGATCGAGGTGGGCGGGCGGGTCTGTGGGCCGGGGTGCGACTTCGATCTGCTCGACCTCGCGGCCTGACCTGGCTTGAAATCTTGAAATGTTGTCAGTGCCGCGATCTACAGCCACATGGTGGCTGTTGCAGAATCGCGGCACAAGGGGTCAGTCGGTCTCGTCGGCCCGGCCCTCGCGGGCGTTGCGCGCGGCCTCGGCAGCTGCCGAACCCGGGCGCTTGCGCTGCACCCAGCCTTCGATGGTGCGTTGCGCGTTGTCAGAGACCGCCAGGGCGCCGGGTGGGACGTCGTCGCGCAGCACGGTGCCCGCCCCGGTGTAGGCGCCGTCGCCGACGGTGACCGGGGCAATGAACATTGTGTCGGAGCCGGTGCGCACGTGGGACCCGATGGTGGTCCGGTGCTTGTTCTCGCCGTCGTAGTTGACGAAGACGCTGGAGGCCCCGATGTTGCTGTGGTCGCCGATGTCGGCGTCGCCGACGTAGGTCAGGTGCGGCACCTTGGTGCCCGTGCCGATCGTCGAGTTCTTGGTCTCGACGAAGGCGCCGAGCTTGGCCTCGGACCCGAGGATCGTTCCCGGCCGCAGGTAGGTGAACGGACCGACGGTGGCGCCCGCGCCGATCACGGCGAGCTGGCCGTGCGTGCGCACCACCGATGCGCCGTCACCCACCTCGACGTCGGTGAGTGTGGAGTCCGGGCCGATCTCGCAGCCGGCGCCGATCTCGGTGGTGCCGAGCAGCTGGGTGCCGGGACGCACGACGGTGTCGCGGCCGATGGTGACGTCGACGTCGATCCAGGTGGTGGCCGGGTCGACGATCGTGACGCCGGCGCGTTGATGGCGGGCCACGATGCGGCGGTTGAGCTCGGCGCCGAGGTCGGCCAGTTGTACCCGGTCGTTGACGCCGGCCACCAGCGCACTGTCGTCGACGTGCATGGCCCGCACGGTCCGGCCGTCCTGCCGCACGATCGCGATGACGTCGGTGAGGTACAGCTCCTGCTGGGCGTTGTTCGAGCTCAACCGGCTCAGCGCGGAGCGCAGGTCGGCGATGTCGAAGGCGTACACCCCGGCGTTGACTTCGCGGATGGCCCGCTGCGAGTCGGTGGCGTCGGCCTGCTCGACGATGCCGATGACCTCGTTGTCCTGGGTGCGCAGGATGCGTCCGTAACCCGTGGGGTCGGGCACGGTGGTGGTCACGATCGTGGCGGCGGCGGTCGCGGCGCTGTGGGTTTCGATGAGGCCGGCCAGGGTGTCGGCGTCGAGCAGCGGGACGTCGCCCGAGGTCACCACGACTGTTCCGGCGAATTCGTCGGGCAGCGCACTCAGGCCGCAGGCCACGGCGTGGCCGGTGCCCAGTTGCTGGTCCTGGATCGCGACGTCGATGGCGCGGCCCAGCTTGTCGGCCAACTCGCCGACCGCGGGGGCGATGCGCTCGCGGTCATGTCCGAGAACCACCACCAGATGCTGGGCGGCCGCGTTGGCGACGGTGTGGACCGCGTGGCTGAGCATGCTGCGGCCGGCAAGGGTGTGCAGCACCTTGGGGGTGTCCGAGCGCATTCGGGTGCCGGCACCTGCTGCCAGTACGACGACTGCGGCCTCGGTGGAAGACACTGTTCCCCTCTCTGCTGCGTGCTGCCTGGGCCGATTGGCACGCCTGAGCTCCGTCGCCAGGACTCGAACCTGAACTATCTGAACCAAAATCAGAGGTGCTGCCGATTACACCACGACGGAATGTCCGGGAGAGACTCTAGTCGAACGGTCTAGCCTGATATGCGTGGCAGCACCCGAGAAGGAAGTGCGGGCCCCTCGGGCCCGGATGACCGGCAACGAACGGCGACAACAGCTCATCGAGATCGCCAAGTCGCTGTTCGCCGAGCGGGGCTACGAGGGCACCTCGATCGAGGAGATCGCCCAGCGTGCCAATGTCTCGAAACCCGTGGTCTACGAGCACTTCGGCGGCAAGGAAGGCCTGTACGCGGTCGTCGTCGACCGGGAGATGTCGGCCCTGCTGGACGGGATCACATCCTCGCTGACCAACAACCGGTCCCGGGTACGGGTCGAGCGGGTGGCACTGGCGCTGCTGACCTACGTCGAAGAGCACACCGACGGCTTCCGCATCCTGATCCGCGACTCCCCGGCGGCCATCACCTCGGGGACCTACGCGACGTTGCTCAACGACGCGGTCAACCAGGTGTCGTCGATCCTTGCCGGTGATTTCTCCCGCCGCGGGCTCGATCCGGATCTCGCGCCGCTCTACGCCCAGGCCCTGGTCGGGTCGGTGTCGATGACCGCGCAGTGGTGGCTTGACGTGCGTGAACCCAAGAAAGAGGTGGTGGCGGCGCACGTGGTCAACCTGGCCTGGAACGGGCTGACCCATCTGGAGTCGGACCCGATCCTGCACGAGGAGTAGGTCAGCAAACTGCAACCTTAGGGTTGCAGCAACAGGGCCACATGTGCAACCCTTGGGTTGCAGCAATCCGGCCAGAGAGGAACCCGATATGACCACCGACTTCGACCGCATCGAGCGCGAGATCACCATCGACGCACCGGCGCAACGCGTCTGGGACCTGGTGAGCGAACCTGGCTGGTACATCAACGATGAGCAGATCACCGAACACCGCATCGAGCGTGACGGCGACGTCGCGATCGTCACGGACCCCACGCATGGGCGGTTCGCGTTGCGGACCGTCGCGGTCGACGAGGCGCGCTATGTGGCCTTCCGGTGGCACATCGACGCCGACGATCTCGACAGCTCGTCCACCCTCGTCGAATTCTGGATCACCCCAGCACCATCCGGCGTGGTGCTGCGGGTCGTCGAGAGCGGATTCGCCTCGCTCGACGAGCCGGAGGCCGACCGTCGCTCCCGGTTCGACGATCACAGTGGCGGCTGGCCGCTCGAGCTCGGCCTCGCCCAGAAGTATCTGGTGGGAGCCGCCGCCGATGCCTGAAAGTGCCTCGCCGGTACAGGTTTTCGCAGCACTTGCCGACGACAGCCGCTGGCAGGTGCTCGTCGCCCTCGGGCGTCGGCCTGCCTCGGCGTCGGCGCTGGCCGACGAGCTCCCGATCACCCGTCAGGCCATCGCCAAACACCTGAAAGTGCTCACCGATGTGGGCCTGGTGGCGGCCACCCGGGTGGGGCGTGAGGTCAAGTACGAGGCGGTGGGGGCTCGGCTCAGCGAGGTGGCGCGTCGGCTCGACGGGATCGCGGCGGGCTGGGAACGCCGGCTCGCGCGGATCAAGGACGCTGTCGAGCGGGACGGCTGACGGGCTCAGCTCCTGCCGAACGACCTCGTCTCCGTCCGGGTGGCGATGAAGCCGTTGCCCTTCTGCGGATCGGCCATCCGGCAAGCCAACAGAACGTCGTCGGTGTGGATACAGGTGGCGTTGCCGATGTCGAAGCGTTTCCCGGCGGGCAGCATCGGCGCCTCGTCCTCGGTGAGTCCGTCGACCGGGCTGAGAGGTACCTCGGTGCGGGTGAAGCTCATCGGAATCGCGCCGTTGGTGGTGCCGTAGCTGAACAGGTGCGCGAGGTTCGCGCCGTCGGGGGCGCCGACGAACGGCCCGCGGCAGTCCAGTGCGTACATCGCTCGGTGCTGGGTGGCCATGCAGACGAAGCCGTCGGGCGTGCGGAAGCCTTGCACCGGAAACCCCTGGCCCTCGCGCAGGACATACTGCGCCGGATCGACGGCGGGGTAGGCGGCGAAGTCGGGTACGCCGTCGGGGCCGAGGTGCGTCGGCACCGGCTCGTGCGCGGACTCCGGTTTCTCCCGGGTGAGCCAGATCACCGCGAACACCGCCGTCAGCACCACAACGAGCGCTGCCGCCCACCGCTTCATCGCTCCATGATCGCCCCGGACAGATCGCGGTGGAGCCGAATCCAAGGCCCCGTAGAATGGCGCGCATCATGACCGCACCGGGGCACAACCATGTCCAGACCCCGATTGCGGGTCTCGTTGAGCTGGCATTGACCGATCCGTCCCTGCAGGACGTCCTTCGCCGTGCCGCCGACCGGCCCGCCGATCTGGCACTCGTCGGGCCGGCCAGCGCCCGCGTGCTGGTGGCTGCCGGCCTGGCCCAGCAGGGCCCGCTACTGGTGGTTGCCGCCACGGGTCGCGAGGCCGACGATCTGACCGCCGAACTGCGCGGTGTGATCGGCGATGCCGTCGCCCTGTTCCCATCCTGGGAGACACTGCCGCACGAGCGGCTGTCCCCGGGCGTGGAAACCGTCGGCGCCCGATTGTTGCTGCTGCGCAGGCTGGCTCACCCTGACGATGAGACGTTGGGCCCGCCGCTGCGGGTGGTGGTCACCACCACGCGGTCCCTGCTGCAGCCGATGGCCCCCGACGTCGTGAGCACCGAGCCGGTCACTCTTGCCGTCGGCGCCGAGGCCGAGTTCGAGGCGATCATCGCGCGGTTGGTCGACCTGGCCTACACCCGCGTCGACATGGTGGGCAAACGTGGCGAGTTCGCTGTGCGCGGCGGCATCCTCGACGTGTTCCCGCCCACCGCCGAGCACCCGGTGCGCGTCGAGTTCTGGGGTGACGAGATCTCCGAGATGCGGATGTTCTCGATCGCCGACCAGCGCTCGATTCCCGAGATCCCGGTGCAGCACGTGGTCGCCGTGCCGTGCCGCGAATTGCTGATGACCGCCGATGTGCGGGAGCGGGCCGCGGTGCTTTCGCAAGAACACCCCACCCACGAGAACAGCGTCCCGGGCAGCGTGCCCGACATGCTGGCCAAGCTCGCCGAGGGTATCCCCGTCGACGGGATGGAGGCGCTGCTGCCGCTACTGCACCCGGTACAGCCGACGACGCTGACCCACCACCTGCCCGAGGGTGCGCCGGTGCTGCTGTGTGACCCGGAGAAGGTGCGGACCCGGGCAGCGGACCTGATCAAGACCGGTCAGGAGTTCCTGGAGGCCTCGTGGTCGACGGCTGCGGTCGGCGGTGACGCACCTATCGACATCGAGGCGCTCGGCGCGTCGGGCTTTGTGCCCTTCGACCAGGCACGTGAGGACGCCGTCGCCGGGGGGCACCCGTGGTGGACGCTGAGCCAATTGCCCGACGGCAAGGCCACCGAACTCGATCTGCGGCCGTCACCTTCGGCCCGCAGTCAGCAGAGCCTCGAAGAGATCTTCGCGATGCTTCGCGCCCACGTGGCCACCGGCGGGTACGCCGCCGTGGTCACCCCGGGTACCGGTACCGCGCACCGGGTCGTGGAACAGCTCGGTGAATCCGATACTCCCGCAGGGATGTTGGAGCCCGGTGCGGCGCCCAAGGCCGGGGTGGTCGGGGTTCTCAGGGGGCCGCTGCACGACGGTGTGATCCTGTCCGGGGCCAACCTCGTCATCATCACCGAGACCGACCTGACCGGTAACCGGGTGACGGCATCGGAGGGTAAAAAGCTTGCGGCCAAACGCCGTAACGTCGTCGACCCGCTGGCGTTGACCGCCGGTGACCTGGTCGTGCACGATCAACACGGCATCGGCAAGTTCGTCGAGATGACCGAGCGCGTCGTCGGCGGAGCTCGCCGCGAGTACCTGGTGCTGGAATACGCGTCGTCCAAGCGTGGTGGCGGATCAGACCGGCTGTATGTGCCGATGGATTCGCTGGATCAGCTGTCGCGGTACGTCGGCGGCGAGGCGCCGTCGTTGTCGAAGCTCGGCGGAAGTGACTGGGCCAACACGAAAACCAAGGCTCGCAAGGCTGTTCGTGAGATCGCCAGTGAACTGGTGGCGCTGTACGCCAAGCGGCAATCTGCGCCAGGGCACGCGTTCGGCCCCGACACTCCATGGCAGAACGAGATGGAGGACGCGTTCGGCTTCACCGAGACCATGGACCAGATGACCGCGATCACCGAGGTCAAATCGGATATGGAGAAGCCGGTTCCGATGGATCGGGTGATCTGCGGCGATGTGGGCTACGGCAAGACCGAGATCGCGGTGCGGGCAGCGTTCAAGGCCGTGCAGGACGGCAAGCAGGTCGCGGTGTTGGTGCCGACGACGCTGCTGGCCGATCAGCATTTGCAGACCTTCACCAACCGGATGGCGGGTTTTCCGGTGACCGTCAAGGGGTTGTCGCGGTTCACCGATCCCGCCGAGTCGCGGGCCACGATGGAAGGGATGGCCGACGGATCGGTCGACGTCGTGATCGGAACCCACCGCTTGTTGCAGACCGGTGTGACGTGGAAAGACCTGGGCCTCATCATCGTTGACGAGGAACAGCGGTTCGGCGTCGAGCACAAAGAACACATCAAGTCGATGCGCACCCACGTCGACGTCCTCACCATGAGCGCCACCCCGATCCCGCGCACCTTGGAGATGAGCCTGGCCGGCATTCGAGAGATGTCGACGATTCTCACCCCGCCCGAGGAGCGCTACCCGGTGCTGACCTACGTCGGCCCGCAGGACGACAAGCAGGTGGCCGCGGCCCTGCGCCGTGAACTGCTGCGCGACGGGCAGGCGTTCTACATCCACAACCGGGTGCGCACGATCGATCAGGCCGCGGCACGGATCCGCCAGCTGGTGCCCGAGGCCCGGGTCGTCGTCGCCCACGGGCAAATGAACGAGGAGACGCTGGAGAAGACGGTCGAGGGCTTCTGGAACCGCGAATACGACATCCTGGTCTGCACCACGATCGTCGAGACCGGGCTGGACATCTCCAACGCGAACACGCTGATCGTCGAGCGGGCCGACACCTTCGGCCTGTCCCAGTTGCATCAGCTGCGTGGCCGCGTCGGCCGTAGCCGTGAGCGTGGTTACGCCTACTTCCTGTACCCGCCCAATTCGCCGCTGACCGAGACCGCATACGACCGGTTGGCCACGATCGCGCAGAACAACGAGCTGGGTGCGGGTATGGCCGTGGCCATGAAAGACCTGGAGATCCGCGGCGCGGGCAACGTGCTGGGTGTCGAGCAGTCCGGGCATGTCGCCGGTGTGGGTTTCGACCTCTACGTGCGGCTGGTCGGTGAGGCCGTGGAGGCCTACCGGGCCGCGGCCGACGGGAAAACCGTTGCCACGCCGGAGGAAACGAAGGAAGTGCGCGTCGATCTCCCGGTCGACGCACATCTGCCGCCGGAGTACATCGGAAGTGATCGGTTGCGGCTGGAGGGGTACCGGCGGCTGGCGGCGGCCACGGACGAGGACGCGGTGCGGGCCGTCGTGGACGAGCTCGTCGACCGTTACGGTCCGTTGCCCGTCGAAGCGCAGCGCCTTGTCGCGGTGGCCAGGCTGCGGCTGTTGTGCCGCGAGTACGGCATCACCGAGATCGGTGCGGTGTCGGCATCCACGGTGAAGCTGTCGCCCATGGTTCTGCCGGACTCCGCCCAGCTCAGGCTCAAGCGGATGTACCCGGGCGGGCACTATCGAGCGACGACGTCAACCGTGCAGGTGCCGCTGCCGCGCGCCGGTGACGGTGTCGGGGCACCACGTATTCGCGATCTTGAATTGGTGCAGTGGGTGGCCGGATTGGTCCTGGTGCTCAACGGGCAAACGCAAAGCGCTGTCGATATCACCGCTGGACTGGATTCCGCAGAATAAATTCTGCGGCCTATTGCCTGGTAGGTGCACCTTTTTGCCGGCATGTGCCGGTCGAATCTCGAAAGCGCCGTTAACGCGGTGGCGCGGGGACCCGACATACATGTCGGGGGTCAAGGTATTGCACTGTCGTCCGAAGGAGCGGCGACGGGTCGTCGGGCATACGGCGGTCACGCAATTTCCCAAACCGAACATCACGCGATCGCCACGGTTGGTGGATCGGTCGCGATGACGCAAGGCGAAAGGAGTGATCATGGACTTCAAGAAGTTCGCAGTAACCACCTCAATGGCCGGCGCACTGGGTCTGGGTGCATTTGGCCTGGGTACGGGCCTGGCGCACGGTGATCCGGGCGTGCCCCAACCGCCGCCGGTCCCCGGCCCGGTGGTGCCGGGTGTGAACGTTCCTGATGTGAATGTGCCGGGTGTGAATGCACCGGATGTGAATGTGCCGAGCGTCAATGCACCGGATGTGAACGTGCCCAGCGTGAATGCACCGGATGTGAACGTGCCCAGCGTGAACGTGCCGGACGTGAATGTGCCCAGTGTGAATGTTCCTGATGTGAATGTTCCGAGCGTGAACGTGCCGGACGTGAATGTGCCCAGTGTCAACGTTCCTGATGTGAATGTGCCCACCGTGCGGTTCCCTGAGGTAGACAATTTCTTCCAGCAGCCGAACGGAAATATCGCGCCCGGACAGTTGATGAATTCACCGACCATCAACGGCGTTGCGAATCCGTTCTACGGAATTCCGCCTGGTCAGCTGAAGACCCAGCCGACGGTGAACGGGCTGGTAAACCCGTTCTACAACGAAACTCCCGGCCACTGGGTGGTCCCGGAGGGCGAGTTCCCGCCGCAGTCATAAACCACGGTCTGTGACATGATGGCCGCCTTGCCTTCGGGCAGGGCGGCCATCCCGTGCGGGGTCTGCCCGAGGTCGGCGAAACACGGCGTTGGCCGCTTTCACCAGGAGCGTCGCAGTCCGGCACAGTGTTGGTATAACCGAGATCAGCAAATCTCGTCGAAGTGGTGAGGGGGTGGAGCCCGATGACCGTGGTATTGGTCGATCCGCGCCGACCCTCTCTCGTTCCGGTGGAAGCGATCGAATTCCTGACCGGTGATGTGCAGTACACCGAGGAAATGCCGATCAAGGTGCCGTGGACTTTGCCCGCGGCGCGGCCCATCTACGGCGATGACGAAGACAACCCGGCGCCGGTGCTCCTTTCTTCCGATCCGGAGCATCCGGCGGTCAAGGCCCGGTTGGCAGCCGGGGACCGCTTGATCGCGGCTCCTCAGGCGCAAGCGGGGGAGCGGCTGGTGGATGCCGTGGCGATGATGGACAAGCTGCGGACCGACGGCCCCTGGGAGAGTGAGCAGACCCATGACTCGTTGCGTCGCTATCTCCTAGAGGAAACCTACGAACTGTTCGACGCGGTGCGTGGCGGTAACGCTGACGAATTGCGCGAAGAACTCGGCGACGTGCTGCTGCAGGTGCTGTTCCATGCGCGCATCGCCGAAGATGCGCCCGTTCATCCGTTCAACATCGATGACGTTGCCGATTCGCTGGTCCGCAAGCTCGGTAACCGTGTGCCTGCAGTCCTTGCCGGCGAGTCGATTTCACTCGACGAGCAGCTGGCCCAATGGGAGCAGCGCAAGGCTCAGGAGCAGAAGGTGAAGGCCCGCGGGTCGTCGATGGACGATGTTCCCACCGGGCAGCCGGCTTTGTCGCTCGCACAGAAGGTGCTGGCCCGAGTGGCGCAAGCCGGGTTGCCTGCCGATTTGGTGCCTGCGACGCTGACGGCGGTTGCGATCTCGGCGGATGTAGATGCCGAGAATGACTTACGCAGCGCGGTTTTGGAGTTCATGGACACCGTGCGGGTCGTGGAGTCCGACGTGGCCGCCGGTCGCCGCGGCGAGGACGTGCCCGAGGAACTCGATTCGACCCCGCTGGGCTCGATCACCGAAGACGAGTGGCGCGCGTACTGGCCGGGTGCGGTTGTCGGGCCTGGGCCTGGGCCTGGGCCTGGGCCTGAGGACGCGGACCGCGGCGAAGACGACTCAGATGACGACTCAGACGACGAGGACTCACGCGCGTAACGCAGTGGCGATTCTGCCCCCCTTTTTTCCGCCACAGCGCTACGAACGTGGTTGGCGCCTAACAGATGTGCCCCTCCACGTGGGGGCACATCTGCGAGAGCGTCAAGGTATTCGAATTCGGCGGCCACGGCGGAGGCATCGGCCGGCGCTACGCGCTGGCGATCCTGCTCGGCCCCAACGGCTGAGCAAGAGCTCACTCGAACAGCGTCGAACCCCAGTACCCCGAGGCGTCACCGTCACGCAGCCCGGGCGGGCACGCGAAAATGGCCGTCCCGGTGTGGGTGATGTACTCGTTGAGGGCGTCGTTGCGGGCGAGTTCCCGTTGCATGGGGATGAACTGCTTGTCGGGGCTGCGCACGAATGCGATGAAGAACAGGCCCGCGTCCAAGTGCCCGAACCCGTCCGTCCCGTCGGTGAAGTTGTAACCGCGGCGCAGGATCTCGATGCCGCCCAGGTGCTCTGCCGAGGCCAGCCGCACATGCGCATCGACATCGATCTTGGGATTGCCCTTGCCATCGGTGATCTCGAAATTGAGCTCGTCGAACTCCTGCTGCAGTCCGTTGGGGGCGCCGCTGCCCTTCTGTCGACCGATCACCCGCTCCTGCTCCAGAAGTGTGGTGCGGTCCCAGTTTTCGATGCGCATCCGGATCCGCCGGGTGATCAGGTAGCTGCCACCGGTGAGCCAGGCCGGCCCATCACCCTCGGCCACCCAGACGTTCTTGTCGAGCAGGTCGGTCTGGTCCGCCTTGAGGTTGTTCGTTCCGTCCTTGAACCCGAACAGGTTTCGCGGCGTGGCCTGATCCCGCGTGGTCGAGGAGGTGCGGCCGAACCCCAGCTGTGAGTAGCGCACCGCGACGGTGCCGAACCCGACGCGGGCCAGGTTGCGGATGGCATGCACCGCGACTTGCGGGTCGTTGGCGCACGCTTGCACGCAGATGTCGCCCCCGCAACGAGCCGGATCCATGGTCTCGTTGGGGAACTTCGGCAGATCCTTGAGTTCGGCGGGTTGCTTGTCGGCGATGCCGAAGCGGTCCTTGCCGTCCTTGACGAAGAACGATGGCCCGAACCCGATGGTCAGGGTGAGCTGTGAGGCAGGCAGGCCCAGGGCCTCCCCGGTATCCGACGGGGGCGCATACGGATTGCCGTCCACCGCGCCGCCGTCCTCGGTCTCCTCGCCACGCGTCATCCGCTCGGCCATCTCGGTCCACTGCTTGAGCAGGGCGACGATGTCCTCGCGGCTGTCGGTGGTGACGTCGAAGGCGCAGAAATGCATGCGGTCCTGCGCTTCGGTGATGATGCCGGCCTGCCGGTCACCGCGAAACGGAACCGGCCCCTGCAGGGCACCGTGCGGGGTGCTGGCCGCAGAAGCCCGGCCGGCCAGCGCACCTGCGCCGGCCGCACCGACTACCGCGGCGGTGACCCCGGCGGCACCGAACAGCTTGCGCCGCGAAAAACCCGACGTCGACGAGGGATCTGATGCAGCGAGCGGCTGCTCACTGCTGGGCGATGACACCTTGCACCTGGCTCACTTCTTTGCTCAGCGCGTCGATGGCGCGTGACAGTTCCTGGCGTTGCGGCTCGGTCACCTTGTCGTAGGAGATGAAGCCGTCACCGTCACGATACTTTTCCAGCAACTTCTCGACATCGGCGAAGCGGGTGTCCACGCGCTTGCCCAGCTCGGCGTCGCGCTCGTCGAGAATAGGCCGCACCGAGGCGACGGCGGTCTGCGAACCTTCGACATTGGCCTTGAAGTCCCACAGGTCGGTGTGGCTGAAGATGTCCTCTTCACCGCTGATCTTGCTCATTGCGACCTCGTCGAGCAGACCCTGGGCGCCACCGGCGATCTGGGTGGAGTCGATCGTCCAGTCCGGAGCCTTCACCCCGGACTCGAGTTCTTTGACGTCGGCCAGCAACTGATCGGCCAGTGCGTTGGCGTCGGGCTGCAGACCGGTCACCCACAGCTGCTTTTCCAGGGCGTGGAACCCTGTCCACTTCTGGCCTTCCTCCAGGTCCGCCTCGCGAAGGTCGATCCGCGGATCGAGATCGTTGGGGAAAGCCTCCGCCACCGGCTCGATGCGCTCGTAGTAGGTGCGCGTGGTCGGATACAGCGACTTGGCCTTCGCGACGTCCTTCGCTTTGACGGCCGCGACGAACGCCTCGGTGGACGGGACCAGCGCGTCGACCTGGCTGAGCACGTACCGCTTGTAGCTGTCGGCAGCTTCTTTGAACTTGCCCTCGGTGTCGACCTGCACGGCCTCGCCGGTCACCACGAAATCGCCGCGGATGCCTTCACCGACCATGCCTGGGCGGCACGAGGTCCGGTAGGTGCCCGGTTGGGTGAGCTGGACGATCAACTGGCGTTTGAGCCCGGGGGAGATGTTCTCCACCTCGCCCATGACCCGCTCACCCTCGCCGTAGACGTAGAACTCGGTGACCTTGTTGCCGTTGTTGGTGACCTCGAAGGTGCTGGGCCCGGTCGTCGCGGTGGTGCCGGACAGCTTGCACTCGGTGTCGGAGGCGTCGACGGTGATCGCGGGGGCCTTGCTGCTGCCGTCGCCGCTCGCGTTGCCGCCGTTGCTCTCTTTGGCCTGGCAGGCAGTCATCGAGATGCCGGCCAGTACCGCGGCGGTGGCGGCGAATCCGGTCTTGACGGCAGGAGTCAGCTTCACTTGGTCGACCTTTCGGATGTGGTGGAGTTCTCCGACTCGACGGTCGGCTCGGAGGAAGTCTCGGAGGAAGTCGCAGCACTGGCCGCCGCGCCGTCCGCGGCCCGCAACGGCTTCAGGAACAGCGCCAACACCACGACGATGTAGGCCAGCCACGCACTGAACTGCAGCACGGTCGGCGTCGGGTCGATGTTGAAGACGCCCTGGATGATCTCGCCGTACCAGGCCGACCAGTCGAACGCGCCGCTCATGTCGAAGGCTTTGGCACTCAACCCCGGGATCCAGCCCACCGTCTGCAGCGCCTTGATGCCGTAGGCGAGGATGCCGGCAGCCACCACGATCAGGAAGATGCCGGTGTACTTGAAGAACTTGCCCAGGTTGATCCGGACCGCGCCTGCGTACATGCCATAGGCGATGGCCGCGGCGATCAGCACCCCGATGATCAGGCCGGTCAGCGGCCAGAGGGTCTCGGCCTCGGCGTAGCCGACCATGAACAGCGCGGTCTCGACACCTTCACGGCCCACGGCCAGGAACGCCAACAGAGCCACCGCAAGGCCGCCGGTCTGCAGTGCCTGCGACATCTCGCCGCGCAATTGGCCGGACAGCGACGCGGACGCCTTTTTCATCCACAGCACCATGGTGGTGACGATGACGACGGCGATCAGTGAGGCGATACCGGCGATGGCCTCCGCGCCGAGTCCGCTGATGGTGTTCTCACCGAACTGGATCACCAGGAAGACGGTGACGGTCATGGCGATGGCGGCGCCCACTCCCAGCCACACCCATTTGAGCGCGTCGCGGCGTTCGGATTTGACCAGAAATGCGACCAGGATCGACACCACGATGGCGGCTTCGAGGCCTTCCCGCAAACCGATCAGGCCACTGCCGAACACCTGCGATGTGACGTTGGACGCGGCCAGTGTGCTGGTCGGAACGTCCGAGATGGCAGTCGTCAATGCGTCCTCGTTCGTCCGGGGTGAAATCACCATAAAAGACGTAGCCTTGGCTTGCCATAGCAAGGCGTGGCTCACCTTAGCAGGGGCGCCTGTGGGTCCTGCCGACTTCACCTGCCGTTCTTCTGGCACGGACCCGTCGCTCGCCGCGTTCATGGGCGCGCATGCGACGATGGCCCATCAGATAGAGCGGGGTTGAGGGAGTCCGGTGTCGCCAGTGCGTTGGCTGCGGGCTGTCGCCGTAATTGCTGCGACAGCGCTGCTGTTGGCATCCAGCTGTTCGTGGCATCTGGGGACCCCAATTCCCGAGGGTGTGCCGCCGCCGGCCGGGGACCCGGTGCCCGCGATCGACACCTATGCCAAGGGCAGGCCCACCGATCAGCTGCATGAGTGGGCCGCGCAGCGGGCTCCCGCGCTGGGGATGCCCGTCAACGCCCTCGAGGCATACGCCTACGCGGCACGCGTGGCCCAGGTGGAGAACCCCAATTGCCGGCTGGCCTGGACCACGTTGGCCGGCATCGGCATGGTTGAGAGCCACCACGGCACCTACCGCGGCGCGATGATCGCCCGCAACGGCGACGTCACCCCGCCGATCCGCGGTGTGCAACTCGACGGGACCGCGGGCAACCTGCGCATTCCCGACACCGACAACGGAAAGCTGGACGGGGATCCGCTGATGGACCGCGCCATGGGGCCGATGCAGTTCATCCCGGAGACCTGGGGGCATTTCGGGGTGGACGCCAACAACGACGGTGTGGTCAGCCCGGACAATTTCGACGATGCGGCGCTCTCGGCCGCCGGGCTGCTGTGCTGGTACGGCAAAGACCTGTCCACACCCCGGGGCTGGATGAAGGCGCTCAAGGCCTACAACAACTCCGAGCAGTACGCCCGGATGGTCCGGGACTGGGCGACGGCGTACGCGGCCGGACACGGCCTGTGACACCACGAGTGAGGCCACTGACACGCCCAAACACGCCGTCGCGCGGGCCACGCTCTAGTCTCATCCATACACGCAGGACTCAATAAGGAGAAGCCAGTGCCCATCATCGAGCAGGTTGGAGCCCGCGAGATCCTCGACTCCCGTGGCAACCCGACGGTCGAGGTCGAGGTGGCCCTGACCGACGGCACGTTCGCCCGGGCTGCGGTGCCGTCGGGTGCGTCGACCGGCGAGCACGAAGCGGTGGAGCTGCGCGACGGCGGTTCCCGCTACGGCGGCAAGGGCGTCGAAAAGGCTGTGGAGGCCGTGCTCGACGAAATCGCGCCGGCGATCATCGGCCTGGCCGCTGACGATCAGCGCCTCGTCGACCAGGCCCTGCTGGACCTCGACGGCACACCGGATAAGTCTCGTCTGGGCGCCAACGCCATCCTCGGTGTCTCGCTGGCGGTGGCCAAGGCCGCGGCAGACAGCGCCGCGCTGCCGTTGTTCCGCTACCTCGGTGGGCCGAACGCACACATTCTTCCGGTGCCGATGATGAACATCCTCAACGGCGGTGCCCACGCCGACACGGGGGTGGATGTCCAGGAATTCATGGTTGCCCCGATCGGCGCGCCGTCGTTCAAGGAGTCGCTGCGCTGGGGTGCCGAGGTGTACCACTCGCTCAAGTCTGTGCTCAAGAAGCAGGGGTTGTCGACGGGTCTCGGCGATGAGGGCGGCTTCGCCCCCGACGTCGCCGGCACCAAGGCCGCACTGGACCTGATCGCGACGGCCGTCGAGGCCACCGGATTCAAGCTCGGCAGCGACGTGGCCCTGGCGCTGGACGTCGCCGCCACCGAGTTCTACACGGACGGTACGGGTTACGCCTTCGAGAAGGAGACCCGCACCGCCGAGCAGATGGCCGAGTTCTACGCCGGCCTGATCGACTCCTACCCGTTGGTGTCGATCGAAGATCCGCTGTCCGAGGACGACTGGGACGGCTGGGTCGCGCTGACCTCGGCCATCGGTGACCGGATCCAGCTGGTCGGCGACGACCTGTTCGTCACCAACCCGGAGCGTCTGGAGGACGGTATCGAGCGTGGCGCCGCCAATGCGCTGCTGGTGAAGGTCAACCAGATCGGCACACTCACCGAGACACTGGATGCCGTTGCGCTGGCGCACAACAGCGGGTACCGCACCATGATGAGCCACCGTTCCGGCGAGACCGAGGACACCACCATCGCCGACCTCGCGGTCGCGGTGGGCAGCGGTCAGATCAAGACCGGCGCCCCGGCCCGCAGTGAGCGCGTGGCGAAGTACAACCAGTTGCTGCGCATCGAGGAGGCGCTCGGCGACGCCGCGCGCTACGCGGGCGATCTCGCGTTCCCGCGGTTCGAGGCCAAGTAACGCAGGCGTCTGCGCACCCAATACGTCGATGCCCGAAGCGAAGCGGCCCGATCCGAAACGAAGGTCTCCGGCCTCCCGGCCCGGCAAGCCGGGCAAGGCCGGGGAGTCGAAGCGGCCGCGCGCTTCACAGGCCCGCCGCCGGGCAGCTGAATCTCGTCCGGCGCAGGCTGATCCGGTGGCCGAGGAAAAGGTCACCAAAGCCATTGCGGTGCAAGCTCAGCAGCAAGCCGAGCTGCAGTCTGAACAGCGGTTCGGGTCGACGGCTCGCCGGGCGGCGATCCTGGCCGCGGTGGTATGCGTGTTGACTCTGACCATCGCCGGGCCGGTCCGCACCTACTTCGCCCAGCGCACCGAGATGAAACAGCTCAAGGCCAGCGAGCAGCAGTTGCGGGCCCAGATCGCCGACCTGGAGCAGCAGAAGGTCAAGCTGGCCGATCCGGTGTACATCGCGGCACAGGCCAGAGAGCGGCTGGGTTTCGTCATGCCCGGCGACACTCCGTACCAAGTGCAGTTGCCGCCTGGGGCTCTGGTGTCGGACGATTCGGGAGCTCCTGTGCTTCCCGGCTCGACAGTGCCGGCCGGCCAGCCCTGGTATACCTCGCTGTGGCACACGATTGCCGATGAGCCGCACGGGGTTTCCCCGACGATCGGCGGACCTCCGGCCCCGGGTGGGCCTCCTTCGGGTGGGCCGCCGGCCCCGCCTCCGCCTGCTGAACCCCGAGGTCCCAATGGTTGATCCCGCCGACATCGAGGCCGTGACACGGCAGTTGGGCCGTGAACCGCGCGGAGTGCTGGAGGTCGCCTATCGGTGTCCCAACGGGGAGCCGGGGGTGGTCAAGACCGCGCCGAAGCTTCCCGACGGTACGCCGTTTCCGACGCTGTATTACCTGACGCATCCGGCGCTCACCGCGGCCGCCAGCCGGCTGGAATCCTCCGGGCTGATGCGGGAGATGTCCGAACGGCTGCAGCGCGACGAGGATCTGGCTGCGGCATACCTGCGGGCGCACGAGTCGTATTTGGCCGAGCGGGACGCGATCGAACCGCTGGGTACCACGTTCACTGGTGGTGGCATGCCCGATCGGGTCAAGTGTCTGCACGTGGTGATGGCCCACTCGTTGGCAAAAGGTCGCGGGGTCAATCCTTTTGGCGATGAGGCGCTGGCACGGCTGGCGGTTGAGCCGGCGATGGCCGGAATCCTGGATCCGGAGGTGTGGGTTTGAGTCGGGTCGGCGCAATCGACGGCTCGCGCCGGGTCGGCGCAATCGACTGTGGTACCAACTCGATTCGTCTGCTGATCGCCGACGTCGCGGACGGGAAGCTGCGCGATGTGCACCGCGAGATGCGGGTGGTCCGGCTGGGCCAGGGCGTCGACGCCACGGGGCAGTTCGCTCCAGAAGCGTTGGCGCGCACCGAATCCGCACTGGATGACTATGTGGCTCTGATGGCCGAGCATTCGGTGAGTGCGGTGCGGATGGTGGCGACCTCGGCGGCGCGCGACGCCGGCAACCGTGACGACTTCTTCGCGATGACTGCGCGGCTGCTGGGCAAGGTGGCACCCGGGTCGGTGGCCGAGGTGATCACCGGCACGGAAGAGGCCGAGCTGTCGTTCCGCGGTGCGGTCGGTGAACTCGACCCTACCGCTGGGCCTTTCGTGGTGGTCGACCTGGGCGGGGGCTCGACCGAACTGGTGCGCGGCAGCACGGCGGTAGAGGCCGCCTACTCGGCCGACATCGGATGTGTCCGCCTGACCGAACGGTGCCTGCACTCCGACCCGCCGACCGCGGCCGAGGTGGAGCAGGCTCGAGCGGTGGCCCGTGACGGCCTGGCCGATGCGCTGCGCGTGGTGCCGGTCGAAGGGGCGCACACCTGGGTCGGTGTGGCCGGGACGATGACCACTCTGTCGGCACTGGCGCAGGGGATGACTGAGTACGATCCTGAGGCAATTCACCTGTCCCGCATCGGATTCGATGATCTGCTCGGGGTGTGCGAGCGGCTGATCGGGATGACCAAGGCGCAGCGCCTGACGCTCGGGCCGATGCACGCCGGCCGTGCCGATGTGATCGGCGGCGGCGCGATCATCGTCGAGGAGTTGGCGGCGGTTCTCGGCCGCGAGGCCGGCATCGGGGAACTGGTGGTCAGCGAGCACGACATTCTCGACGGCATCGCGCTGTCGATCGCCTGACCTGTTCCTGAATGCGCTTCTGGGCGCGCCAATTTCTATTCCTCGGCCGCCGTTTGGTCGCCGTTTTCTACCGTGGGGCTGTACCTCGCGCGGCGGCGCAGCCCAGGTGTAGAAAGCGGCGGGCAGGCGGGAGCGGACCCGGCAGGCTCCACGCATAAAACAACGGCCGAACGCGGTTGCCCGCGTCCGGCCGTTGCCGTGTTTGCCTAGATCAGGACGTAGGCCCGTGGTTGCTCGCCGGGGCGACCGCGGGGGCCGGGGCGGGCGTGGTGACGACCGGCTGGGTGCCGGCGGGAACCAGCGCCGGCTCGGAAGCCGGAGCAGCGGGAGCGTCCGGAGCCGGAGCGGCCGGGGCAGCCGGAGCGCCCGGCACGGCGGCGGGAGCACCCTCGGCGGGCACGCCTTCGGCCGGGGTCACCGCGGTGGCGGCGTTGCCCGCACCCGCGGCGGCCGGTGCCGGGGCACCCTCGGCGACCGGCATGCCATGAGCGACCGGGGTCGACTCAGGGGCCGGAGCGCCCGGAGCCGGAGCGGCCGGAACGGCTTCGGTGCCGGCCGGGGTAGCGGCCGGAGCACCCGGAGCCGGGGTGGCGGCGGGCAGGTCCGTCGCGCGGCTACCGGCACCTGCGGCGGCCGGAGCGGCCGGGGTCGCACCCGACGGGGCTGCGGCCGGAGCGGCAGGGGTGGCAGCCGGGGCGGCGGGTGCCTGACGCTTCGGCGCGTTGGCAGCGGGGGCCGCGGCGGGCGCCGCAGCCTTGTCCCACACCAGGACGTCGTTACCGCCGGCGTTGTAGACGACCGAGGTCGGCTGGTCACCGGTCACGTCGAAGTAGATCTTGCCGCTGGTCTTCTGGCCCTGGGCCAGGGTGGCCGGGTTGACACCCTGCTGGCTGGGCACCTGGAACAGCGCGCGGTAGTTCTGGCCGTCGGCGGCGCGGACGTTGAAGTTGGAGACGATCGGCGTCACGGAGCCCTGCAGGGCCTCGTTGGTCGCAGTGACCTCCCACAGGGTGCCGCGGGGCGTGTAGTTGATGGTGTCGGTGCTGGGCTTGAGATCGGTCACCGTCCAGACCTGGGTGCCGCCGTCCAGCTTGCCCTGGCCGCCGAGCGCAGCGGTGGTGACGGCAATGTCGTCGGCGAGCGCCATCGGGGCGCCACCGACGATCGCCGCTGCGGCGACGGCCGCTGCGGCGAAGGCCGTACTGATATTTGTCATCTTCAAGGCATTCACTCCTGACTGATCCAAAAAGAGGTGGCAGGCCCCCCGGCAGTGGGACACCCACTTCATGGCAAGTTAGCAGCTTAAGAGGACGGTTAGGAACACTAGTTCACAGTTTCTGCCATTGGCGCTTGGCAGAAAGCCGCGTTGACCTGGGATCTGAGCACTGCGGTCAGGTTGATACGGAGGTGACCAGCCTGTTCGGCGCCTCATCGAATCTCGGTGAGCGGTAATGCCCGCCCCGCCGAAAGGGACAACCGTTGACGTCCGAGCGCAGGCCAGGCCTGTACGGCACAAAACGGCGCGCACTGGTGCTGGGCCGAGTCCGGCTGCGGCGAACGGGTGCCCACGTGCACACAGCATTGAATGAGGCGCTCTTCGATCATCGTGGACATGTCCATGAACGGTTTCACGGTCAGCCGCACCACGCGCTCGCCCAGCAACGCACGGATCTTGCGGCGGCGTCCCGGCAGGGCTGAGGATGCCAGCGTCAGCAGTGTCCCCATCCCCAGGTCGCAGCTCTCACAGATCGCCCGCCACACGTCGCCGATCTGTGGATGTGACAGCGAGGACTGCTCCGAGAGCAGGCCGAGCAGGGACTCCTGCACCGCCATGCGCAGTTGGCGGGGGATCTCGGTGTCGGCGATGCGATTGGACACCAGGCCCAGCTTGTCCTTCAGGCTCTCGGCACCGATCACCGACACCAGCGAGCGCCATTGGTCGCCGTCGTCGCGGACCAGGTAGCCGACCGAGCAGCAGTGCGGGTGTGAGCAGGGCAGCGCGGTCAGGTCGCGCCAGGTGACGGCACCGTCGGTCTGCGGACCCAGCCGTTTGAGCACCCCGGTGTGGGTGAGCCGGTCCATCGGGTCGATCGCACCGGAGCGGCCCGAGCCGAACTGCGGCTGGATGGTGAGCCCGCCGACATACGGGGTGTCCAGGGCAAGTCGGACCATGTCGCCGATCTCGCCGTCATTGACTCCCAGTGCGCAGGTCATCACCAGGGTGGTGAAGATCTCCCGCTCGGAGAGCCGCTGTAGGGCTTGGCTCTTGGTCCGCCGCAAGTCGCCGCCGCGGTGGTGGCGGTGCGCTTGCTCGGACACTCCGTCGTATTGCAGGTATACCTCGACGCGTTCGCGGTGCCTGGTGAGCAGGTCGAGCAGTGCGTCGTCATTGGCGATGCGGACCCCGTTGCTGTTCACCAGGATTCGGGTGATCGGCCGGGCCGCCAGCTCGTCGAGCAGCTCGGTCAGGTCGGGGTGCAGCGTTGGTTCGCCTCCGCTGAGCATCAGGACGTCGAGGCGGCCGTTCTCGCGCGCCAACCGCTGGTCGACGTTGGCCAACACATCGGCGGTCGGCACCACGTGGCGCAGATCGGGTGAGCTGTCGGTGAAGCAGGTGGGGCAGCGCAGGTTGCAGGTCTCGGCGATGTCGGCCAGCAGGATGCAGGTGTGCTGCGTCTGCATTTCGGGCAGGCCGCGAAGATAGGCCGACGGGATCGGGTCGAAGTTCCCGGCCACATCGGGCGTGTGAGCTTTTGTCGGGGCGGTCCACTCCTCCAGGTAGGACAGGATCTCGGGATCCTCGTCGTAGAGGGTGCGAACCAATCCGTGTGTGCGGCAGCCGCGTTCGAGCCAGACGCGGCCGTCGCGTTCGATGAGCATGCCGGCCAGACGTTCGACGTCGGGCAGTGGACGCTCGGGGGCCTCGTCGTGACAGTGCGGGCAGAAGGCGGTGACGTACCGGTGCAGCCGGTCACCGCGCAACGCCATTCCGGCGCTCATATGCCGTACAGGTCGGGGTTGACGCCGGTGCAGAACCCGGCGGTGAACAGTGAAACCAGGGCCCAGCCGACCATCAGCCCGATACCGAGGCCCTTGGCCGTCGGGTTCTTCGACAGCAGCATCAGGGTCCCGCCGCCGAAGGCGATGAACGCCAACAGCACTGCCGCCCCGCCCAGCACCGCATTGGCGCTGCCGCCGGCGCTGTCGGTGGCTCCGGCGCCCATGAACGCGATGAAACCGATCACCAGGTTGAGTGCGGCATAGAGAAACGGCCCGAGGATCACCATGGCGACGGAGATGCGCCGCTGAGGCTGTGGCGGTGGGCCGTAGGGATAGCCCGGTGGGTACGGATAGGCCGGGTAGCCAGGGGCCGGCGGTGGCGGGGCGGGTGGACCGCCGTGATAGGCGGGTGGAATGCCCTGTGGTTCAAAGCTTTGCGGACCGAAATCCTCCGGTGGGCCGCCGCCGTGCGGAGGTGTGTCGTCAGGTGGGCCGGGCGGTGTCGTCATACGGGCACCTCCTGAGGGTGGGCTGGTTTGCGATAGTACCCGCGGCGATGGCCGTACCACAGCCGAAATCCGAGGATCAGCAACGACGGCAGCAGGAACCATTGCGGGCGGGTCAGATCCAGCCATACGGTCTCGTTGGCCCGGACGAACTCGACGAGGAATCGGAATACCGCGTAGCCGGCGACGTAGAGAACGAACAACTCCCCGGGCTTGCCGATGCGCGGCCGCAACCACAGCAACACAGCGAATGCGGTGAGCTGGAAGGCGATCTCGTAGAGGAACGACGGGTGCATGGCGGCGCCGGTGAGGCATCCCGGACATTCGGGGGTGTCGGTCGGGGCGTGGATGCCCCACGGCAGTGTGGTGGGCCGGCCGGGGGCTTCGGTGAGGTGGCAGCCGATGCGGCCGATGGCCATGCCGAGTGCTACTGCGGGGGCGAACAGATCACCGGTTTTTCCGCGGAAACCACCGACTCGTTTGGCGATGAGCACACCGAGGTAGGCGCCGAGCAGCCCGCCGAGGATGCTGCGCGAGCCGAACTGCCAGGCCTGCGCCAGACTCGGATTGGCGCTGAAGTCCAGGTGCCGTAGCCACCCGGTCATCCTCATCCCGATCGCGCCACCGATCAGCGCGCCGCCCGCGGCGACGACCGACTGCTCGTTGACCGCGCCGCGTCTGCGGGCCTCGGAGACGAAGACCAGCAATGCCGCGGACACCCCGAGGGCGACGAACAAGTTGTGCACCCCGACGCTGAGCGGCCCCAGGTGCCACTGGGCAGTCACCCGCCGAACCTAACCCGGGAAAGGTTCACCCGGCTAGTGACAGCCCGGCGGCAACCGCAAATCCCAGCACGGCGGCCAGTCCGGCGTTCTCTCCGGCTTTCTCGGTGGCCTCGGGGATCATCGAGCCCACCAGCATGACCAGTAGGGCACCGGCGGCGAAACCGTTGATTCCGCCCTGTAATTGGGCCCCGGCGAGGTTCTGTAACTGGTAACCGCCGACGGTGGCCAGCGCGCACAGTGCGGCGATCGCGGCCCACCCGCCCACGATCCGGCGGGCCGGATCTCCCGCGGCCCGCATGTCGCTGGCCGATCCGATGGACTCGGGAAGGTTCGACACGAAGATGGAAACCACCAGTGCCAGGCTGACGCCGGCTCCGGATGCGATGCCGATGCCGAGTGCGGCCTGCTCGGGAATGCCGTCGAGTAGCGCACCCAGCAGCAGTGGTAGCCCGGCTGTGTGGGTTCCCTTGCGGCTCAATCGATCTACGGCCTTGTCCGCGAGGTAGAACACCACGGCTCCGGCGGCCAGGCCGAGTGCAACGGCCCAGGCGCCGCTGGCGCGGAAGCCGTCTTCGGCGAGTTCGAAGGAGATGCTGGAGATGAGCGCGCCCGCACCGAAGCCGAGGACGAGGCCGACGAGGCGTTGATTCCAGTCCCGGACCACACCGGCGACCGCGCCGATGAGCAGTGAGGATGCGGCGACCAGTCCCCAGGTCAGTGCGGTGAGCACAGCCGCAGCATAAGCCCGCGCGGGCTCAGAACCGGGGAAGTGGGGGCAGTGGAGAAAGTGACGAAGCGCGAGATCGCACGACCGATCGGTGTGATTGATGAGGTTTTGGGCAGAGCATCAGGGGGCGTTGGGGTCGCGGGTGGTGGCCTGTCGCCGGGTGCCCGGACGACAGACCACCGGCGGCGTCAGCGCCGCGCGTTGCAGTTCGGCGGGTTACCGCAGTGGTGGCCACCGTCGCAGGCATTGCAGCGGCAGGTGCAGGATCCCTTGGTTGCGATGCGCATCGTTGTTCAACTCCTCATTGTGCGGGTGCCGCCGGCGTGGCCGACAGCAAACTCCCGAGTATGGGCGGACATCAACATATAACGACTTCACAATAGTTCGGCCCACCCTGAAAATAAAGGATTCCGGCAATGGTGCGGGTTTTTGCCACATGGTCCGCGCCGATGCGGCTCGCTCAGGTGAACACTGCGTGAAACTCTTTGTCTGCAGCTGATTTAGGGTCAGGCGGAGCTTTCACGGGCGCCGAGCCGGAGGTGCTCGATGTGGTAGATGGCTTCATCGAGCAGTTGTGCCACATGGCTGTCGTAAAGCCGGTAGACGATGTTGCGGCCGGACCTGTCGCCGGTCACCAGGCCGAGCGCCCGCAATAGTCGGAGTTGGTTGGAGACGGCGGGTTGTTCCATGCCCACCGCGGCCGACAGTTCGGTGACCGAGCACGGTGATTCCCGCAACCGGGTCAGGATGAGCAACCGGTTGGGGGAGGCCAGGGCCTGCAGGGTCTCGGCGACTTTGGCTGCGGAGGCGGCGTCGAGGGACGCTGCCGGTGTCGCGCGCCCCTCAACTCCGTGGCCCATGGCATTCATTCAAGCACGCGCGTCAAAAATACTGGTGATACATTCCAATCTCTACATGTTTAAATGTTCACAAGCTGCGAGAGAGTGAAACCAGGGGGTGCAGTCCATGACCGCCGTGTCGAGCGACCGGTTGTCGGTGCGCGACGGCCGGGACGGCGCTACCCGGCCTGCCGGTGTGCGCGGGATCGGCACGTGGATCTGGACGCTGAGTTCGGTGCGCTGGGCCGTTGTGGCCCTGGAATTGATGCTGGGCGGTGTGGTCGCGCAGGTGGCCGATGCTCCATCGCCGGTGTGGTGGGCGCTGTACCTCGCGTGCTATCTCGCCGGCGGTTGGCAATCGGCGGTGTCTGGTGTGCAGGCGTTGCGCGACCGCACGCTCGATGTCGACCTGTTGATGATTCTGGCGGCGATCGGGGCGGCCGCCATCGGGCAGGTGTTCGACGGCGCACTGCTGATTGTCATCTTCGCGACGTCGGGCGCGTTGGAGGACGTGGCCACCACGCGCACCGAAAGATCGGTGCGTGGACTGCTCGAGCTGGCGCCGCCCGATGCGACATTGGTCGACGGCGACGGCGACGGCGACGGCGCGCGGCGCGTCGTTGCCGCTGAGACGCTTCGGCCCGGCGACCAGATCCTCGTCCGGCCCGGGGAACGGATCTCGGCCGACGGCACCGTGACCGGAGGGTCCTCGGACGTCGACCAATCCTCGATCACGGGCGAACCCCTGCCGGTTGCCAAACAACGGGGCGACGACGTGTTCGCCGGCACGCTGAACACCTCTGGTGCGCTGCAGGTCACGGTCACCCAGGACCCTTCGAGCACGGTGATGGCCCGTATCGTGGCGGCGGTTGCCGCGGCCTCGGCGACCAAGGCCACCACCCAGCTGTTCATCGAGAAGATCGAGCAGCGCTATTCGGTGCTGGTGGTGGCGGCGACCCTGGCGTTGTTCGCGGTCCCGCTGGCGCTGGGCGGTGATCTACGCTCAACCCTGTTGCGCGCCATGACGTTCATGATCGTGGCCTCGCCGTGCGCGGTCGTGCTCGCCACGATGCCGCCCTTGCTGTGCGCGATCGCGAACGCCAGCCGTCGTGGGGTGCTGGTGAAATCGTCGGTGGCCATGGAGCGGCTGGCCGACACCGACGTCGTCGTGCTGGACAAGACCGGAACCCTCACGACGGGCGCGCCCCGGGTAGCGCAGGTGTCGACGGTTGCCGGTGCGCCCCCTGACCAGGTGCTCGCAACTGCGGCTGCCGCAGAACAATTCAGCGAACACCCGATCGGGCGAGCCATCGTCGCCGAGGCGGCATCCCGACTCATCGCGGTGCCCGAGGCTACCGGCTTCACTGCCCGCTCAGGGCGCGGGGCGCAGGCGATCGTCGACGGGTGCAAGGTAGAGGTGCTCAGCCCCGCGGCATATGCGGGGCCACCGATCCAGGCCGTGGCCGACATCGAGGACACCGGGGCGACCGCCGTCGTCGTGACGGTCGACGGACAAGCGATCGGGGTGCTGGGGCTACATGACCAGGCTCGCCCGGGCGCGGCCGCGGCGGTGCGGGCACTGCATGCCCTGACCGGGTGCTCGCCGGTGCTGCTCACCGGTGACAACCGCGCCGCGGCAATGCAACTGGCTGCCCAGTTGGGTATCGAGGATGTGCGGGCCGGACTGCTGCCCGCGGACAAGGCGGCCGAGATCCGGGAGTTCGAAGCCGCCGGCCGACGCGTGCTCATGGTGGGTGATGGTGTCAACGACGCACCGGCCATGGCGTCGGCGCATTCGTCCATGGCGATGGGCCGCACCGGCGCCGATCTCACTGTCGACACCGCCGATGTCGTCACCGTCGGTGACGACCTGTCGGCCATCGCATCGGTGGTCGCGTTGTCGAAGCGGGCCCGGCGCCTGGTCATCGCCAACCTGGTGATCGCAGCCACCGTCATCACCGTGCTGGTGACCTGGGATTTGATGGGGCACTTGCCGTTACCGTTGGGGGTAGCCGGTCACGAGGGCTCGACGATCCTGGTGGCGCTCAACGGCCTGCGGCTCTTGAGCAACCGCGCGTGGCCCCGCCCTTCCTAGCGCGAGCAGACGCAGACTCGCACTTTTGGAGCGCCATTCGTGCGACTCTGTGTCTGCTCGCGGAAGGGATCAGCTCCGCAGGACGTTCTTGAGGGCGTCGAGCACTGCGGGATCCTCGATGGTGGAGGGCACCGGCTCGTCCAAACCGTCGGCGATACCGCGCATGGTCTTGCGCAGGATCTTGCCGGACCGGGTCTTGGGCAATGCCGCGACCACGTCGACCTTCTTGAAAACCGCAACCGCACCGATACTTTCGCGCACCTGGTCCACGAGCTCCTGGGTGATCCCCTCGGTCGAAGCGCCGGTCTTGAGTACGACGAAGCCGCGCGGCACCTGTCCCTTGAGCTCGTCGGCGACACCGATCACCGCGCATTCGGCGACCGCTGGGTGATCGGCCAGCACGGCTTCGATCGACCCGGTCGAGAGCCGGTGTCCGGCAACGTTGATCACGTCGTCGGTGCGGCCCATCACGAACAGATAGCCGTCGGGGTCCACATAGCCGCCGTCGCCGGTGAGGTAGTACCCGTTGAAGGCCGACAGGTACGACGCGACATAGCGGTGGTCATCGCCCCACAGCGTGGGCAGCGTGCCGGGAGGCAGCGGCAGCTTGATGCAGATCGCGCCTTCCTCATCCGCATCGCACGGAGAGCCGTCCGAACGCAGGATCTGCACGTCGTAACCCGGCATCGGGACCGTCGCCGAACCCGGCTTGATCGGCAGCGGCTCGACGCCCATCGGATCGGCGGCGATCGCCCAACCGGTCTCGGTCTGCCACCAGTGATCGACCACGGGGACGCCGAGTTTGTCGGCGGCCCAGTGGTAGGTGTCGGGGTCCAGGCGCTCGCCGGCCTGGAACAGGTACTTCAGGCCGGACAGGTCGTAGTCGGCCAGGCGGGTAGCGTCGGGATCTTCCTTCTTGATCGCTCGGATGGCGGTCGGGGCGGTGAACAACGCCTTGACGCCATACTCGGCCGCCACTCGCCAGAACGCGCCGGCGTCGGGGGTGCCGATCGGTTTGCCTTCGTAGAGAACGGTTGTCGCGCCCAGGAGCAGGGGCGCGTACACGATGTAGGAGTGGCCGACCACCCAGCCGACGTCGGAGGCCGCCCAGAACACATCGCCGGGTGCGATGTCGTAGATGTGACGCATGCTCCACAGCAGGGCGACCGCATGCCCGCCGTTGTCGCGGACGATGCCCTTGGGTTTACCGGTGGTGCCCGACGTGTAGAGCACGTACAGCGGATCGGTGGCGGCCACCGGCACCGGATCGACCGGTGCAGCGTCCACCAGTAGCTGCTTCCAGTCGTGATCGCGTCCGTCGACCAGCTGGCAGGGGCACTGCTCTCGTTGCAGGACGACGCAGGCCCTCGGTTTGTGCTCGGCGATCTCCAGTGCCGCGTCGAGCATGGGCTTGTATTCGACGGTGCGGGTCGGCTCGATGCCGCAGGATGCGCTCACCACGACCACGGGGCGGGCGTCGTCGATCCGGGTGGCCAACTCATGCGCCGCGAACCCACCGAACACCACCGAATGCACGGCGCCGAGCCGCGCGCAGGCAAGCATCGCGATGACGGCCTCGGGGACCATCGGCATGTAGATCACGACGAGATCGCCCTTGTTGACGCCGAGTCCCCGCAGGGCCCCGGCGAACCGGGCTGTGGCGTCGCGCAACTCTCGGTAGGTGTAGCCGGCTTTGGTGCCGGTGACGGGGGAGTCGTAGATCAGCGCGGTTTGATCGCCGCGCTCGTCGACGTGGCGGTCCAGGGCGTTGGCACAGGTGTTGAGCTCGCCGTCGGGGAACCACCGGTAGAACGGCGGGTTGGTGTCGTCGAGTATGCGCTGCGGCTCGGAAGTCCAGGTCACCGCCTCGGCGGCGTCGGCCCAGAACGAGGCCGGGTCGTTGAGGCTGGCGTCGAAAAGAGCGCGGTAAAGGGCACCATCACCTGACATACCGGCACCGTAGCGTGTACGCGACCCCTCCCGCGAGCAGACACAGAGTCGCACCATTCCACGCTGCAAAGTGCGATTCTGTGTCTGCTCGGCGGAAGGAGCTACTCCTGGAAGCGGTAGCCCATACCCGCCTCGGTCAGCAGATGCACCGGGTGGGACGGATCGTCCTCGAGCTTGCGGCGCAGCTGTGCCAGATAGACCCGCAGGTAGTGGGTTTCCTTCGCATAGGCCGGGCCCCACACCTCGCGCAGCAGCTCTTCGCGGCCGACCAGCTTTCCGCGGTTGCGGACGAGCATCTCCAGCATGCCCCACTCGGTGGGGGTCAGATGCACCTCGTGATTGTTCTTGGTCACCTTCTTGGACGCGAGATCGACTGTGAACGAGGAGGTTTCGATGACGGGCTCATCGGTTTCCGACGCCGCCGCCCCGCGGCGTACCGCGGCGCGTAGCCGGGCCAGGAACTCGTCCATACCGAAGGGTTTGGTGACGTAGTCGTCGGCGCCGGCGTCGAGGGCCTCGACTTTGTCGGCCGAGTCGGTACGGGCCGAGAGCACGATCACCGGTGCCGACAGCCAGCCGCGCAGGCCGGCCAGCACCTCGATGCCCGACATGTCGGGCAGCCCGAGGTCGAGGACGATGACGTCGGGCCGATGGTCGGCGGCGGCGCGCAGGCCCTGACCGCCGTCGGTGGCAGTGACGACCTCATAGCCGCGTACCGACAGGTTGATCCGCAGTGCACGCAGGATCTGTGGTTCGTCGTCGATCACCAGGACGCGGGTCTTGGCGGCGCTGGTTGGTGTCATGCCGGTTGGTCCTTTTGCGGTGCAGCAAGGTCGATTTCGACGGTAAGGCCCCCGCCGGGAGTATCGGTCGCGGAGATGATGCCACCCATGGCTTCCACGAAGCCGCGGGCAACGGACAGGCCCAGCCCGACGCCGATGCTGGTGTCGTGATCGCCGAGCCGTTGGAACGGCGCGAACAGTTTTTCCTCGGCCCCGCGCGGCATGCCGGGTCCTTCGTCGATCACCGCGATCAGTATCCGATCGGCCACCTGCCCGGCGCTGACCCGGATGGGACCGTCGGGGGCGTACCGCAGGGCGTTGTCGATCAGATTGGCCAGCACCCGCTCGAGTAACCCGGCGTCGGCCATCGCGACGGCGTCACCGACCTCGACCTTCACCCGGTCCAGGCCCTCGCGGGTGAATCCGGTGGCGCCCCTGCTGATTCCCAGAAGTGCACGCTGCGTCGTCTCCTCGAGATACACCCGGCGCAGCTCGGGGCGGACCACTCCCGCCGACAATCGAGACGAGTCCAGCAGGTTGCCGACGAGCGCGGTGAGCGCGTCGACCGATTCCTCGATGGTGGCGAGCAGCTCAGCGGTGTCCTCGGCGGAGAAGTCGATGTCCTCACTGCGCAGGCTCGACGCCGCCGCCTTGGCTGCGGCCAGCGGGGTACGCAGATCATGGCTCACCGCGGACAGCAGCGAGCGGCGCAGTTCGTCGGCCTGCGCGATCGCCTCGGCCTTGCCGGCCTCCTCGGTGAGTTCGCGCTGCTTGACCAGTCCGGCAGCCTGTTTGGCGACGGCGCTGAGCACACGGCGGTCTCGCGCCGCCAGCTTGCGCCCGGACATCAGCAGCCAGAATTCGTCGTCCCCGACTTCGATCGCGGTGTCGGCGGTGTCGACGTCGGCGCACGGCTTGGTGCCGACGCACGCCACGATGTCCGCGCGTCCACTGCGTTCGCGCAGCAGGCTCACCGCCCGCTGGGAATAGGTCTCGCGCAGCCGTTCCAGCAGGGTGGTCAAATCGGCCCCGCGCAGCACCGACCCGGCGAACAAGGTCAGCAGTTCGGCCTCCTGCGAGGCTTTCCTGGCTTCGCGGGCCAGGCTCGCGGCCCCGTCGACCAGCGCCGCGACCGCCACCGCCACCAACAGGAGCACCACGATGGTGACCGCACTGTCGGGTTCGGCGATCGTGAACGTGTAGCGCGGGTCCACCAGGAAGTAGTTCAACAACAGCCCGGACAGCAGGGCCGACAATCCGGCCGGCGCAACGCCGCCGAGCAGCGCGACGATCAGCACGCCGATGAAGAACAGGGCGCTCTCACCGCTGACCCCGAGATACGGATCGAGCATGGTCGCGATCACCAGGCAGATCACGGAGGGAACCACAAGGGCGGCCAGCCAGGACACGACATGACGCTGCCGAGGGCTGGCCGCCGACCAGCCCAAGCCGCGGCGGGCCTGCTCGTGGGTCACCATGTGCACGTCGATCTTGCCGGACTGCTGTACGACCACGGCGCCGATACCCTCGTCGAGCATCCGGGCCCACCGGGACCGCCTCGACGTGCCGAGCACCAGCTGGGTGGCGTTGCGTTCCCGTGCGAAATCCAATAGCGCAGTGGGTACGTCGTCGCCGACCACGGTGTGCACGGTGGCACCGAGGCTGGCGGCCAGCTCCCGCACCTTGCCCATCTGCGGCGCCGAGACACCCGACAGCCCGTCTCCCCGAACGACGTGCACCACCATCAGCTCGGCACTGGATTTCGAGGCGATCCGTGATGCCCGGCGCACCAACGTTTCCGACTCGGGGCCGCCGGTGACCGCGACCACCACGCGCTCGCGGGCCTCCCAGGTGTCGGTGATCTTGTTGTCGGCACGGTACTTCGCCAGGGCCGCGTCGACCTGGTCGGCCAACCACAGCAGGGCCAATTCGCGCAGCGCGGTGAGGTTTCCGCGCCGGAAGTAATTCGACAGCGCGGCATCGACCCGCTCCGGTGCGTACACATTGCCGTGGGAGAGCCTGCGGCGCAGCGCCTCCGGGGTGATGTCGACCAACTCGATCTGATCGGCCGCGCGGACCACCTCGTCGGGAACCTTCTCCTGCTGTTCGATGCCGGTGATCTGGGTGACCACATCGTTGAGGCTTTCCAGGTGCTGGACATTGACCGTCGAGATCACGGTGATCCCGGCGTCCAGCAGTTCTTCGACATCCTGCCAACGCTTCGGGTTCTTGCTGCCCGGGGTGTTGGTGTGGGCGAGTTCGTCGACCAACACCACCTGCGGGTTGCGGGCCAGTACCGCGGCCACGTCGAGTTCGGGGAAGCGACCACCCCGGTACTCGACGTAGCGCGGCGCAATGACTTCGATGCCGTCGAGCAGGCCCGCGGTCTTCTTCCGTCCGTGCGTTTCCACCACTGCGGCCACCACGTCGGTGCCGCGTTCGAGCCTGCGGTGCGCCTCACCGAGCATCGCGAAGGTCTTACCCACGCCGGGCGCCGCACCCAGATATATGCGCAGCTCACCGCGCTTGGCGGGGCTGACCGGCGGCGGGTTCACAAGTCCATCATCCTCGCGCCTGCAGCGAGTCGAGCGCGATGTTGAGTTGGAGCACGTTGACCCGCGGTTCGCCGAGGAAACCCAGGGTGCGTCCGTCGGTGTGCTCGGCGACCACTGTGCGTACCAGGTCGGGGTTGAGGCCTCGGGCCTTGGCCACCCGGTTGACCTGCAGATCGGCGTAGGCCGGCGAGATGTTCGGATCGAGTCCGCTGCCGCTGGCCGTGACCGCGTCGGCCGGCACCGCGGGATCGGCGGGTGCACTGCCGCGGATCGGCACGATCAGGCCGGCGCTGTAATTCTCGCCCGGCTTCGCGCATTCCACCCGCACGTCCTCATAGGTGTTGAGGAACGGCGTCTTCGTGGTGTCGCACGGTTCGTTGACGCTGACCACCTGTGTCGGGTGCACCACGTTCCCACCTGCGTCGCGCGGCCCGATCACCGACAACACTGCGCCGACCCCACTTCCGGTGCAGAACGGGCGGGCACCGTCGACACCGTCGAGCTTGCCGACGGCGGCGCTGCGCGAGCACACCAGGGTGAGCAAGCTGGGCTTGTCCGGCTGGTCGACAATGCTTTCGGGGCCGAGGTTGCTCGCGCCGGTGGACATCGGGTCGTACCCATCGCCGGCCATCGACGGCCGGCTCTGGAAGTAGCGGGGCAGCGGATTGCCGTCAGCGTCGGTGAAGGACTGACCGATCAGGCTGCTACCCAACGGTTTTTCGTTCACCTGGATCAGTGATCCGTTGGCGTTGTCGCGCAGCCCGGGGATCTCGGCCACCAGCCAGATGAAGACCGGATAGCCGATGCCCAGGATCACGGTGAATACCAGCAGCGCCCGCAGGGCTGCCGCGTGTTGACGAACCAGGTTGGAGAATTTCATGTCACATTCCCTCAGAAGTGTTGGACGACGAGGTCGATCAGTTTGATGCCGATGAAGGGCGCGATGATCCCGCCGAGGCCGTAGACGTACAGGTTGCGGCTCAACAGCTTCGACGCACTGCTCGGGGTGTATCGGACACCCTTGAGCGCCAACGGGATCAGCGCCACGATGACGATCGCGTTGAAGATCACCGCGGACAGGATCGCCGATTGCGGGCTGTGCAGCCGCATGATGTTCAGCAGGTCCAGACCGGGGAACAGGGCCACGAACAACGCCGGGATGATCGCGAAATACTTCGCGATGTCGTTGGCGATCGAGAACGTGGTGAGTGCACCGCGGGTGATCAGCAACTGCTTGCCGATCTCGACGATCTCGATGAGCTTGGTCGGGTCGGAGTCGAGATCGACCATGTTCCCGGCCTCTTTGGCCGCCGAGGTGCCGCTGTTCATCGCGACGCCGACATCGGCCTGGGCCAGGGCGGGCGCGTCGTTGGTGCCGTCGCCGGTCATCGCGACGAGCAAGCCGGCGGCCTGCTCCTTTTTGATCAGCGCCATCTTGTCTTCGGGCGTGGCCTCGGCGAGGAAGTCGTCCACACCGGCCTCGTCGGCGATGGCCTTGGCGGTCAACGGATTGTCCCCGGTGATCATCACGGTGCGGATGCCCATCCGGCGCATCTCGTCGAAGCGCTCCCGCATGCCCTGTTTCACGACGTCCTTGAGGTGGATGGCGCCCAGTACTTCGGCTTCGCCGTCGACCACCTGACCGACCGCCAGAGGAGTGCCACCGGCGGCGGAGATGCCGTCGACGATGTCGCCGAGTTCGGTGGGCACCCGGCCGCCTTCGGAGCGGATCCACTCGGCGACCGCACCACTGGCGCCCTTGCGCAGGCGGTGGTCGCCGGACAGGTCGACGCCCGACATTCGGGTGTTCGCACTGAACTCCACCCAGTGCGCGTGGTCGAGTTCACCGGCTGTGCGACCACGTAATCCATACTCCTGCTTGGCGAACACCACGATGGAGCGGCCCTCTGGGGTCTCATCGGCCAGGCTGGACATTTGCGCGGCGTCGGCGAGCTGCTGCGGCGTCACACCCGTCAACGGCACAAACGCAGCCGCCTGGCGGTTGCCGAGCGTGATGGTTCCGGTCTTGTCGAGCAGCAGGGTGTTGACGTCGCCGGCAGCCTCGACGGCGCGGCCCGACATCGCCAGCACGTTGCGCTGCACCAGCCGGTCCATGCCGGCGATGCCGATCGCGGACAGCAGGGCGCCGATGGTGGTGGGGATCAGGCACACCAGCAGCGACACCATCACAATTCCGGATATCCCGTTTGCGTTGAGCGCCAGGGTGTCTGCGACGCCCGGATTGTTGGCCTTGGAGAAGATGGCCAGCGGCTGCAGGGTGGCGACGGCGAAGACGAAGATGATCGTCAATGAGGCCAGCAGGATGTTGAGCGCGATCTCATTTGGGGTCTTCTGCCGGTTGGCGCCCTCGACGAGATTGATCATCCGGTCGATGAAGCTTTCGCCCGGTTTCTGGGTGATCTTTACGACGATGCGGTCGGACAGCACCGTGGTGCCACCGGTGACGGCGCTGCGGTCGCCGCCGGACTCGCGGATGACGGGTGCCGATTCGCCGGTGATCGCTGATTCATCCACCGAGGCAATGCCTTCCACCACATCGCCGTCGCCGGGGATGACCTGGCCGGCCTCGACCACGACGACGTCGCCCTGCCGCAGCAGTGGAGCGGCCACCTCTTCCTCGGAACCGGTATCGGTCAGCCGCCGGGCCATGGTGGAACTCTTGGTTTTCCGGAGTGACTCGGCTTGAGCCTTGCCGCGGCCCTCGGCGACGGCTTCGGCCAGGTTGGCGAAGATCACCGTCAGCCACAGCCAGATGACGATGAGCCCCGAGAACCAGGACGGCTCTCCGATGGCGCACAGCGTTGCCCACACCGCGCCGATCTCGACGATGAACATCACGGGGTTGCGCCACAGCGTGCGCGGATCGAGCTTGCGCAGTGCGTCGGGCAGCGAGCGCCACAGCATCTTGGGGTCGAGCAGGCCGCCGTTGATCCGCGAGCCTTTTGTCACGCTGGAGTGGCGCCCGGCCTCGGCAGCCACTCTGGAGTGACGCTCGGCGACAGGGGAGGACTGAGCAGTTGGCATTTCAAGCATTTCAGTGAATTCCTTCGGCAAGGGGCCCGAGCGCGAGCATGGGCAAGAAGGTGAGGGCGACCAGGATCAGCGTGACGCCGGCGACCATCCCGACGAACTGGGGCCGATGGGTGGGCAGGGTCCCGACGGAATCGGGTGCTTTGCCTTGGCGGGCCAGCGATCCGGCCAGCGCCAGCACGAAGATGATCGGCAGGAACCGGCCGAACACCATTGCCAGCCCTAGGGCTGTGTCGTACCACGTGGTGTTGACGCTCAAGCCGGCGAACGCCGAGCCGTTGTTGTTGCTGGCCGATGTGAACGCATACAGCACCTCCGAAAGCCCGTGCGGGCCGGTGTTGAGCATTCCGGCGCGTTGACCGGGCATTGCCATTGCCGCCGCGGTGCCGGTCAACACCAGTAGTGGCGTCACCAGGAAGTAGCTTGCAGCCAGCTTGATTTCGCGCGGAGTGATCTTCTTACCCAGGTATTCCGGCGTGCGGCCGACCATCAGCCCGGCGACGAATACCGTGATGATTGCCAGGATCAGGATGCCGTACAAACCCGCGCCGACACCACCCGGTGCCACCTCGCCCAACTGCATGTTCAGCAACAGGACCAGGCCGCCGAGACTGGTGTAGGAATCGTGGAACGAATCCACCGATCCGGTCGAGGTCAGTGTCGTCGACGCCGCGAAAACCGCTGAATTGGCCACGCCGAAGCGTTGTTCCACGCCTTCCATCGCGGCGCCGACCGCGGTGGGCACCGTGCCGTGAGCCTGTAGCTGGAACCACATCGTTGCGCTCCAGCTGATGAGCGCGATGGTTGCCTGCACAGCGACGATCGCGTAACCCTGCTTGGCGCTGCCGACCATGCGGCCGAAGGTGCGAGGAAGGGAGAAGGCGATCACCAGCAGCAGGAAAATCTCGATCCAGTTGGTCCAGGTTGCCGGATTCTCGAACGGGTGCGCGGAGTTGACGTTGTAGAAGCCGCCACCGTTCGTGCCGAGGTCCTTGATCGCCTCTTGGCTGGCAACAGGTCCGCCGGGGATGGTCTGCTTGGCGCCAGCGAGCGTGTCCACCACCTGGTCGTAGTTGTGGAAGTTCTGGACTGCGCCGCCGACGATCAGGGCGATGGCAGCGACGACACACACCGGCAGGAGGATGCGCAGGGAGCCGCGCACCAGGTCGACCCAGAAGTTGCCGAGGTCGCCGGTGTGCCGACGGGCGAACCCGCGCACCAGCGCAATGGCCACGGCCATACCGACCGCAGCGGACACGAAGTTCTGCACGGCGAGGCCGGCCATCTGGACCAGGTGGCTATGGGTGGATTCACCCGAATAGGCCTGCCAGTTGGTGTTGGTGACGAAGCTGACGGCGGTGTTCCAGGCCAGCGCCGGTGTCATCGGGGTGTCTGGATCGTTGAGATGCAGCGGCAACTTGCCCTGCACCAATTGCAGGGTGAACAGGAACAAGATGCTGACCGCGGAGAAGGCCAGCACGCTGCGGGCGTACGTGCCCCAGGTCTGCTCGGCCTTCGGGTCGGCGCCGATCAGGCGGTAGATGGCGCGCTCAACACGCGAGTGCTTCTCGGTTGAGTAGACGCGGTACATGTAGTCGCCGAGCGGCACGTGGACAACCGCCAACGCAATGATGAGGACGGCGAGGAAAACGATCCCCGCGGTTGTAGTAGTCACTAGAACCTTTCAGGAAACAGCAGCGCCGCGAAGAGAAACAGCGCGATGAGAATCGCCAGGCCAAGGCCGACGACGTTTTCGTAGCTCACAGTCGCTCGACCAACTTCTGCACCAGGCCCAGCAGCGCGAAGACCGCCACTGTCAACACGACGTAGACCACTACGGACATGGGTTCTCCCACACGTTTACGGCCGCCGGCTTTCGGCGACTGATCGAGGGTGCGTCCGCGGTTGGGCGGTGGCTGCGGTCTTGACGCCATCTTTACGCCCGGCTGCTGGTCCTTAACGGAATCTTTTCTGGGGGCGGCGTCGTGCACTGGCTGTACAGCGACCCTTCAGCGGACATAAATTGAGCCGTGGGCTCAAAACGGCCCCAGAGCCGGCACCACATTCAACCAGCGCCGCAACGGCCGCTGAGGATCCTCGTTGTCGGCGCCGGGGTCGGTGGCATCTCCATCGCCCGCGGATTGCTGCGGGACGGCCACGAGGTCACTGTGTTCGAGCAGCGCCCCGAGGTGCGGGCCGGCGGTGGCGCCGTCACGATCTGGTCGAACGGCGAAACTGTGCTGCGGCAGCTCGGTGTCGATATGGGCGGCGCCGGTCAGGAATTGTCCACCGTCCGGGTGATGACGTCGACGGGACGTTCGATGACCACGCTCGACGTGACGGCGATAGTGAGCCGGATGGGTGCGCCGGTCCGGATGGTGCCGCGCCGGATCCTGCTCGCACGACTGCTGGAAGGCTTTCCGGTGGAACGGATTCGGTGCCACACGCGGGTGGTCAGCGTGACCGACGGCGTTCGCGGCGTCCGCCTGCATTTCGCCGACGGCGGTTGTGCCGACGGCGATCTGGCGGTCGGAGCGGACGGCTTGCACTCCCGGGTTCGCGAAATCGTCGGCGCACCGCATGCGGAGCCGACGGGCTGGTGCAGCTGGCAAGGACTGGCCACGCTCCCGGACGGGGCCGATCGGCACGTCGCATTCGTCATCGTCGGGGACCACGGCAACCTCGGCCTGTGGCCCGCCGACGAGACCGAGGTGCAGTGGTGGTTCGATCTGCCGTGGTCGCCCGACTTCGTCCGCCCAGCCCATCCGATCGAGGTGATCCGCACCAATTTCACCGGATGGTCCGGGCTGGTCGATGAACTGCTCGCGACGTTGACCGACGCTGACCTGGCCCGGTCGCCCTATCCGCATTTCCGCCATCCCATCCCCGGGCCGGGCCACGGCGCGGTGACGTTGTTGGGCGATGCGGCCCACACCATGCCGCCGACCCTGGCGCAGGGCACCAACCAGGCGCTGCTGGACACCATGGTGCTGTGCAAGGCGATTTCGGGCGCCAACGGCGATCTTTCCGAGGCCCTGCGCTGGTACGAGAAGACCCGTCAGCGGCGGGTCGCTGCGGTCTCGCGGGTGGCCTCGCTGCAGGTGTCGCACGGCGAGGCGGTGCTGCGGCCGGCGGCGCTGGTCCCGGATCGGGTCATGACGTGGATGCTGGCGACTTTCCTGCGGGCGGTGAGTCACCGTCGGCTGGCCGCGGGAATCAGTCGGGACCTCGCCTCCAGGCCTGCGGACAGCGACGAGCATGCCCGCTGATCCAGTCCGGGTGCGGGGCGCGATCGACGTGCCGTCGAACACGTTGTGGCTGGTCAAATGGTGTGTGCTGGCAGTGCCGCACTATCCGATCCTGATCGGGCTGTACCTGGTGTATCCGCTGGTGGTGCTCGCCGCGGGGGCCGCGATCCTGTTCACCGGCCGGTATCCGCGGCCCCTGTTCGATTTCAACGTCGGCGTGCTGCGCTGGTCGTGGCGGGTGATGAATTACCGGTTCCCGATGAACACCACCGACCGGTACCCGCCGTTCAGCCTCAAACCCCGGGCCGACTATCCGGGTGAGCTCGAGGTCGACTACCCCGAACAGCTCTCGAGAGCGGCGGTGCTGGTGAAGTGGCTGTTGGCGCTGCCGCAGATCATCATGTGCTGGGCGATGGAGGCGCCGCTGCAAGTACTTTGCGTCATCTCCGCGGTGCGACTGCTGGTCCGGGGCACGGTCTCGCAGGGCATGTTCGACCTCCTGATGGGAATCGTGCGATGGCGCTACCGCGTCGCCGTGTACGTCTCGCTGATGAGCGACGAATATCCGCCGTTTCGAATGGATCTCGGGCAGCAGCCTTGAAGCGCCGTAACCCGTTGTTCCCGTATGTGTATCGGCTGGGCATGCCGGTGTTCGACCGGTTGTTCTATCGCCGGTACCGCCGCTCGGCGATGAGCCATGCGACAGGCAGGTTGTTGTTGGTCGGGCCCGGCCCGGGCACCGATCTGCTGTTCGTGCCGGCGGCGGTGACGTCCGTCGCTGCAGTGGAACCGGATCCGGTGATGCGTCGGATGGCACGCGCCCTGGGCCGCCGCCACGGCATCACCGTCGACGTCGTCGACGGTGCTGGAGAATCGATTCCTTTCCCGGACAACAGTTTCGATTCGGTCCACGTCGGTCTGGTGTTGTGTTCGGTCGACGATGTGGCGGCCACACTCACTGAGATCCGGCGCGTTCTGACGCCCGGGGGTCGGTTGGTGGTTCTCGAGCACGTGCGCGGTGACGGCTTGATGGGGCGGTATCAGGATCTGATCGCGAGGCCGTGGGCCTGGCTGTCATCGGGCTGTGAGCCGAACCGCCGCACCATCGACGCCATCTCCGCAGCGGGATTCGACACCAGCGGCCTGCGCAGCACCCGGCGGACACTGGTGCCACCGCCGTGTACACCACATCTGCAGGGCGTCGCGACTATTCGACACTGACGGCCTCGATGATGTTGAGCCGGGCGGCGCGTCGCGCAGGCGGCAGCGACCCCAGGAGGCTGATCGCCAGGGCGCCGAGCGTGAACACCAGCGCCATCGGACTCGGCCGGAACGAGACCTCGAAACTCATGACGTCGCCGCTGACGAGGCTGAACAGCCACTGATCGACCAGCCCGATCACCAGGCCCAGGAGACCTCCCACGATGCCGATGGCTGCGGCCTCGGCCAGCACCATGGCCAACGTGTAGCGACGGCTGGAGCCCATCGCCCGCAGCACCCCGATCTCGCGGCGGCGCTCGAGCACCGACAGGGTCAGCGTGTTGAGCAGCGCGACCGCGGCGACGAACACCACGATGATCCACACGGCGTTGGCGATCAGCATGCTTTGGTGCAGCGGCGCTTCGAGGCCGGCCAGCGCCGTGCGGCCGTCGTAGGTGTGGTTCGGTGCGGGCACGACCTGCCGGATATTGGCCAGCAGGCGATCGGGATCTGTTCCCTCGGTGGCGGTGACCTGCAGCGTCGTCGACCCCGGTCGGTCGAACCACGCGCGCAGCTGATCGAGGCCCATACCGACAGTGCCGATCACCGTCGAAAAGTAGGGGACCAGCGCCAGCACCTTCGTCCGCTGGGGACCGTGCGGCGTTTGCAGCTGTAGTTCGTCGCCCGCCCGGACGTTGAGGGTTTTCCCGAGATTCTGGGAGAGCACCACGCCGTGGCCGGCGAGCACGTCGCCACGGGTCCGGTCGTCGAGGGCGCGAAAGAGTGCGTCGTGGCTGCCGGGGGCGAAGCCGTCGAGCATGACGCGGGTACCACCCACGACGGCGAAGCCCAGGGCACCTTCGGTGACGTTCGCGACCCCGGGCACCTCGGTGACGTTGGCGGTAAGGCCTTGGGGCAGAAGGCCGGTGGGATACTGGCCGGGTGAGTTGGCGCTCACCCAGACGTCAACCTCGGCGACCGGGGCGAAGATGTCGCGCGCCGAGCGGATCATGTCGTTGTTCGTGCCGGTGATCACCACGGTGGTGACGACGGCGATCAGGACGGTCATCACGGTGGCCCACACGCGCCGTGGCGCGCGTTCCACGGTCGCGGCTGCCAGCGAACCCGCCGACCCGAACCGGCGGGCCACGGTCGCGGTGACTTTGACGATCGGCCCGGCGAGCGCGAAGCCGAGCGCGATCTGCGCGGTGAACAGGGCCGCGATCGCCACGAAAGCGATTGAGCCGGGCAGGTAGAACACCACCAGGATCGACGCCGCGAGCACTGCCACGGCGGCGATTCCGGTGACGATGCGCAGCCAGCGCGGAACATTGTCGGCCGCCGATACCCCGACGGGGGCCAGCGCCTCGATCGGTGAGACCTTATACACCTGCCGGGCCGCCATCGCCGACGCTGCCACGCTGGTCAGCGCCGTCGCCGCGATGGCCACCGGGATCGCGTAGTCGGGCAGCCAGTACTCGATGCGCGCTTCCAGTCCTTGCGTCATCGTCGGTGGCAGGCGGCCGATTGCCAGGCGGCCCAACACAATTCCGAGCAGTGCGCCGATGGTGCCGCCGATCAGCCCGAGGATCGCGGACTCGGCGAGCATGTCGCGGACGATGGTGGCGCGCCGGCCGCCGATGGCGCGCAGCATCGAGATGACCGGGCGGCGCTGGGCGATCGCCATCGTCATCGTGGTGTAGATGAGGAACGCGCCGACCACCAGGGCGACCGCCGCGCCCATCAGCGCCATGTAGTTCATCAGCTTGACGCCGTCACCGGCGCGGGCCGCCCGCGAACTCGGGGTGGCGACCAGGGCCCGGCCGTCCACGGCGGCGGTGACCTGTTCTCTCACCGTGGCGAGGTCGGCACCGGGTGTGGTGGTGATCAGGATCGAGTCGAGTTGCCCTGGTCTTCCGGTGACGTTCTGTGCCAACGGAAGTGGAGCCAGCACATAGTGGCCGCCGTTGAGGTCGGCGAGTTGCTTGCCGTCGAGGACTTCGGCGACGGTGACCGAGCCCGAGCCGAGCCGGAACGTCTCGCCCTTGTTGTGACCGACGGCGGGGCCGACGCGGACCCCCTCGGCCGCGGTGGGGGCCTGGACCTGCACCCCGACCGCATCCTTCAGCGCGCCCTCCAAGGCGCGGCTGCGGTCATCGGCACCGAACAACAGCACCGGCTCGGTGGCGGTGGGCGCGGACATCCGGATCATCGGTGCCGCCGTCGCGACGCCGGGAACCTTGGCGACGTCGGCCAGGACGGACTCCGGAAAGCCTGCGTCGGTGACCCCCGATACTTCGAGGGCCGCGACGCCGGCGACGCCGTCCGCGAGCCGGTTCACCGAACCGGTGATCGACCCGAAGATGCCGAGGATCGCGACGAGATACATTGCCGACACTGCCATTACGGCGATCGAGGCGAGGGTGCGCCGCCGGTGCACGGTGAGCTCGCGCAGGCTGAACACTCGGAGCCGACTTGCCGCGGCCGCGAGTCTCACCCCGGCACCACCGACATCTCGTCGGAACCGAGCCGGCCATCCTGCAGCGTGATCACCCGGTCGGTGGCCGCCGCGGCCTCGGCATTGTGGGTGACCATCACCACCAGCCGGCCGAGGCCCTCCTCGTGGGCGACGTCGCCCAGCAGGGTCAAGATCGCCGCACCCGTCGTCGAGTCGAGGTTGCCGGTCGGTTCGTCGGCGAGGATCAGTGGCGGGTCCATCATCATGGCCCGGGCCACCGCGACGCGTTGCATCTGCCCGCCGGACAGTTCGGACGGGCGGTGCTCGGTCCGGTTGCCCAGCCCGACGCGGTCCAGCAGCTCCACCGCCTGCGGTTTGACCTTGCCGAGCCGGACCCCGTCGAGCAGTTTCGGGACGGCCACGTTCTCCCAGGCCGACAGGGTCGGCAGCAGGTTGAAGAACTGGAAGACGAAGCCCACCCGGTGGTGGCGGAACGCCGACTGCTGCTCATCACCCAGGCGGCCGATCTCCTCGCCGTCGAAGGTGATCGAGCCGGAATCGGGGGAGTCCAGCGCGCCCAGCAGATGCAGCAGGGTGCTCTTACCCGCGCCGGAGGGGCCGATGATCGAGACGAACTGCCCGCCGTTGAGCTGGAGGCTGATCTCATCGAGGGCGCGCACCGTCTGGCCGCCGACCTTGTACTCGCGCACCACATCGCGCAGTTCGATGGCCAGTTCGGGCATCGCAGCCTCCCGGGAGTCGGGATATCCGCAGCCTACGCCGGGTGGAGGGATCGTCGAACCTGAACTTATGTGCGAGATCTTTGCCGAAACTCGCACACAACTTCAGACTCGCGGCGCCAGTGAGGCGACGAACCGGGCCTTCTGATCGGTGGCCGGGATGATGCGAGGATCGGTCAGCTGGTACCGCTTGCCCCGGTGGAGCACGTCGGCGCGGCCGGCGGCCCGGATGTTGCGCACCCAATCCGATTGCTCGCCGTAGTTCAGTACGACCCGGAGCGACTTGCTGTCGACGAACGCCATGACCGGGGTGCGGTACGGCTTGCCCGACTTGCGGCCGGTGTGCTCGATGACGGCCATGTACGGCAGCCACGGCGCCCAGAGCCGCTGCAATGGGTTGGTCACGTACTTGTTGAACTGGGCGATCACCCGCATCACCGGTAGTCCCAGTGTTGCCGCGATCCGTTCGGCAACTACGGCAATCGAATTCGCGATACTGCTCGGCATATGCGGCCCCCGTCGCTGTCCAGCCCTGGCGCTCATTCAACCAAGCGCCGCTAGCCGGTGACATCCCCCATTCGGGCGAGCGTGGGCTGGCAACATCCGGTGATCGGGCCGCCAGGTACCGTGCTACCGATCGCCCCCATAGCCCAATTGGCAGAGGCAGCGGACTTAAAATCCGCACAGTGTCGGTTCGAGTCCGACTGGGGGCACAAAAACACGTCCGGTGACTACCTGAATCGCCCTGGTTTTGCCGGAGGCTCGGGCTATTGGATTGCGACCAGTGGTTGGTCGGTCCGTTGTGCATCGTAGAACGTGGCTTCGTACTCGGCGGGTGGGACGTCGTTGAGGTAGCCGTGTAA
>NZ_VCMY01000047.1:0-42389 GCF_005924235.1 Mycobacterium sp. DBP42
GCACCGCGGCGGCCTTCTCCTCCGGGCTGTAACGACGCGCCGTGGGCTTCCCGGCACACTGTTCCTTCGGCATACCTGCATCCTCGTTTCCAAGGTCAGGAGCCTCCGGGATTTCCAGGGCGATTCATACCTGGCGCGCCGCAACCGTTAGGCGGCATGCGCCTGATGAAATGAGCCCCCGACTGTTCCCGGGGGAGAGTACGCCGTGGCATCAATGGGCTTCACGCCGCTCAGCGACGCTGAGGTACGCTGACTACCAGCGTTTTGGCCGGTTGGGGGATTGGCATGGCAAACGAACTACATGTGGATGCGGCCGGCCTTCGGTCAGCCTCGGCCTGCAGCGATAACGTCGCGGCGAGCCTGACTAGCTTCTCCTTAGCGGACGCCGTGTCCTCACAGCCCAGTGGTGCCGGCGTCGCCACGGTCAACGCTGCGCTCACCTCTGTGAAGAATCGCCAGTCGGAGCGCCTGACCGGCCAGGCCGATGCACTCTCGGCGAGCAGCGCCCGCTACGACACCACAGACACCGACGGTCACGACGCCATCACCACGGTGTCCGTGTGACTCCCGCAGCCGCGTGCGCTCCTCTCCCCACACGATCCGAGATCGAGGAATGGAGCACCTCGCACCTCTCCGACGCCGCCAGCGGTTGGCGGAGCGAGGCCACCGCGAGCGAGGACGCCTTCGACCAACACCGGCAGAACGTCTCCGCACCGGGCGGGACCACCTGGGAGGGCGGCGCCAAAGACGCCGCACTTGACCGGGTAACCGCAGACACCGCGGTGGTCGGTCGTCAGAGCAGCGTCCTACGTCAGGCTGCGGACCTGGCCGAGAACGGTAGCCACGACGTCGCGGCCGCCAAGGGCGCAGCCGTGGAGGCGATCAGCGCAGCCGAGAACGACGGCTTCCGCGTCTGTGAGGACCTCACGGTGACCGATGCGCGCAAGTACGACATCACCACGATCGTTGCGCGGAATAAGGCATTGAAGGAGCACGCCGAAGATATCCGCTGGGCCGCTGAGCAGCTTGTGCAGGCCGACAAGCTCGTCGGTGATCGCTTGCAGGCGAAGGCAACTGAGCTGGGTTCGATCCGGTTCGACGGCGAGGGCGAGCGTATGTCGGTCCAGGCGGCGAGTTTCGGCTCGGTGCCGGAGTCTCCCCGGTTCCCGCTGCCGGAGAAGCCCTGGGAGTACAACTTGGACCTGACCACCGATCTCAAAGTGTCCGGCGGCAAGAGCGCGGGCGAGGGGATTACGGTTGATGATGTGTGGAATGAGCTGCACCGGTGCTTTAACTGCAACTTCCCAATGGGAGGAGCACCCAAGGAGTTCCCGAAGGTGGGCGACAAACTTCCGCTTGAGATCAAGATGGCCGGTGTGAAGATGGCGAACTTCCCTGTGGAGGTCACCCAGGCAGAGAAATCCGGGTCCGAGATCAACATCGAGTTCGTTACGCTTCCCGGCCACGTGGACGGTCCAGGCAGCACGATCCATTTCCGCTTTTTCGAACAAGGCGGAGAAATACACCTTGGTGTCAACGCGCACATCACCGACCCTGGCCCCGGTACTCAGCCTCCGCCTGTGGGTCCAGTACTGAGGGGTATGTATACGGGCGTAGCGCATCTGAACTGGCAGCCTTACATTGATCGACTGGCAGACAACATCCAGCAGTCGCACGGGGTCGTACCGAACACGGGGCCACCTGTAGCCCCGCCAGGGCTGCCACCAATCGCCGTGCCGAATACGGGGCAAAGATGAAGCGAGCGTTGACGATTGCAGGTTGGCTAGTCCTCGGCGTTCTGGCCGGCCTCGCTCTATACGCAGTATTCGCCGTCATCCTTGGTGCCGCCCTCTACTCGTTAGGTGTGAGCACAGCGTTTGTCGTCGCTTTCATTTTTGCCGCAGGCGGCGCGGTCGTAGCGTTGCGCCGTCGGCGAAGTCCCAGCCTCTATGCGTTTTGGGCCGGCGTGCTTCTGTTTCTTGGGATTTCATCTGTGCAGATATTGGTGCTCAGCCCTCGGACAGTCTGGCCGCTCAATCTTTGGGCCTAACCACCTTGCCCCGGTGCACAACGTGGGAGAGCTGGGGGCACCGACCTCGACCAACACCTAGACTCCGGAAATGCGCGTCCCTCGACAAGTCGCACGCTTCAACAAGCGAGTCACGAATCCGACGGCTCGCGCGATCACACCGTGGCTTCCGAACCTCGGAACGCTCGAGCATGTCGGGCGGAAGTCGGGCAAGGGGTATCGAACGCCCCTTTTGGTGTTCAAGACCCACGACGGCTACGCCATCCTCGTCGGCTACGGCGAGCAGACGGATTGGTTGAAGAATGTGCTGGCCGGGGGGCCGACGGTACTGCACAAGCAGGGACGGGCCATACCGCTCACCAACCCAACGGTCGTGAGCAAGGCCGAGGCCGCGACCCTTGTCACGCCGTGTTCCCGCTTGTTCTACCGAGCGTTTCCGTACAACGAGGCAGCTCTGCTGCTGACGCATGCGCGCTGAGCCCCTGGCTTCGCGATGAATTTTGGACCTCGGTGAGGTCAACTCTGCATGGGCAAGCTCATCTATGGCTTCAACGTGTCGGTGGACGGGTACATCGCCGACGCACAAGGCAACATCGACTGGTCTGAGCCGAGCGAAGAACTGCACCAGTACTGGAACGACTTCGAGCGGGAGACGGCCCTTTCGTTCTATGGGCGGCGGCTCTACGAACTGATGTCCGCGTACTGGCCGACCGCCGACCAGGCCCCGGACGCCACCCCGATGATCGTCGACTACGCCCGGATCTGGCGCAAGATGCCCAAGGTCGTGTTCTCGCGCACGTGCAAGTCCGTCGACTGGAACTCCCGCCTGGAACGCGGTGACCCGGTCGAGGTGGTGACGAAGATGAAAGCCGAAACCGCCGGCAACCTGGAGGTGGCCGGTGCGACGCTGGCCGCACCGATCGTGCAGGCCGGTCTGGTGGATGAGTTCCGGCTCGTGGTCGCGCCCACCGCGGTGGGCGGCGGCACCCCGTTCTTCCCGACGCTGCCGTCGTGGATATCGCTGCGACTGTTGGAGAACCGCACCTTTCCGGGCGGCACGGTCCTGCTGCGCTACGAGGCGAAACACGACTGATGGGCACGCAGCCGGCGGATTCCGGCTGCAGGTTCGCTGTGCGCTGGTGAGAGTGCGCCTGAATTCCGTCGACCGCGGGTATGCCACCTCAATGATCCGGTTCGGGGCCGTGGTGGCATTGACGGTGTTGGCGATGATCCTGGTTGTGGCGGCAGTCATCGGGTCGTGGGGTTGGTGGGTTGTGGCCGCGGTGACGATGCTGCTCGCGGCGGTGGGTTGGTATGACCTGATCCAGCGGCGGCACTCCGTGCTGCGCAACTATCCAGTCGTGGGGCATATGCGCTACCTGCTGGAGGCGCTGCGGCCCGAGCTGCAGCAGTACTTCATCGAGCGTAACTTCGACGGGCGCCCGTTCGATCGCGACGTGCGGTCGCTGATATACGAGCGGGCCAAGGGCACTGCCGCGGAGCTGTCCTACGGCACTGAACGTGACATCAACATCGAGGGCTACGAGTATCTCGTGCACTCGACGGCGCCGCTCGACGAGCCACTGGAACCGTTCCGGGCCCGCATTGGCGGTCCGGACTGCCGGCACCCTTACGACATGGCGTTGATGAACATCTCGTCGATGAGCTTCGGTGCCCTGTCGGGTCACGCATTACGCGCATTGAACAACGGCGCCAAGCTCGGCGGTTTCGCTCACGACACCGGTGAAGGCGGGCTGACGCCGTATCACCTGGGCGGCGCCGACGTGGTGTGGGAGATCGGTTCTGGCTACTTCGGCACTCGCACGCGGGACGGCGCGTTCGATCCGGATCAGTTCGCGGACAAGGCCGCCCACGACGCGGTCAAGTGCATCTCGATCAAGTTGAGTCAGGGCGCCAAACCGGGCGTGGGCGGAGTATTGCCGGCTGCCAAGGTCAGCGAGGAGATCGCCCGCTACCGCGGCGTGCCAGCGGGGCAGAAGTGCGTCAGTCCGGCAGCGCATTCGACATTTCACACCCCAAGGGAACTGATCGGGTTCATCGCCCGCCTGCGTGAACTGACAGACGGAAAACCTGTGGGGTTCAAGCTGTGCGTCGGCTCGCGAGTCGACATCCTGGCGATCTGTAAGGCGATGCTCGCCGAGGGCATCACCCCGGACTTCATCATCGTCGACGGCGCCGAGGGTGGGACGGCGGCCGCGCCCCTGGAATACGAAGACCATGTTGGCCTGCCGCTCACGGACGGCCTGATGACGGTGCACAACGCTCTCGTCGGCACCGGGCTGCGGGACGTCATCCGGGTGGGCGCCAGCGGCAAGGTGGCCACCGGCACCGACATCGTCAAGCGTTTGATCCAAGGGGCCGACTACACCAATGCCGCCCGGCCGATGATGATGGCCACCGGCTGTATCCAGTCCCAGCGCTGCCACACCAACCACTGCCCGGTCGGGGTGGCCACCCAGGATCCGCGGCGGGCACGTGCTCTCGACGTCGCCGACAAGAGCCAACGGGTCTACCGGTATCAGCGTGCGACGGTGGCGCAGGCGATGCGCTTGATGGCGTCGATGGGCATCACCGACCCGGCGCAGCTTTCGCCGCACCTGCTGCGGAAACGGCTGTCCGTCACCGAACAGCGGTCCTACGCCGAGCTGTTCGAATGGCTGCCGGTCAACGCGCTCCTGAGCGAACCGCCGGAGAGCTGGCAGGCGGACTGGGAATCCGCAACGCCGGACTCGTTCAGCCCTATTTGAACACGACGCATTTGACACCTTGGGAAAGACTTCCATGCCTGACTGGGGGCCGGCGGAGCTGGGCGTAGTCGAGGCGAAACCCTTGTCTGCTGGTCAGGCCATGAATCGCCGGACTCGTGCGTCCACCGATCGGCGTACGGCCCTACGATCGGGCGGTATGACCCGCAAGCCTGTATTGATCTTGGCGTTCGCGGCATTCGCCGCTGCCACTCCGGTCATCACGCCCGCACCGGCCCAAGCCGCACCGTGTCCCGATGTCGAGGTGGTCTTCGCCCGCGGCACCAATGAGCCGCCGGGCCTGGGCAGTGTCGGCGGTCCGTTCGTCGACGATCTGCGGTCCCGGGTGGCGCCCCGCACGGTCGACGCGGCGGCCGTCGACTACCCGGCCACCAATGACTTCAACACCAGCACTCCGGCCGGGACCGCCGCGGCGCGGTCCCTCATCGAGTCCGTCGCGGCCAGCTGTCCGAACACCAAGATGGTGCTCGGTGGCTATTCGCAGGGCGCGGCGGTCATCGAACAGGCCACCAATCAGGCGGCTCCGCAGGTCGCTGATCATGTGGCGGCCAGTGCGCTGTTCGGTACGCCGCGCACCAGTTTCTCCGGTCTGCTTGCCGCCGGCCAACCTTTGCCGACGCTGGCTCCGCGGTACGCCGCCGACTCCATCGATCAATGCAACGAGGGCGATCCGATCTGTTGGGAAGGCGGCTGGGACATGGGCGCTCATGTGTCCTATGTGCAGTCCGGAAAGGTCGCGCAGGCAGCTGATTTCGCTGCCGGCAAGCTGTAGGAGGTTCCCCGCAACCGGGTCGCTATCGGCCGCTGAAGAATTCCCGCGCCTACTCTCGTTGCCCGGCCATGCTCCAGTTGTCATGGTCCTCGCCGTAGCCGGTGATGCCGTTCCATGACCATTCGGTGAGACAGTTCCAGGTCCAAAGATTCGGGTTGATTGCGAACCCCAGTCGGTTGAGGGTGGCGCCGACCGCTTCGATGGTGCGTCCGTGCTCATCGGTCGCCGTGATCTGCACGCGCGTCGGTGCGCCGGTTCCCTGATCGCGTTCCAGGACGTCCGCGGCGCTCCTGAGTCAACTTGCCCCACTTTCCCTCGGCGATGACGTAGCCGTGGATGGCGTGCGCGGTGCCGTCTCCGAAGTCCATGGTGATCGCGTGGAACCCGTCGCCGTCACCAGCGGTCGCGTAGCTGTAGCCGCCACGCTCGCTCGGTGTGGCGTGGATGCCCTGGCGGTGCTGAGTTCGGCGCCCCCAGGACCGATCCCGGAACCCGAAGGCGTCGACCGGGATCCGCTCCCCACGAAGAACGATCTCGCCGCGATATCGACCCGGCTGGTCGAGGTGGCTGTCGCCGAGCAGATGAGGTTCGGCGACGGCGGTGAAGGTCAGGTCGACGTGGATCTCGTCGCCGTCGTCGGGAATCGGCAGGCAGATCGGCCTGCAGGCGGCCGCGTCCGGCGCGGCATCGATGACGTGGGCGCGCGAAAGTCGGCTTGTGCGCCGGGTTTTGCGCTATTTTCGGGACCCTGGCCAACAGTGCGGCGCGGACCCGTTCCTGGCCGCGATCGGCCGGCTCGGCGAATTCTGCCCGCGCCACCGGGCTGCCCGCTAACGTGACACAGGTCGAGTTCGATGTAACGGGGGGCGAATAATGACGCGTGTCGCGGCGTGGGTTGGTGCTGGACTGTTCACGGCGGGTATGTCGGCAGCGGTGCTGGCCGGGGCTGGAACCGCCAACGCCGACGAGGGCGGCCCGTCAAAGCACGACACGAAGTCGTCGGCCACCCGCAACGACACCGCGCAGAAACCCCAGCACCGCAAGAAGGCGCGGTCGGTGAAACCGCAGCCGAAATCCGAGGCCTCGGAAGCCACCTCGGCCGCCGCGAAAGTCGAGACCAAGCAGCGTCACACGCAGATCGAAAAGTCCGAGCGCCCCGCCCGGCACTTCGCCGATGCAGTTCGGACCAAGGCGCGCAGCACATTCCGTGACGCCGTGCGCGACGTCGACACCGCAGTGCGCGACGTCGACACCGCAGTGCGCGACATCGACACCGCAGTGCGCGACGTCGACACCGCAATGCGCGACACCACCCACGATGTCGTGGAGGGCGCAGCCGGCAGCCTCACCGAGGAGGCGCCGCCCACCGCCGAGATCCGGGTTCGGCCGCCGATAAAAATTCGGCCGGCCATCGCCGCGCCCAAGCCCGACAACGCTGTGGAGCCTGTCGCCCGCCCCCAGGCAGCCGCGGTCCCGAACGACCCGCTCGAGGCGATCCACGACGTGATCCGCAGCCTCGGCGAGCTGGCACTCAACCCGGAACCGCAGAACTATCCCAAGCCGGTGTCGGTGATCACCGGCGTCGTGTTCGACACCCTGGCGACCCTGGAGCGCGTTGTCGGTGGCGATCCGGTGGTGCCGCCGGAACTGCGCGATTCGGTCGAGGTCAGCACCTCTACGCTGGTGATCTCCGAAGGCCATGAGGTCGAATCGAACTGGTACTTCCCGACATCCGAGAACGGCGAGCCACCCACCCGGATGATTTACCTGCAGCATGGCTTCCTGGCCAACGGTCCGCTCTACAGCTATACCGCATCCTATCTGGCGCATTCGACCAACAGCATCGTGGTCACTACCACGTTCTCGTCGAACCCGTTCGAAGAGGACGGCATGTGGCTGGGTGGTGACAACCTGCACGAGGCGGTCGCGCAGTTGTTCCTCGACCCTGACCGTACGGCGCTCAACGCCAGTATGGACACCGCGGAGCTCAAGGCGGGGCATGCCGAGAACCTCGACGTGCCTATGCAATTCGTCCTCGTCGGGCATTCGCTGGGCGGTGGATTCGCCCCCGGGGTCGCCGGGTACTACGCCGAGGGGCTGACCCGCCGTCGTGAGCAGGGCCTCGATGCCCCGAATGAGCTTGCCGGCGTGGTGATTTACGACGCGGTGCCGATGGGTTCGATCGTTCCCGATGCGATGGAACGGCTCAACGAACTCGAGACGAACGGGACTCCGGACCTCAGCGACGACGACCCGAACGATTACATCCCGATCTACGAGATCGGCGCGCCGCTGAATTTCCTCAACGTGTTCAGCGACGTCAACGACCAACTTTCGCAGGCACGGCCGGGGCAGTTCACCGGCGTCGTACTCGAAGACGGCGTGCACATGGATCCCATGCAGGGCGGCAATCCGTTGATCCAGGCCGCGGCGTACCTCATCGCCGGATTCCCGCAGCCGCAGAATCCGCTGGCTGTTCGCGAGCTGTCCGCCGGGTGGATCAACGACATGTTCGACGAGAAGATCGACCCCGCGACCGGGGCCTGCCAAACCGACTGCGCAGGGCAGTACGGCGATGGCGACGAGTCGTTCACGATCACCACCGACAAGGGCGAAGCCGTGGCGGTGCTGATCGGCACCCAGCAGGCAACGGACCTCACGTCGTTGCACGCCATCAGCGCCACCGACTTCGTCACCGCTATCCCGGGCGGCGTCCTCAACGGCCTGCGCACCACGTGCGATCTGTTTACCGGGGGCAAATGCTCGGTGTAGTGCCGTGCCCCGGACGTAGTGTTCAACCATGACCGAGGAACTACCCGAGACCGCGTTGGAATTGCGGTCGTTGGTGACGCCGGAGGGCACGCTTGAGCTGTCGCTGCATGAAGTCGCCGTGCCCAAACCGGGCGCCGACGACGTCGTCGTCCGGGTCGAGGCATCGCCGATCAACCCGTCCGATCTGGGCCTGTTGATCCCGGCCGCCGCTGACATGACGGCCGCGACGGTGACGGGCACCCCGGAGCGTCCCGTTGTCACCGCACCGCTGCGCGACGGCGCCCTGGCTGGGCTGGCGGCGCGCGTCGGCGACTCGCTTCCGGTGGGCAACGAAGGAGCGGGCACGGTGGTGGCCGCGGGAGCCTCGCCGGACGCACAAGCCCTGCTGGGCAAGACCGTGGGCCTCGCCGGCGGTGCGATGTACGCGCAGTACCGGGTGGTCAACGCCGCGGCGTGCCTGGTGCTGCCCGACGGCGCGTCGGCCAAGGACGGCGCCTCGTCTTTCGTCAACCCCCTCACCGCACTGGGAATGCTGGAAACCATGCGCCGGGAAGGACATTCGGCCCTGGTGCACACGGCCGCGGCGTCGAATCTCGGCCAGATGCTGGTCAAGGCGTGCCTGGCCGACGGGGTGCCGCTGGTCAACATCGTCCGCAAGGCCGAGCAGGAGGAGCTGCTGCGTGGTCTGGGTGCGGCCTACGTCTGCAATTCGGCGTCCTCGTCGTTCGAGGCGGATCTCTTCGAGGCACTCAAGGCGACGTCGGCGACGCTGGCGTTCGACGCCACCGGTGGTGGCACGCTGGCCAGCCAGATCCTCAACGGCATGGAGCGGGCCGCCAACGCGACCGCCGCGCAGTACTCCCGTTACGGGTCGGCCGTCCACAAGCAGGTGTACATCTACGGCAGCCTGGACACCGGCCCCACGGTGCTCACCAGAAACTTCGGAATGGCCTGGGGTGTGGGCGGCTGGCTGCTCACCCCCTTTCTGGCCAGTACCGGGCCGGAGACCATCGCCAGGTTGCGCGCCCGCGTCGCTTCGGAGCTCACCACGACGTTCGCGAGCGCCTACACCCAGGAGGTCTCATTGGCGGGCATGCTCACACCCGAGGCGTTCAACGGCTACCTGCAGAAGGCCACCGGCGAGAAGTATCTGGTGACCCCTCAAGCCTGAATGCCGAGCTGTTCGTCGAGCCAGTCGAACATGACCTGGTTTGCGCGGGACGCGGCACCCATATGGCAGTGCTCGCCCGCGCCGTCGGCTTCATAGAGCGTCACCAGAGTGGTCTTCGCATTGACCATCGCCTGGGCCGCCCGCGCGGGCTCGCCTTTGAAGAACTGGTCGTTCTCGGCGTCGAGCACCAGCACCGGGGAGGTGATCCGGTCGGCCACGTCGGCGATCGTGTAGGCCTTGAACGCGCGGGCCAGCGCCGCGGCTGAGTCGATTCCCAAGGCCCACAGTCCGTTGCGCACCGCCCAGCGGGTTTGGGTGTTCACCGCCATCAGCAGTCCGAGTACCGCATTGGCGGCATCGTCGTTGCCATCTTCGATCCAGGCCGCGAGGAATGGCGGCATCATGGTGGCCAACGCCGCGTGAAAGTCGTGGACGCCGTCGTTGAGAATCACTGCGGCGACGCGTTTCTCGAACGCGGCGGCGCGGGCCACGAGATATCCGCCCAGGCTGTAGCCGAAAATGGCGATGGCGTGGGGTGAGACCTCGGGGCGGGTGAGGGCGAAGTCGATCACCGCAGTCAGCACCGCCTCCCAGTCGGACCGGAAGGTCAGCCCCTGCTCGCGTAGGGCAGCACCCTGGCCGGGTCCGTCGAACGCCAGCACGTTGTACCCGCGCGCCAGCGCCCCGGCCGCAAGGGCGACGTAGGACTCTTCGAGCGTGGAGTCGTATCCACCGTTGAAGGTGACGGTGGGGCGGGGGATTCCGGAATCATCCACCAGATAGAGATAGCCGGGCAGCGTGGTGTCCTGGTAGGGGATGGCGATGCGGTCAAAACCGAAGTCGAACAACGCCATTGATTCCAGAAACGTCTCGCGCGAGCGGTTGAACAGTTCTTTGGCTTCGGGGTCGCCGGCCGGATCCTCTCGAAGGTAGAACTCGGCCGTGCGGTAGTAGTTCGACGCCCGCAGCAATGCCTCGCGTGCGCTGACGGGGTGAGCGGCCGCCAACGATTGACGGCCGAGGGCTTCGACCCGCTGCGCGGTTGCCTTCCATTCGCGATGCCAGGCGACCTCGTCGCCCTCGGGGATGGCCCGCGCGGTCACCAGGATCTCGCCCAGATCGGCGCCGCCGGCGTTGGCGTACCCGGCCGCGCGGAGCGTTTCGAACGAGAACGACTCGTCGTCGAACAGGAACTTCATGGATCCCTCCTTAACGAAACGGAACTGCATCGTCTCGATTAGGGTAGGCCGTGCGTGAACGGAACGCAACCGTTCCGTCTCGTAGAATCGTGCCGTGGCCACAGCAGCGCGCCGAACATCGGGCGGCCCCGTCCTCCTCGACGACGTGACCGTCGCGATCGAATCCGCGTTCTTCGAGGAGCTGGCCGCCGTCGGCTACGGCAGGCTGTCCGTCGACGCCGTCGCCAGGCGAGCCGGGGTCGGCAAGGCCGCCATCTACCGCCGCTGGAAATCGAAGCAGGACTTGGCCGTGGACCTGGTGACCAAGGTGGCCGTCGCGGCGATCGACGTTCCCGACACCGGCACCCTTCGCGGAGACGTCCGGGCATACCTGCAGAACGGACGCGAGGCGCTCACCCACCGGCTGGCCCGCACCATCATCCCCGACCTGCTCGCCGAGGCCGCCCGCGATCCCGACTACGCAGCCGTGATCGCCGGCCAGATCCGAGAACCGCGGCGGCTCAAGGCGGCTCAGCTGTTCGAACGCGCCCGGCAGCGCGGTGAGATCACCGATGATGCCGACATCGATGTCGCGCTCGACATGATCGGGGGAGCGCTGTACTGGCGCCAATCGGTCATGCAGCTCGATGCCGACGACAAATATCTCGATCGGCTGACCGACGCCATCCTCACCCTCGTCGCCGCCGACTCACGGCCTGCGCAGTGCTGAGCCAGGGTGCTCTCACCGGTCGGTGATGTCGGCATACTCCGGATGTTTGTCGATGTACTCGGCCACCATCCAGCACGTCGGCACGATGCGCAGGCCCGCGGCGCGCGTCGAACGCAAGGCTTCGGCGATGAGGATCGTCGCCAGCCCCCGGCCGCGGTATTGCGGCTGAACCTCGGTGTGCGGAAAGATCCGGCGACCGTCACGGTCGTGGTAGTCGGCGAGCCCGACGGTCCTGCCCTCGACGTCGATCGTGAACCGGTCGGGGTGTTCGGTAACGCTGGTAGCAGCACCGGTGCGGTCGAGTTGAGTCCCGGAACTCATGCGTCCTCCATTCGCCGTTACTTCACGATAGCCGCGGTCGGGGTTTGCTCCGGGATCCCGATATTTGCTGACGAGGCCTTCTCGGCCTTGTTACGTTCGGAAAATGGATCAAAAGCTGATGAAACGCGCAGGCGCGCTGGCTGCAGCTTTCGCCATCACGGGGGCGGCGGCCGTTGCATGTTCGGAGGAATCAAAAGACCAGACCAGGGACGCTTTGTCCAGCGCGACGAGTGCCGCGTCGTCGGCCGTCGATGCCGGCACGAGCAAGGCCAAGGAGGGGGCCAGCTCCGCTTCGAGCGCGGTCTCGTCCGTCGTCGAAGGCGCACCCAGCACGGTGAACGCGCCAGGCGTCGGCGAGGTGGTGCTCGAACCTCAGATTGCCGAGGAGTACTCCGACGCCGGCGGTGAAGCCAAACTGGGCGCTCCGACCGCGCAGCCGGAGAAGGTCGGGGATGGCACGGTGCAGGCGTTCGCCAACGGCACCATCTACTCTTCGCCGTCGGCCGGCGCGCACGTCGTGCAGGGCGAGATCCTGCGGGTCTACACCGCCAACGGCGGTCCTGCGGGCACCCTGGGCTTCCCCACCGAAGATGAGGATGAGACGGGCGGCGGTCCCGATGTCGCCAATGGTGGGTGGATCTCCGAATTCGAGCACGGCACCATCACCTGGCTGAACAAGGGTGACGGCACGTTCGCGGAGACCGTCACGCCGAAGTAGCCCGTACGCGTTGCCGCAGCCGACTACCAGACGCGCACGTAGTCGACGAGCATGTCGGCCGGGTAGGTACCCCCGCTCGGGTCCTCACCGCCCGAGCCCGCGACCGCGAGGTTCAACACCACGAACATCGTGTAGCCCGGCTGGTTGAACGGCCAGTCGGGCAACTGGCTCGCCGAAACCTCGAAGTAGGGTTTCGCGCCTTCGGTGTAGTCCTGCCAGAACCGGGCACCGTTGGCGTCCCACTGGGTGCGCCAGGTGTGCCACGCGGTATCGACGGCGATGTTGTGGGTCTCCCATTCTCCGCCGTTGGACTTGGCGTGCACCGTGGTGGCCGACGGCCACTTGCCGTTGCCGTACCACTCGACGATGTCGAGTTCGCCTTCGCCCAGGGTGCCGAGCCAGAAGGCCGGCCAGGCGCCCGCCGTCAGGCAGTTGAACTTGATCCGTGCCTCCCAGGTGTGCCCGGCGCCGCCCTCCCACACGCTGGCCAGCTTGGCCCCGTAGTAGGTGTCACCTTCCTTGGTGGCCCGGATGACGAGATTCCCCTTGCCGTCGAGGAAGGCGTTCTTGCGGTCGTCACGGTACTGGCCGATACGGCCGGGCTGCTCCCAGTAGGTGGGGTCCTCGAAAGTCTCGCGGGCCTTGGCGATGGTCCACTTCGACGTATTCGGTGACGAGCCCGCGGGCCCGTCGAATTCGTCGGCGAACACGTAGCTCGTAGCGGCTTGTGGCGCTGCCGGGGCCGGAACCCGCGGTGCCTGGGGCTTGGCTGGGAGAGCACTGGCGAGCGGGGCAGGCATCGCTGCCGCCATCACGCCCAGACCTGACAGCATCATCATTTTTCGGCGGTCCAAGTTGGCCATGGTGGATCACCTTAGCCGTGCAGCGTGCGCGCGTAGGGATTGAACGGGTTTGCCGGCCGGGCCCGGCTGGTTCAGAACATTTCCATAGGAAACGCTTCATACCTGCTCAGCCAGCGCGGGCACAGTGGGTTACATGAGCACGCCGATCGAATATTTGCGCCGCGCCATCCGGCGGCCCTCAGCGCTGACCGCCGCGTTGGTGGTCGTCGGGACGGTCGTCGCCATCCTGCTCGGCGTCGCCGCCGACGGCCCGTGGGCCACCGTGCTGGCCTCGCTGGCCGGCTTCGCGACCGCCATCACGGTGATCGCTGCCGTGGCGACCAGTTGGGAACACGTCGTCGTCGACGCCCGCAGCGCCGGGTTGGTCGAGTCCGAGGTCGAATGAGTCACCGACCACTGCGCGAGTGGTCGCCGTCAGGTCATTGGCGAACTTCTCGGCCTGCTCTGCAAGTGACTCCGTCACTTGTTGGAGGCGGCCCGCTCAAGCAGGAACTCGAGACCTCGGATATCTGCGAGAACACCGCGTGCGGGTGCATCCAGCTCCCAAGCGTCGCCACGGCGTTCGAGTTCGTCGCGAGTAATTCCGATGCGGGCATGCATTCGGTCAATTTTCAGTCGCGCCTCATCGGGGGTCACCATATGGACGTGCGCATTGCGTTGGCCAGTTGATGCAGTCATTCGTGACCTCCTCCGGATGGCTCTATGTACGGATGGCACGCCACGCCGTCAACTTTGTGTGTACGCCGAGGGTGCGACGCTCAGAGCGTCGTGACCTGCGACAAACTGGCCGCTGATGCTTCGCGCCTGCAGCAGTCGTGCGGAAAGCCTTGCTGTGACGCCCCTGACCTACGATGCGGAAGTGGGAGCAGGATCTTGGCCGGCGCACATTCCGGTGGCAACTGTCGGGCGATCGGTCACCGCACCGGCCGGCGTTCCCCGCCTGGGAATCACCCGTGTGCTGCAGGACCGCAGCGGCCTGGTGGTGGTAGCCGCGCCCGCAGGCTATGGCAAGACCACCGCGGTGGCGCAGTGGGACGACGCCGACGACCGTCCGTTTGCCTGGGCCCGGCTCGACAACCTCGACAACGACCCCGCGCACCTTCTGCTACACCTCGCCACCGCGCTGAACCAGACCCGGCGCATCGACCCAGCGGTGCTGGGGTACCTGCAGGGCGCGGGCCGAGCCCAAAGCCAATTGGTGTCGGCGTTCATCCAGGTGCTCGAAAGCTGCGGGCCCGTGGTGCTAGTGCTCGACGATGTTCATGCACTGTCGGCGAGCGCAGCGATCGACGCCCTGCGGGCGGTGGTGGACCTGGCCCCGAATTCGACGACGCTGGTGCTGGTCAGCCGGCAGATCCCGGCACTCGATCTGGCCCGTCGCCGATTGCGGGGCGGTGTTGTCGAGATCGGAATCGCGGAGCTGAAGCTGTCAGGGTCCGAGGGAACGGCCGCCTTCGCAGCGCTCGGTGCGGAGACGGATCGGGCCACGATCGCACGGGTTCTCGAGAAATGCGAAGGCTGGGCCGCGGGTGTGGTGATGGCGGCCTTGGCGCTGCGCGACGGCACACCCGCCGAGGTGGTGACCGGGCGGCACCGGCTGGTGGCCGACTATCTGGTGGAGGAAGTGCTCAGTCAACTCGAACCCGACACCGCCCTGTTTCTGACGGAATCGGCCATCCTGGACCGCTTTTGCGCTGACGAGCTCGACGCGCTGCTGGGGCGCAGCGATTCCGCGGCGATGCTCGACGCAATCACCCGATCGGGCAACATGTTTTTGGTTTCCCTTGATGCCCAAGGTATCTGGTTCCGGTATCACCAGCTGTTCGGGGATCTGTTGCGTGCGCGCCTACGCGACCGGGACCCGGACCGGTTCCGGGAGTTGGCGGCACGGGCGGCCGATCGGCTGGCGAATGCCGGTGACATCGACGGTGCGCTGGCCCAAGCGCTCGCTGCCGACGACCGTGCCAAGGCCGCCGCCCTGGTGGGCATCGACGCCGTGCGGTTGGGTTTCGACGGCCGGGCCGGCGTCCTGGCCCGGCGGCTCAGCTTGATCGATGAGCAGACGTTCACCGACTATCCCGACGCCGCGATCGCGCGAGCCTGGCTGGGTGTGATGACCGGTGACGCCGAGTTGATCCAGCGTTCGCTGTTGACCGCGAGCGCAGCCGACTCCGGCCAGCCGCTGGCCGACGGCACACCATCGGTCGAGGTGGCTGCGGCACTGATCGGCTCACTGCTCGGCGTCGGGGGAGTGGGCGAGGTGATCCGCCATGCCGAAACAGTCCGTGGCGCAGGCGATCACCTGGTCAACCCGTGGTGGGGTGCGGCCACCACGATGAAGGGCGCCGCGTTGTCCATGCTTGGTGAACCGGAACGGGCACGAGTCACGCTCGAGTCGGCGCTGCCGGTGCTCGATGACCTTCCCGGATTCCAGGCGGCCGTGCTGGCGCACCTTGCCGCATTGGACCTCGGCGACGGCGACCTGCCTGCCGCCGTCACACACACCAACGCCGCACGCGCGATCGTCGACTCGCGCGACTTGTCCGACATGGTGCCGATCGTGGTGGTCTACGCGGTCGACGCGTTGGTGCGGGCCCGACGCGGGGACGTGGCCGGCGCGCGTTCGGCGGTCCGCGCCACCGAGCGGCTCCTCGAGCGGCTGGGCAATCTGTCCGCTCGGACCGCCTTGACGGCCCATGTGCTGGTCGCGGCCGCCGCCGTCGAGATCGACGACACGAAACTGTGCGACCGGCACCTGGGTGAGGCGCAACGCGCGTATCGGCGTGAACCCGAGGCGGTCGGCATCGGTCAGTGGCTGGACCGGATCCGGGATTTGTCTTCCGCCCGCGCCGCCCGGGGCACTCGGCCGTCGCTGACGACGGCCGAGCTCAGGCTCCTCCGTCATCTGGCCACGCATCTGTCCCTGCAGCGCATCGCCGATGAACTCATCCTCGGCCGCGAAACCGTGAAGAGCCAGGCTAAGTCGATCTACCGCAAGCTGGGAGTCTCCTCCCGCGCCGCCGCGGTGGCCGAGGCCGACAACCTCGGGCTGCTCAGCGAGAGCGGGCGAGCCGCCGTGCGAACGGCAACAGCATCAGAAACTCGACGATCAACACAACGGTGATCATCACCACCACCTTCGGATCGTCGAAGTTCTGGCCGGCGACCACGAACGCCGCCGCGGCGTTGCGCTGGGCGGTTCCCAGTGCCAGCACCTTTCGGGTCCTGGAACCGCCCATGAGCCAACCGATCCCGGCGCATATCGCGGTGTACACGACGGCGGCCAGGATGGCGAACGTGCCGAACACCGACCGGACGCTGTTGAAATGGGCGGCGATGGTGAACACGATCACCAGAATCATGCTGACGGTGGACACCTTCGCGACCGCGGGCCGCAGGCGGGCGGCCAGCCCGGGACCGCGGGCCCGCAGCAGCAGGCCCGCGGCCAGCGGGATGAGCATCAGCACCACGAGAGACACCGCGATTTGGACGGGGTTGACCGCGGTGCCTGCCACGAAGATCGGCAGCACCAGCGGCACATAGCCCACCGTGACCACCATCAACAACACCATCAGGCCTACCGCGAAGGCCATGTCGGCCTTGGCGAACTCAGCGAGCTTGATCAAGAACGGTGCGCCGGCGGCCAGTCCGCACAACAGCAGCCCGATCCCCAGCGGCTCGTCGAGATCGAACACCCGCCACAGCCCGAACGCGGCCAGTGGTGCCAGCACGAAGTTGGCCGCGAGGGCGAGTGCGACGACACGTATGTTCTTGAGCGGGGCCAGAATCTGGCCGACGGTCAAGCTCAGGCCGACGGCCAGAGTGCTCGAGACGACGAAGAAGACAACGGCGACATTCGAACCCTTCAAGAGGAGATCGTTCATGCCGGCCCTGTCAACCCATCGTCACAAGGTTGCGCCAGAAGGACTTCAGGCTGTCACTGGCGCCGAACAGCGTCGTGAAGTGAGTGGAATCGACCAGCACGATGTCGCCGGCGCGGTCACCGGACGGCGGCATGTGGACCATGGCGTTGAACTCGGTGTTACCCGCCAGGGTGAACGGGTGCGGCCGGGTCATGTCGATCGGCTGCCGGCCCAGCACCCGCAGGTCCGGGCCCTCGGGTGCGGTCAGCTCATAGTGCGGCAGGTGCGGATGCAAGGCGAGCGTGCTGACGTCCCGCAGCAGTCCCGCCGAATCCAGATCGCGAAAAGCGGTCAGCGGCACAATCTGTTTGGTGTCCTCGACCGTGGCAGGCCGCAGACCCCAGGTGTTGCGCACCGGGATCTTCAGTCCGTTCAGCAGCGACCGGGCGTAGCCGCTGAAGCGCTGGATCCGCGGTGTCAGTGGATCCCCGTGGTGCAGGTACTCCATCTGCTGCTGCTCTTTGTCGTCGGTGAACCCGACGTCGTGGTGCGGCGCCAGCATCAGGCAGGTGCCCTCGCGGCGCAGCCACTGTTGGATCGCGGCGACTTCTTCTTCGGTCGCGGCCTCGTCGCCGAGCAGGTGGTCCAGGCCGAAGATCATCAGGGTGTCGGTGTCGTTGAGGATCCGTTCATCGATCGGCAGCCGGTACCCGGCCTGATCGACCCGCTGGAACACCGCCACCGGATGTCCGGTTGCTTCGCCGGCGACGTCCTGGAACAACAATGAGGAGCGGTGGAACAGTTCCAGCGTTCCGTCGACGCCCTGCAGGAAGTTTCGCGGGCTGTACTCGGGTCCTTCGTATGCCGGCCACGTGGCTGCGCGAACCTCGGTCATGGTGGAGAACCGGTTGTACAGCAGCGCCGGGTCGCGCTGGGCCTCCCACGGGTAGCTCCACGACCAGTAGATGCTGACGCGGCGTTTGCCGTTGCGCGGGCGGGCGATGTGGCTCTGGTTGTAGGTGCGGGCGTAGGGCTGTGTTGCCATGATGTCCTAATCCTTCAGAGTCGAGAGATAGCGCAGCGCGTTCAGGCCGGGTAGGAAGAAGTACGCTCCGCCGCGCAGCGTGGTGAATGCGGGTAACCCTTTGTGTACCCTCCGTATTGGCCGCTTCGGGATGGTGAATTCCAATGTGCCGTCCTGGGTGCCGCAGATGGGGTCGTGTTCGTTGCCGAGCTCCTGGAACGCCGTGTCGTTGATCCAGACGTTCTGGGCGAACTCGAACTGACGCACCAGGCTGGCGCAGATCAGGAACATCCCGACCCCGCGCTCGACCCCGTCGTCGGCGACGCCCTCCGGTAGTGCCGGTCCGTAGGTGCCGCTGCGCCGGATCAGCCTGCGCCGGTTCGGATTCGGTTCGGTATCGCGTGGGTTGAGCCGTCGGGCGTGGGAGCCGAGCGGACAGGCATAGCCGTGCGGATCCATCTCGCCGTAGTCGAAATCGTTGTTGCGCATCTGGTCCGCACCCAGCTCCGGATCGTCATGTTCAGGCGCTAGCACCAAAGGTGCGCCGCTGCGCCAGCGGCCCATGAACTTGGCGGCCAGCAGCTCCTCGCCCTCGGCGCTCTCGCCGTTCTGCTTCAGGTAGTCGCGGAAGACCCCGACATGTTCCTCCAGCCGGCGGTAGGCCAGGTAGCTCCCGTTGCGCGAAAGCGCCTCAGGGGCAGGATGGTTCGATACCAGCCCCTCCTCGTCCGGATAGCCGAGGATGAACTCGCCCGGTGCCAGGTACCCGCCGGCGCCGGGTATCAACGCCTCACCCGAACCTTCGATCTGCGGCTGGGACACCGGATCGCGGTACCCGAAATGGTCGTGGTCGTACTCGAACGGTGCGGTGGCGGCCAGATCGAGATGCGACAGCGACCGCACCCCGGGACAACGGGTCAGCAGCGCGTCGTGTTCACCGACGCACCGCACGCGTTCCTGCTCATCCCGGGCGAACAGGATGACGATCGCATGCAGATCGTCGCCCGCGAGCCCACCCACCCAGTGCTCGGGCGCGGCCGCACCGGTATCACCGAGGATGTCGGCCCGCGATGCCATGCCCTCGCGGAACTCATCCGGGAAACTCGCCAGCGACGCCTCGTCCAGGCCCAGTGCGCGCAGACCGCTCCACGTGAATGCCAGGTTGACCCAGCGATTGAACACGTTGACCGTCTCGCGGACATCGGTGGCCGACTGGACCAGCGGAACCATCTCGGCCAGCCAGCCTCGCCCCGCCTCCGGTGTGGCGAAGGACAGGAACTCATACCGACCGGTCAGGTGGGGCGTCCCGGTCAGCATGATGTGCTGGATGTCGTCGAATTCGAGTGCTGTCACTGCATCTGGTCCAGCATGTCGGAGAACGCGGCCTTCAGTCGCAGGGCCTTCTTGATCTCGACGGAGGTGACATAGGGATACTCGCCATACTCCAGGAAGCTGGGCACCTGGTGATCACGGACGTACATGATGAACGCCTCCGGGTTGGTCTTCCAGTCCTCTGGGAACCCCTCCAGATGGGTGAATGCCGTGGTGATACCGGTCGAACTGAACAGCTTGACGGCGTCCTCGGTGTACTTGTCGAAGTCGGTGTCGAAGATGCCCATGTATTGGAAGTGCAGACCGGAGCCGACGTCGAACAGATTCCACCGCAGATAATGAAGTTTCAACGGGGCCAGAACGTCGGGTTGCGCGGCGACGGCTGCCTCGATGCTCTTGCCGTGGGCGCGGATGGCCTCTTCGTGTTCGGGACCTTCCTTCACCTTGGCGATGATGTTGAAGCCGTAGCACGCGGGGGTTCGGGGGAAGACCGGGCCGTACCGCCCGCGGGTCAGTTCGAAGTAGCCCTCCTTGGGAATGGCGAGAGCTGCCGGTTGGGTCCAGTCGTTGATTTCGTTGTGCGCCATGAAAACGAGATTATGAGCGCGGCGGCCCCACGTCGTCCCCCGATTCGGGGGAAGTTTTCCCATCGGGGAGACCGGCATGGCGTGATCGAGACGGCCGTTACACCTCGGGCTTCGCCGGCTCGACCTCCCAACTGCAATGGCTAGGCGGAGGTGTCCACGGCGAACGCCCGATCATGCTCATCGACCGGGGCGGCGGTCCCGCGCAAGTGCTGAAAACAGCTATGCCTGCCCCCGACATAGCGGGGCAGGTAATACAACAGCGTCAATGCGGCTGCCGCATAGGCGATTGAAATGGTGAACATCGGGATGGGTCGGATATCCGCGATGTTCCCGGTGGCTACGAGGTCACCGAGATCGGCGGTATGCACCAGCCATTTGCCGGCGTCGGTCTGATAGACCGCCGTCCACGCTGCGGCGCCGAGAAGGCCGCCCGGCAGCGCTGCCAGAACGTCTTGGCGCCCCTCTCCGAGCGCAATCATCTCGGTGCCGGGGAAGTAGCCGCTGACCGCCGCCCCGGCGCCGAACAAGATCCCGCCGAGGGTGACGCCGACCAGATACGTGGGCCGTGGTGAGAAGTGCATCGAGAATCCCAGCGCGTACAGGCCGTACAGCAGGACAGCGCCAATCGCGGTGACGAACAGAAAGCAGCCGAGGAGGAGCCGATCGACGAGCCTGGCAGTTCGAATGATGGTCTCGGGGTTGCCTATTCCCCATATCGAGGCAGGCACACTGAATGCGGCACCGATCAGCAGTCCTAGCCATAACGGGGCAGTGACGCTGACCATGTGTGCCTCCCGCGTCGGTCGACCTTGGGTTCTGGTGATCCGGTAGCGCCTCGACGTCAGGTGAGGCGCTCCACCTCCACGAAGACGATCGGGTTGAGGTCACCGCGATTCTCGACGGTGTGTTCAGAGCCCGCGGGGCGGGAATAGCTCTGGCCGGCCACGAGCTCCGCGACGATCTCGATACCGTCAGCGGTGACCACATGCATGGTGTCGGTGACCAGCGGGACGACCACGTACTCGTGATCGTGCCGGTGCATCGGTATCGCACCGCCGGGGTCGATCGTCCACCGAGTCACACGGAACCAGTCGTTTTCGAGCTGGATCTCACCTTGGGATCCGGTCGTCATGTTCGTCGTGCCATCAGAAGTCCGGCGTGCTCACGTCTTCGAGTTCCTGCTCGGGGCCGGTCGGCGCGACCGGGGCGGTGGGCGTGGCCTGGCCTTCTGCCGAGCCGCACTCGGTGCCGCTGACCCCGGGCGGGCACAGCGTGTTGCCGCTCGGTGAGTTCGGGATCAGGTAGGGGACGCAGTTGCCGGTGTAGGTGTCGTTGTCCTCGCCATTCGGGCAGGCCGCCAGCACGGTCGCCGGAGCGGGCAGGGCGGCGACCGTGGTCGCCGCCGCTGCCACCACCGCGACCGCGGAGCAGGCGGTGACGATCAGGTGTCGGGTAGTGATCAGGGGTTTCATGTCGTTCACTTTCAGTCGATGACCGCGGTCGCCTTGTGCACGGTAATCGGCGCGGCCAACTCTTGCTCGTCGCAGACCCGTTGCAGTTTCTGCAGCGTTTCGGCCAGGCCCGGACCGGTCCGGCGACCAGGGGTGAAGGTCGCGGGCAGGTGCTGCATGCCCTGGATGACGCCGATGGTCTCGTAGTGCACGGTGCCGTCAGGGTCACAACGGTAATCCGGCATCCGGTCGAGCACGCCGGTGAGCATCGACTTGAACACCATGCGTGCCACGTTCGAACCGATGCAGCGGTGCACCCCGAGCCCGAAACTGAAGTGCCGGTTGCCCGTTCGGTCCATCATCAGCTCGTTCGGGTTCTCGAAGACGCGTGGGTCGCGGTTGGCCATCGCCCAGGACAGCCAGAGCCGCTCACCTTCCTTGAGTGGCACGCCACCTACCTCGATGTCCCCGGCGACGGTGCGGCCATCACCGGGTGCCGGGGTGAAGAACCGTAGAAACTCCTCGGTTGCCGAGTGCAGCAGCGCGTTGCGGTCCCGGCTCAACCGCTCACGCTGATCAGGGTGCTGCGAGAGCCACTCGAGCGAGTGCGCGGTCAGCGCCGTCGTGGTGTCGAAACCGCCGCCGATCAAGAGCATGAGCATGCCCAGGATCTCCGAGTCGGGTGCCGGCTCGCCATCGATACGCATGCGGACCATGGCGTCGATCAACCCCGGCCGCGGATCGTCGCGAATCACAGCCACGTGGCCCATCATGTGTACCGCCGACGCCACGGACAGGTCGAAGACGCGTTTGGCGTCGGGGGAGTCGGCGCGCGTGTAGACCGAGGCGTGCGCGGGTTCGCAGTAGATTTCCCATTCGGCGAGCGGGACACCGAGCAGGCCCAGCGTCAGCACCGCCGGGACGATGTTCGCCAGATCGTCGACGAAATCGATACTGCCGTCTTCGATCTTCTCGTCCAGACACGCCCGGACGAGTTCGTCGACCACCGGCTTCCACCGCGCGACCGCGGCCGGTGAGAGATACCCGTTCAGCGGTGTCCGGTACGCCCGGTGTTCGGGATCGTCCATCTCCAACATGCCGCCACGGAACTGGGTGCTGGCCTCGACGCGCGGAATATTGATGCCCCGGTAGCCTTTTCGCTCACCCACGATGTCGTTGTCGTTCGAGATGTGTGGGCAGCGGGCAAGTTCGAAGACTTCGCTGCTGCCTGCGGCCACCCAGTGCCCGCCGTAGGTGTCGGTCCAGGCCAGCGGACAGGAGTCCAGCATCTCCGAAGTGATCGGCTCGAACTGGTCGCGGTATTGCGGGGTGTGCCGGTCGAAGTGGTAGCTGTGCTGGGCATGTCGGGCTTCCACCATGGCACTGTCAGACATCTGCGCCCCCAACGTTGTTGCCGGTCTGCAGGTCTGAGGATAGGAACTAGACGCCGTGGTGGGGGCGATTCCGGCGGATCATGGCGTGAGATTCACAATTGCCTTGCCGTACTCCAGGTCCGCCGGTACCGAGACGTGGTCGTGGAATACCAGCCAGATGCCGTCGACGCACCGCAGGCAGGCTGTCCATCGCAACCACATGTCGGTGGCGCGGCCACTGGCCAGGGTGCCGCGGACGTGGTTGAGGCTGTGCACGAACGCGATGTCGCCCTCGGTGGTGACGGTCAACTCGTGTACGTCGTAGCCGATCGGTCCGGTGTACGCACTGAAGACCTCCTGCCAGGCCCTTCGCTTGTTGTCGTCGCCGGCGTATCGCAGCGGCGCGCCCAGGTCGAATGAGACGACGTCGGGTGCATAAAGGGCGGTCAGCGTGTCGAGGTCGCGCGCACGGATCGCGTTCACGCCCTCGGCGATGCGCTGGCGGATGGCGGCATCGGTCATGGTGGTCACGGTAGGCGACCACCGCCTCAGGTCACCGGAAAATCAGCCGGGCCGGCGTCCGGTGAGAGCTAGACGCAATCGACGCAGAGCTGCTGGTCGCCCTTTTGCAGGGCCATCCGGTTGCGGTGCTGCACGAGGAAACAGCTCGAGCAGGTGAATTCGTCGTCCTGCTTCGGGACGACCCGCACGCTCAATTCCTCACCGGAGATGTCGGCGTCGGGCAGATCGAACGAGTCCACCACCTCGTCCTCGTCGATGACCGCGGTATTCGCCGAGGTGCGCCGCTGGGCGGCCAGTTCCTCGAGAGACTCGTCAGTGGCCTCGTCGGTGTCTTTGACGCGAGGTGCGTCGTAATCGGTTGCCATAGATGATCCTCCTAATAACCAGACCAATGCTTGGCCAACGCCACAGCGGGACTCGTTGTTCCCCGGGCGAACAGCCTGTAAACGTCGGATGCACGTTAGCGGTTCAACGCCCGGGGGTCTTCATCGGAAGACGTGATCCTCGGTACAGTCGTCGGCGTGCATGACGATGTCAGGGGTTCGGACGCCGAGATCTTCGACGCTGAGCTTGATGAGTACCTCGATGATGACGATGCGGACCTGGAGGACCTGGATTCCAATGGTCAGCTGATCTCGATCCGCCGCGCCAATGGCGAGGAGATCCTCACCATCGTCGCCCAGGACGACGAGTGGAACGTCGATCTGCAGCCCGGGGGTTCGGTGCAGAGCGCGTTCCTCGGCTCACGTCGCGACACCCCGGTGTGGATCAACGCCCTCGACGGCCAGATCGAGCGCGACGACGACGGCACCTACGTCATCCGGATCGACTGACCTTCCAAGACCATTGCGCTCGCGGTGAGCGCAACCGTGGTGTTCCGGCGCCCTGCCGCCGATGGTGTCGGGGTGTCCTTTCTACGTGTAGTGAAGCTCGGCGCCCACATCGGGGCCCGCATCGACGGAATCGACGTCAACGGCGACCTCCAGCCGTCCGCGGTGTCGTCGATCAACGACGCTCTTCTTGAGCACAAGGTCGTCTTCTTCCGTGGGCAACACCACCTCGACGACCACGGACAGCTGGCATTCGCCCGGTTGCTCGGTACCCCGACGAAAGCGCACCCGACAGTCACCTCGCGCGGCGACCGGATCCTGCCCATCGACTCTCGCTATGACAAAGCGAACAGTTGGCACACCGATGTGACGTTCATCGACCGCGTCCCGAAAGCCTCACTGCTGAGGGCGGTCACGTTGCCGAACTACGGTGGCACCACGACGTGGGCATCGACCGAGGCGGCCTATGACCGGCTGCCCGAGCCGCTGCGCGCCCTGGTCGAGAACCTGTGGGCCGTGCACACCAACCAGTACGACTATGCGGCCGATTACGACGGGCGCCACAAGGAACCGGTCGAGGGCCACCGTCAGTACCGCGAAGAATTCGAGTCCGAATACTTCGAGACCGAACACCCGGTGGTGCGGGTCCATCCCGAAACAGGCAAGAAAGTTCTGCTGCTCGGGCACTTCGTCAAGCAGTTCGTCGGCCTCGGTGCCGCCGAATCTGCCACCTTGTTCCAGCTGCTCCAGAACCGGGTCATCAAGCTGGAGAACACGATTCGATGGAACTGGGAACCAGGCGACCTGGCGATCTGGGACAACCGGGCGACCCAGCACTATGCAGTGGCCGATTACGACGACCAGTTTCGTCGGTTGAGCCGCATAACCTTGGCCGGAGACGTGCCGGTCGACGTGCACGGTCGGCGCAGCCGGACTGTCGCCGGCGACGCGTCTCGATACTCTGAGGTGGTCGCGCCGGTAGCGTTGGCGGGCTGACCGGGCGTTCGTTCAGAGTCGATCCATTTCGCGCGCCATCAGGCTGTTCTCCAGATAGCTGCACCGCGGCGGGTAGTAGGTGGCGCGCCGCCGGTCGGCGAGGGCGTGCCAGTGTTCGGCGACCGATGCCACCGCCTGCGACATCATCGCGACGAGGTTGTGGTGCGCGGGTGCGCCCGCTGCGGCGGCGGTGCTGAACAGCACCTGCTGTTCGGTGATGAGCACCGGCTCGTGCGAGTGCCGGACCGATGCGGAACTTCGTGCGGTTTCGCGCTTGACCGTGGAAACCGGGTGGAAAACGCTCATGTCGAAACTTCCTTCGAACCAAGCGCCGTACTGTCAGGCGCTCCGATGCACAGAACGTACGGCCGGTTGTGGCCACCCCTCACGCGTAGTGCACTACCTCTTTATGCGACGTATCGAACCGAACGTCCTTTTACAGTCCGGGTTCGGGAGACGGAAAAATGGACACCGGGATCGATTTGTAAACCCGGACACTCACTTTGCCATTGGTCGATGGCGGGCATCGGAGGATCTTTCCTGTGCAAGGAAACATCCTCCCGTACACCGCAATTGGATGGCCGACTGTGTGCTCGGCGCACCCGCTGTACTCGCTCGACAACATCTTGGACGTCAGATCCGCTCTGGTGCAAGCAAAATGGGGTGCGGCGCGCGCCGACCACCGAGTGGAGCTCCTACCCGATCACCGCATAGCCGCCACGATCGTCGACGATCAGGATCCGGCGCGCACCGTCGGTATAGAAAGCGGTGCAGCCCTCCGGCTTCATCGACCTTCGGAAGCGAGTCCCCGATACCTGCAGGGCTTCGGCGCCGCGGGTCCAGGTACAGAGCGCGAACGGTTCACCTTTCTTGCTCAGTGACTTGCCGAGCAGGATCAGGAACTGGCCGGAACGCTCGTCGTAAGAGATGTCGCGGATGCCCTGCAGCGCGTCCGAATGAGGAACGCGCACCGTTCGGGCGACCGGCTCGCCCAGGCAGGCCGTGGTCCATCCGGGCCTGTCAGTGTGCACGGGCACCTCGATGATCGTCACCTGCCCGGGCTGCGCAGGCCCCCGCACACCGAACAGCAGTGCGCGTGCGCCGGGATCCCACGCCAAACCTTCGATGTTGAGCCCGCCGTCGTCGGGTTTGGAAGCGGCCGCCGCGGCCAAGGCGGGCTGATGCGCCAGTAGCCAGGACCGGAAGCCTGTCATCGGTTCGGCCGGCAGGTCACCGGAGTCGGCGTAGCTGATCCGGACCAGTCCGTCATTGGGGTGGGAACCGGATGCAGACAGCGAGGAGGCTGCGATGAGGTGGATCCGGCCGTCGGTATCCATCCGGGCCAGCCCCTCGGGATCACCGAGCTGGCGCTTCGTCACACCCGTCAATTCACGCCGCTGGATCCGCCGCAGCTTGTCGTCGTCCCGATCCAGGATGAGATCGAAAACTGCTGTGCTGTCGTGATTGTCGATGAAGACGAACCGGTCGGGCGCCACCTGTACGACGCCGGAAGCGTTGAGCGCCTCCCCGTCATTGCGCTCACCGAAGGAATGCGACTTGATCTTTGCGTTGCTTTCGAACGGCTCCCGCGGCGTCTTGACGTGCTCGGCCATCAGTTGATGCTAAGCCGGAGCGGCCTGTCGGACCCCGGAAATCCCGGCCTAATCGTCGTCGCGGCGATAGCGTGAGGACTCGTCGTTTCATACCTGGATAGGAGACTGGACGATGAGAGCCGAATCCACGTCGGGTGAGGGCATCACCGGAGTCGTCCGGTCCCCGCAACGGCTGATGGCCGCCGCCGTGGCGTTGCTGGTCGGGCTGTTCGGGGCCGCGATGCTGGCCCCGGCCAGCGCTGCCGCCGAGGGCGAGACCTACGTCGTCGCCACCGACATCACCTTTGCGCCGTTCGAATTCCAGGATGCGGACGGGAAATTCGTCGGCATCGACATTGACCTCATCAACGAGATCGCGGCGAATCAGAATTTCAACATCACCATCAAGCCGCTGGGCTTCGACGCCGCGCTGCAGGCCGTCCAGGCCAACCAGGCCGACGGCGTGATCGCCGGAATGTCGATTACCGACGAGCGCAAGAAAGTCTTCGACTTCTCCGACCCGTACTTCGAATCCGGCGTGCAGATGGCCGTGCTGGACATCAACGAGGACATCAAGTCCTACGCCGACCTCAAGGGCAAGCGGGTCGCGGTCAAGAACGGCACCGAGGGCGCCGAGTTCGCCGAGTCGATCAAGGACAAGTACGGCTTCCGGATCGTCTCGTTCGCCGATTCGGCGTCGATGTTCGAGGAAGTCAAGACGGGTAATTCCGTGGCGATCTTCGAGGACTACCCGGTGCTGAACTACGGCATCCAGCAGGGCAACGGGTTCAAGACCGTGACACCGAAGGAGAAGGGTTCCAGCTACGGCTTCGCGGTCAACAAGGGGCGCAACGCCGAGTTGTTGGAGAAGTTCAACGCGGGTCTGAAAGAACTCAGGGATTCCGGCCGCTACGACGAGATCATCGAGAAGTACCTCGGCGAGGGGGCATCGGACGCGGACAACTCGTTCTTCGGCTTGCTTGAGAGCACTTTCCCGTTCCTGATGGCCGGCCTGAAGATGACGATCATCCTGACGGTGGTGTCGATCGCCATCGCGCTGGTACTCGGCATCGTGTTCGGGCTCTTCCGGGTGTCGCGGTCGATCATCTTGCGGGCGATCGGCACCACCTACGTCGACATCTTCCGCGGCACACCGCTTCTGGTGCAGGCCTTCTTCATCTACTTCGGCATCCCGACCGCGCTCGGATTCCAGATGACGGCGCTGACCGCGGGCATCATCACGCTCTCGCTCAACGCCGGTGCCTACATGACCGAGATCGTCCGCGGCGGAATTCAGTCGGTGGACAAGGGGCAGATGGAGGCGGCCCGCAGCCTCGGTATCGGGTATCTGCCGACGATGCGCAAAGTCGTTCTGCCGCAGGCGGTCCGCACCATGATTCCGTCGTACGTCAACCAGTTCGTGATCACCCTCAAGGACACCTCGATCCTGTCGGTGATCGGTATCGCTGAGCTGACCCAGACCGGACGGCTGATCATCGCCCGCAACTACCAGTCGTTCACCATGTGGCTGATCATCGGCATCATCTACTTCATCGTCATCATGGCGCTTACGAAGCTCTCCGACCGGCTCGAGAAACGGATGGTGAAATGACCCAGTTGGTACCGGAAGCCGCGGCCGCCGAGCCTGAGGGCACCGTCAAGATCCGCATCGAGGGCCTGAAGAAATCGTTCGGCGATCTGGTGGTGCTGGACGGCATCGACACCACGGTCAGCAAGGGCGAGGTGGTCTGTGTCATCGGACCGTCGGGCTCGGGCAAGTCCACTTTCCTGCGGTGCCTGAACAAGCTCGAGGACATCACCGCTGGCAAGGTCACCGTCGACGGATTCGACCTCACCGACCGAAAAGTGGACCTGGACAAGGTGCGTCAGCACATCGGCATGGTGTTCCAGCACTTCAACCTGTTTCCGCACATGACGGTGATCGACAACGTGACGTTGGCGCCGCTGCTGACCAAGAAGATGGACAAGGGCGCTGCCGAGAAGCGGGCCATGGAATTGCTGACTCAGGTGGGCCTGGCAGAGAAGGCCAAGGTCAAACCGGCCACCTTGTCCGGTGGCCAGAAGCAGCGCGTCGCGATCGCCAGGGCCTTGGCGATGAATCCGTCGATCATGTTGTTCGACGAGGCCACCAGCGCACTGGATCCGGAGATGGTCGGTGATGTGCTGCAGGTACTGCGCGACCTGGCCGAGGGCGGCATGACGATGGTGGTGGTCACCCACGAGATGGGGTTTGCGCGTGAGGTCGCCTCGCGAGTGATTTTCATGGCCGACGGCAACATCGTCGAAGACGACACTCCGGCCGAGGTGTTCGACAATCCCAAACACCCTCGGCTGCAAGAGTTTCTGTCGAAGGTGCTGTAGCTCAGCCCGTGAAGAGTCCGGCCACGATGGCCTGGGCCACCCGGCCGGCGTCGCGCCGGGCGGTTTTGGCGTCGTCGGCGGTCGCGATCAGCAGGGCCGCCTCGTCCAGCGCCCCGAGGATCATCGACGCGAGGGTGTCGACCGGAAGGCCGGGCAGCTCACCGGCATCGACCGCGCTGCGGATGCCGTCGCGTAGGGCGCCGAGATAGTTGCGGTTGTCGATTTCGCGCATCTGGGCGAAACCGAGCGCGGCCGGTGCCTGCAGCACGCTGATCCGGGCCACCGTGGGATCCAAGCAGCCGTCCAGGAACTCCTCGATCCCGGCTTCCAGCTGTGCCCTGCTGGTGTCGTGTGCCAGCGCAGCCGGCAGGACGCGCGCGGCCAGCTCGCCTTCCACGTTCTCGTAGACCGCGCGGAAGACCGCCTCCTTGGTGGGGAAGTGGTAATACAGCGCGTTGCGCGTGACGGCCGCCACGCGGGCGATGTCCCCCGTGGAAACGGCTGCGTAGCCGCGTTCGACGAACAATGCGCGGGCCGCGGCGACCAGCGCCGCGCGGGTGGCTTCACTGCGCTGTTCTCGGCCGTCGCGTGCGTCTTCACTCACGATGAAATTTTAACAAGCTGTATGTATTGATGTTCGGCGCTCGGTGTGTTTGCATACAGTCTGTATTAATTGTGTCCCGGTGCTCGTGGCGAGAGGACGAAACGATGCACGCACTCAGCTCCCGGAGCTTGGTCCAGCTGCCCTGCGGCCAGGTGGGCGTACGTGAACACGGCAACGGCCGGCCGGTTGTGTTGTTACACGGCCTGGCGGCCAACGGACTGGTCTGGCGGCACGTGGTGGACGGCCTTGCCGCGCAGTTCGGTGACCAGATCCGTTGCCTCGCTCCTGACCTGGCGCTGGGATCGCACAGCCCGGCGGTGCCGGGCGCTGACCTCACCCTGCCCGGCCTGGCCCGGACGGTCGTCGATCTGCTCGACGTGCTCGACATCGAGCAGGCCGTGTTGATCGGCAACGGTTACGGCGGCGACATCGCCCAGGTGGTCGCCGCGCGCTATCCGCAGCGGGTCGAGGCACTGGTGCTCGTGGCGACCAACGCATTCGACTCCGACCCATGGCCGGTCAAGGTGCTGGCCCGGCTCACCTCGCTACCAGGAGCCAATGTGGTGCAGTCGAAGGCCATCGGACTGAAACCCGTACAACGGCTCCGGATCACCTACGGCGGCGCGACCAAACGACCCATCCCGGCCGACATCATGGCGGAGTACCTGCGGCCACTGCGTTGTGATCCGTGGGTGCGAAATGATTTCCGGCGGTTCCTGGGCGGGCTGTCACCGGCGTACCTGGCCGAATACTCACCACAGCTGGCCGACTACGACAGGCCCGCACTGGTGGTCTGGCCGCGGGAGGAGCGCTACTTTCCGGCCGAGGGCGCACGCCGACTGGCCCAGACGCTGCCGCGGGCCACCCTGAAGCACATTGACGACTCCTATGCCTGGGTGCCCGAAGACAACCCGGCACCGCTGGTCGCGCTGCTCTGCGAATTCCTCGGGTCCCCGCGGCCGGCCTCCGATTCGGGTCAGCCTCGCTCGACCACGTTGGACTGACCCGATTTACTCACGTCCGGTTCACCCGTGCGGTAGGTGACCCGGTTGTCGAATCCGGATACCCCGATGGTGTCGACGGATTCGACGGTGATGACGTTCTCGACGCCGGACACCGTGATCGCAGCGCAGTGGCCCGTGATGTCCAACTCGTTCTCGATGCCGCTGACGATCACCGTGTTGTCCCGGCACTCGACAGTTCGGTGCTCGTTGATCCCCGAGACGATCAGGGTCTCTCCCGCCGGAACCTGGGTCGGCGCAGCGGATCCCGGGAGCGGCACGCCGCTGATGGTGGTCTGCCCGATGGTGGTCGACTGGCTGTCGCTGACCGTGCCGGAGGCCGAGTCTCCGGTGTCGGTCTGGTTGAACGCCAGGTAGGCCGTCACAATGCCGCCGACCACCAGCGCGGCCGCGAGTCCGCCGAACACCAGGAACAGGTGCATGCTGCCGGCGCTGCGCTGCGGGGCAGGCGGCGCCGGATACGGCTGGTAACCCGGCCAAGGCGCCGGAGGCCCGGGAGGTGGCGGCGGAAAGGTGTTCGCCTGTGTCCAGGGCTGGGTCGGGGGCGGGGCGGCCGGGCCCCCGGTCCCGAGTTCCGAGGTGCGAGCGGCATCGGCTAGTGGGCGCTCGAGTTCCCGGATGCGGGCCTCGGGGTCGTCCTTCGGGTCCATGCGCAGATGCTCGCACATCCGGCCCTCGATGGGGTGGAAAGAGCATTTGCCCGCCGCGCCGGGTTCTTTGCTATCTCATGTGGTCGCGAACCGCCGAGGGCTGCCGGTTGCAGGTGGGGTGCTGGCGAGCAAAGTAGTTGATGCATAACCGGTCTGACCGCTCTGCGCCATGCGGCGTGGTGTCGGTCGCTGCGCGTAGCCTGGTCTTCTCAGGTAGTTGCTGCACAGGAATGCAAAGGAGCGGAATCTCAGTGCCTCAGACGGGACGATGGACCGGCGACCCGGTCTGGCTGGCCGACGTACTGCGGGCCGAAGGTATCGACCTGGTCGAGTATCCGGGCTGGCGCACGCGGGGGCATGGAGACTTCAAGGACATCCGCGGGGTCATGGTGCATCACACCGGGTCGGATACCGCGACGGCGGCCTCGATCGCCAACGGCCGCCCGGATCTGTCCGGCCCGCTGTCGCAGCTGCACATCGCGCGCGACGGCACGGTGACGGTGGTGGCACTCGGCGTGGCCTGGCATGCCGGCGTCGGCATGTACCCGTGGTTGCCGACGAACATGGGCAACTGGCACATGATCGGTATCGAATGCGCCAACAGCGGCACCAGTCCCACCGCGCCGCACCGTAAGAACTGGCCTGACGCACAGTATTTCGCGCTGGTGCGGTGTTGCGCTGCGATCAATCGGCGGCTGGCGCAGACCTCTGAACGCACCATCGGGCACAAGGAGTACGCGGGCCGAGCACAAGGTAAATGGGATCCGGGCGCCATCGACATGGACCTCCTGCGTGCCGACATCCAGGCGCAGATCGGCGACATCGCGCGTCCGGCGCCGACGCCGAGGCCCCCGGCTCCGGTCGGGCAGTACGCCAACGTGCTGATGTTCCGGCCGATGGAAGGACCCGAGGTCGCCCACTTGCAGCGCCGCCTCAAACACGCCTATGCCGCGTATGCGGGGGATCTCGAGGTGGACGGTGTGTTCGGCCCGAAGACCGAGGCCGCCGTCAAGGCGTTCCAGCGCCGTACCCGAGGGCTCAAGGTCGACGGCATCGTCGGTCCGGCCACCGCGGCCGCGCTGCGGCTCTGAGAGCACCGTCGGGCCAACTCACGCATTCGGGGTTCCGAGGCGAAGGTGTTGCCTTAGGCTAACCAAACTTCTAGGGTTAACCGCATACTTCTCCTCTAAATTAAGGAACCGCTGATGAACGGCCTCGTTGCTCTGGTCGCCGGCGCCGCAGCCGTAGTGGGGTCTACGCCACCGGGCAGGGCATCGTCCTGAATCCGCCGCGGCCCAACTTCGCCCTGGCGTACACGTGCGCCCTGTTTTCCGTTGTCCTGCTGTGCAGTACGTCGTGCACAGCCCGTAGGGAGAGGTCCCGAAATGACAGCAAAGAACGATCTGCCGCTCGCGCGCCGATCCGACGGTGACCTGCCTGGGCACTGGCTGCTGGCCCGGCTGGGCAAGCGGGTGCTCCGGCCGGGCGGACTGGAGCTGACGACACGGTTGCTGGCCGCAGCCGGGATCAACGGAGCCGCCGTCGTCGAGTTCGGGCCCGGGCTCGGCCGCACCGCGACCGACATCGCGGCGCAGCAGCCCCGCTCCTACGTCGGTGTCGACGACAGCGCGACCACCTCCGCGCTGCTGAGGAAAGCGGTAGCCGCCACCGGCGGCCAGCTGATCGCTGCCGGTGCCGCCGACACTGGTCTGCACGCCGGCTCAGCCGACGTCGTCGTCGGCGAGGCAATGCTGACCATGCAAGGGGACAAGGCCAAGCGGGCCATCGTCTGCGAAGCGTTTCGGGTTCTGCGCCCCGGGGGGCGCTATGCGATTCACGAGTTGGGGCTGACACCCGACGGCTTGGACGAGGCGGTCAAGGACGACATACGGCATGAGATGGCCAGGGCCATCAAGGTCAACGCCCGGCCGTTGACCGTGGCCGAGTGGACCGAGCTGCTGACCAGCGCGGGCTTCGAGGTGTCGAGCGTCGATCGCGCGCCCATGGCGCTGCTACAACCGCGACGCGTGATCGCCGACGAAGGAGTGTTCGGCGCACTGCGGATCGTCGTGAACGTGCTGTCTCATCCGGCCGCCCGGAAACGCGTGCTGCACATGCGCAAAACCTTCAACCGCTACCGCGAGCAGCTCACTGCCGTGGCGATCGTTGCGGTGGTGCCCGACGCGGCCTAAGTGTCTCGAAATGGCAGCTGCGCCAGGGGGAGACGGCCCGCGCGTGCATGATGTGTACATGCCCCGGCATGGTGAACGCGTCGAATCGGACCGGGCGGTCGGCCAACAGCGGCAGCGGGTCCTCGACCTGCTACGTGCCGCGGACAACCCCGTGGACGCTCGACAGATCGCCGAGTCGCTACAGATCCACGTCACGACAGCGCGGTTTCACTTGAGCACGCTGGAGAGCCAGGGTGCCATCCGGCGTGGTGACACGGATTCTGGAGCTGGGCGAGTGGGCCGCCCCCGGCTGACATACGAGACCGTGCCGCGACTGGACTACGCCGACGTCGTGGCGCTGTTCGCGGCCCACCTGGGCGGTACCCCTGAGGAACGAGAGGCTCGCGCGCTACGGATCGGTGCAGACCTTGCCCACCGGGTGCGGGTGGCACGACGCCGCGGCGAGACGTCGGTGACAGATCTGGTGATGGCTACCCTGGGTGAGCTGGGATTCGAGGCCCGCTCGGTGCTCACATCGTTCGGCGAGATGTCCGTAGAGATCTGCACCTGTCCGCTGGCCGAGGTGGCGGTCGGCTCTCCGGAGGTGGTCCGAGGAATCCAGCAGGGCCTGATGCAAGAGGTTGTCGACCTGAATGCCGAGGCCATCGGGGGCAGGTACGAAGTGTCGGTCCGGCCCGATGCCCGCCACGGGTCATGCGAGGTCAGCCTCCAGCTACAGCCGGTCGCGAACTAGTTTTTGGTCAGCGAACTGTGGAATCGGCACGGCTCAATTTTCACAGCGGTAACAGTTTTTGGGGATTGCCGCCAGTCGGCCAGGGTTGACGCCGAGGAAAGTTTGCTGTCGTGGCGTGGTGTGATCTACCGCTCACTTTTGCCGGTGATGGTAAGAAATGCTATTGACGGTCACACTGATCGTGAAATGCGACACGTTCGGCGTGGACTGAGAAGTCCCTGGTAACACGCATTTAATCAAATGCGGCCAAAAAGTAACGAGTCGATAACGAAGAATTTCTTAAGCGCATTCTGAGAGAGTGTTGTCGACGGCCGGTTATTCGCTGCGAACTCGTCCAGAGCCTGTCGTATTCGTCGCTAGACTCAACGTAACCGCGCCACTCCCGGCGCAGATCGACCTGGAATCTAGAGCCGGTATAAGCCTTGCCGGCGGAGGTGCCGATAGCGATGGCAAACAACTTCCTGCGCGCGCTGAGTGAAGCGCTGCGCCCCGGCCGCGATGACCGCGCCATCGACCATACGGCCGCCCGCGGCGTCGCATTTGACGGTGCCCTCGACGACATCGACGTGGCCGGCCTGGCCGAGGTCGGGCGCGGGCCCATCGGTGACATCGCCGTAGACCCCGACCGCGAAACCGTCGTCGTCACCAACACCGCGGCCCAGAGCCTGACCGTCATCAACCCCCACACCATGGGCCTGGTTGGTTCGGTCCGACTCGAAGGAGACCCTTTCGCCGTCGTCGTCGCCGATGACCGCGCCTATGTCAGCGTCGCCACGGCCACTCACGACTCGATCGTGACCGTCGACACCATCACCGGTGCGGTGCTCAACGAATACCCGCTGGCCTTCAGCGTCACCGCCCTGGCCATCAGCCCCGACGGCAAGCGTGTGTTCGCCGGCCGCGCCGGTCACGAGCGCGTCGACATCGCCGTCATCGACACCACCGCCGAGCGCGTCGGCGCGATCGACATCGCCACCGGCGAGGGCGTCAACCTGGACGCGCTGGAGATCGACTCGACCGGCAAGCGCCTGTACGTAGCGACCTCCGACTTCCGTGGCAGCCGGCTGGTCGTCGTCAACACCGAAACCGCGCAGGCGCAGGCCACAGTGTGGATCGGTGCCCCGATCCGCAACATCGCCATCGGCGACGGCGTCGCCTACGTGCTGACCTCCGATCTGGAGCATCGCGGTGTGATCCACACCGTCGACCTGACCGCCGGTGCAGTAGCGGATGCCGTCGAGGTCGGCGGTGCGCCCACGCAGCTGGTGCTCAGCCCCGACGCCACCCGCGCCTACCTGGTCGACTACGACCGCGTCATCGTGTGGTGCGCGCTGACCAACCAGATCCAGGGCAGTGTGGATGTGCACGCCCAGCCCGCCGCGGTCACCGTGCGCGACAACGGCACCCGGCTGTACATCGCCGACTACGAGGGCCAGGTCAACGTCTTCGACGTCGCCGAGTCCCTGTACTCGCAGCTGGCCTCGGTGGACGAGGTCGAGATGCAGCAGTTGCCTGCCCTTCAGGCAGCCGGCGCCTGAATCAGCGCCACCGGTAACGCGTGCGCGGCCGCCCGGCCTTGCCATACTCCGTGCTACGGATGACGACGCCGTCGTCGGCCAAACGTTCGAGATAGCGCCACGCCGTCACCCGGGACACCCCGACCTGCTTGGCTGCCTCGTCAGCGGTCAGCCCGGCTGGATCGTCGCGCACCGCGGCAGCGATCTCCTCGGTGGTCTGCGGTGCCGCCCCTTTGGGTGTGGATTTGTCTGTCGCGATCCGCAGTTCGGCCAACGCCCGGTCTACCTCGGCCTGGCTGGCCGCATCCGTTCCCGACGGCAGCGCCTCGCGATAGCGGCGGTAGCGTTCCAGACGATCGCGAAAAGCCGCGAAGGTGAACGGTTTGAGCAGGTAGGCCAGGGCGCCGTGGGACACCGCGGCCCGCACCATCTCCAGGTCGCGTTCGGAGGTGATCGCGATGATGTCAGGCGCCGGCCGCAATCCGGAAAGGCCCGACGCCAACGAGATTCCGCTGGTATCGGGCAATCCGATGTCCAGCAACACCAGATCGACGGGGCGCTCAGCCGCTGCCGCTGCGGCCGCGGCTCGCATCGCGTCCCGCCCGGTGTGTGCCACTGCCGTCACCGAAAACCCTTCCAGGCGACCGAGATAGACCTGGTGAGCCTCGGCGATCAACGGATCGTCTTCGACGATAAGTACATTGATCATGGGCGGTCACCTCGGCTCTTCGCGCAAGCCCTCATCGCGGCACCGTTGCTGTGACGACTGAACCGTAGGTCACGTCGGTGTGCAGCGTCCCGCCGTGCCGCTTGACGGTTTGCGCCACCAGGGCCAGACCCAGGCCGTGGCCGGACGCATCGGACTTCGTCGAATATCCGCGCTGCATGGCCTTTTCGAATGTGGACGCGTCCATACCGGGTCCGCTGTCGGCCACCCGGATCAACAACTCGTGCTCGTCCTGGCTCACCGTGACCTCGACCCACGGATCCTCGCGATCGCAGGCGTCCATCGCATTGTCGATCAGGTTACCCAGCACCGTCACCATCTCCTGCCCGGTGAGCACGGCATCGGCGGACAGCTGGGTGTCCTCCGTGACCGTCAACGCGATCCCGCGTTCGTTCGCCTGGGCGGTCTTGCCGAGCAGCAGGGCCACCAGAGCGGGTTCGCCGACGGCCACCGACAGCCGGTCCACCAACTGTTGCGACAACTCCAACTCACTGGTGGCGAACCGGACGGCGTCCTCGGGCCGACCCATCTCGACCATGGTGACCACGGTGTGCAACGTGTTCGCCGACTCATGCGCCTGCGCCCGCAACGAGTCGGCCAGCACCTGCAGCGAGCTGAGTTCGCCCAGTGCGCCCTGTAACTCAGTGCGATCACGGATCGTGACCACCTCCGAACCAGCACCGGCGACACGAGCCCGGTTGATCACCAGCACGCGGTCGCCGGTGACATGCAACTCGTCGCGAACACCAGGATCAGCGCTGCGCAGAAACTCCGGCAGGTCGCGCAGACGCACTGCTCCGGCCGACAGGCCGAGCAGCCGGCGCGCCTCGTCGTTGACCAGCGCCACGCCGTCACGATCGAGCACGATGAGCCCCTCGGACACCGAATGCAGGATCGCATCGTGGTGGTCGTACATGACCCGAAGTTCATCGGGCCGCAGACCCCGCGTCTGGCGGAGCAGCCGTCGCCGGATGGCCCACCCGCCTGCCAGCGAAATGCCCAGTGCCCCAGCGGTTACCGCGGCGATCACCGGAATCTGCCCGCGCCAGCGCTGCCCCAACGTCTGCTGGGTGATCCCGGCCGACACCAGGCCCACGACGCCTCCATCGCGGCCGCGCACCGGTGCGACCGCGCGCACCGACGGACCCAGTGTCCCCGTGTAGACCTCGCTGAAAGTCTCACCGCGCAACGCGGGCTCAACCGTGCCCAGGTAATGACCGCCGATCTGGCTGGGATCGGTGTGAGTGAATCGGATTCCGTCCGGCGCCATGATGGTGATGAACGCGATATCGGTGCTCGTGCGAACCGCCTCGGTCACCGTCTGCAAAACCTCTGTCGCACTACCGGATTCGATAGCCTCGGCGGTCGACGGGGAATCTGCCAGGGCCGTCGCGATTCCGATCACCTGTTGACGGGCAGCATCCTCGCCGTCGCGACGGGCATCCAACAGAGCCAGCGCCGTCCCGGCCAGCACCACCACCGCGATCACCAGGACCTGCAATGCGATGGCCTGCCCGGCGAGCGAGCGCGGCCAGGCCCCACCTGCCAATCGTCGCCACCAGCGCGTCACTGCACCTCCGGATTGTTCACGTGCTGCACCACCAAAATAATGGCCCGGACCGGCCGGGCTGTCCCGATCATCGATTCAGGGTGCACTCGGCAGTCGCGCCGGTGATTCCCCGGCCGTCGGCACCGCCGCGTCTGAACACAATGAACAAAAACGTGACCCGGCTCACCATATGGTCGAAGGTGCTTGTTACAGCGCATTCGAACTGGAGGTCGTACCGATGAGCGTCACCGCTGAGCCGCAACCAGAGCCGGCGTCCACGCGTCGCGACCGCACGCACTGGCTCTACATCGCGGTCATCGCTGCCGTCGTCATCGGCGTGGTGGTCGGACTGGTGGCGCCAGAGGTCGGCAAGAGCGTCGGCGTGCTCGGCACCATGTTCGTCAACCTGATCAAGATGATGATCTCGCCGATCATCTTCTGCACCATCGTGCTGGGGATCGGCTCGGTGCGTAAGGCCGCCACCGTCGGCAAGGTCGGTGGCCTGGCCTTCGGGTACTTCCTGGCGATGTCGACGATCGCCCTGGCCATCGGTCTCGTGGTCGGCAACCTGATCCACCCCGGCAGCGGCATGCATCTGTCGCAGGGTTCGGCGGGCAAGGGCGCCGAACTCGCGGAGAAGGCACACGAAGCCGGTGGGCTCATGGACTTCGTCCAGGGCATCATCCCCGAGACGCTGTTCTCGGCGCTGACGGCCGGAAGTGTGCTTCAGGCCTTGTTCGTGGCGCTGCTGGTGGGGTTCGCCCTGCAGGGCATGGGCAGCTCCGGTGAACCGATCCTGCGCGGCATCGAGCATCTGCAGAAGCTGGTGTTCAAGGTGCTGATCATGATCCTGTGGCTGGCGCCCATCGGTGCCTTCGGCGCGATCGCCAACGTCGTCGGGCAGACCGGCTGGACCGCCGTCACCCAGCTGCTCACCCTGATGCTGGGCTTCTACGTGACCTGCGTGCTGTTCGTGTTCGGCATCCTCGGCATCCTGCTGCGCGTCGTGTCCGGGGTGTCCATCTTCAAGTTGGTGCGGTACCTGGCCCGCGAGTACCTTCTGATCTTCTCGACGTCCTCGTCGGAGTCGGCGCTGCCGCGGCTGATCGCCAAGATGGAGCATCTGGGCGTCGAGCGCAGCACGGTGGGTGTCGTTGTGCCGACCGGGTATTCGTTCAACCTCGACGGCACCGCGATATACCTGACCATGGCCGCGCTGTTCATCGCCGACGCGCTGCACGCGCCGATGTCCGTCGGGCAGCAGATCGGCCTGCTGGTGTTCATGATCGTCGCGTCCAAGGGAGCCGCAGGCGTGACGGGCGCCGGATTGGCCACACTGGCCGGGGGTCTGCAGGCACACCGCCCCGATCTGCTCGACGGGGTCGGCTTGATCGTCGGGATCGACCGGTTCATGTCCGAAGCCCGCGCGGTGACCAACTTCTCCGGCAATGCGGTGGCCACCCTGCTCGTCGGCTCATGGACGCACACCGTGGACAAGACCAAGGTCGATGCGGTGCTGCGCGGCGACGATCCGTTCGACGAACTCACCATGGTCGACCACCAGGCCACGGCGCCCGCCCACGCCTAGCGGGTAGCTCCAGGCCCGGCCGGGCCTCTTACGTTGAACCCGAAACCGTCCTTACCCGTAACAAGGGGCAGGACATCACCGAAAGAGTGAATGCGGGAAGCACGAAAGAAGACACGGCCATGTACGCATCGATCATCATGATGGCCGCGTCGGGGGCGGCGTTGGGAACCATTTTGGCGCCCGCCGGATCGGCATCTGCCGACTCGGCGGTCGAGACCATCGGGTTGCTGGAAGCCGAGGGCTACTACGTCAACATCGATCGGGTCGGCAGCGCACCACTCGATCAGTGCATCGTCACCAGCGTCCGTAACCCACAGACCCAGACCAAGCTGATCCGGGTCGAGCGGCTCGGTCACAACGGCAAGCGGGAATTCGACCTCGTGCCCGTGGTGGTGCGGAAAACCATCACGGTATCGCTGAACTGTTCGAAATGAGCCTCAGCGCTGGCAGTTGAGCGACACCGACACCGTGCGGCTGACCGACGGCACCAGGATGCGATCACCGCCGAGACCCGGCCCGACGTAGGGCACCAACTGGCCGACCTGTTGCGGGTTTCGCACGCTGGTGACAGTGCAGTGGTCCAGCGGCGCGGTGCCGATCTTGTCGATGGTGACGGTGTAGCCCTCGGACTGCAGGCGGTTGATCGTCTCCTGCGCTGTTTCGGCCGAGGCCACCGCGGACGACGCGCCGATTGCCCCGAACACAGCCACCGAGACTGCCATCAGGGACCATTTCATGCGCATCGGCACGTCCTTCCGTCGCTACCCGTCCATCTTCCCCTACATACATCGTTCGAGGAATTCGAATCGTTCCCGCCGGCGCCGGTCGCCGAACGCATACCATCGCGCCCGTGAAGAGCACGATGCAGAACTGGCCGTTGACGATCACCGCGATCCTGCGACACGCCTGCGGTGTCAACGGAGACCGGACCGTGACCACCGCCTGCGGCCAGGGCCGCTACCGCACGATCAGCTACCGGGAGCTGGGCGGGCAGGCAGCCCAACTGGCGCACGCGTTGCGAGGGCTCGGCGTCGACGGAGACCAGCGCGTCGGCACGTTCATGTGGAACAACACCGAACACCTGGCCGCCTACCTCGCGGTGCCCGCCATGGGCGCGGTGCTGCACACCCTGAACATCCGGCTCTCGCCCGAGCAGATCGCCTACATCGCCAACGAGGCCGCCGACAGCGTCGTGATCGCCGATGCCTCCCTGGTGCCGCTGCTGGCCCCGGTGCTGCCGCTGCTGGAGACCGTGCACACCGTCATCGTGGTCGGCGACGGCGACGTGGGCGCGTTGACAGGCGCGACCGTGCTGCGCTGGGATGAGCTGCTGGCCACCAAGCCCACCGAGTTCGACTGGCCGGAAATCGACGAAAACTCCGCGGCAGCAATGTGTTACACCAGCGGCACGACCGGAAACCCGAAAGGTGTGGTATATAGCCACCGCTCGAGCTACCTGCACGCATTGAACACCTGCACGGCCAACGCGCTCGACGTCAGCTGCAGCGACTCGGTGCTGCCCATAGTGCCGATGTTCCACGCCAACGCGTGGGGGTTGCCGTATGCGGCCTTGATGGCCGGCGCCAACCTGGTGATGCCCGACCGGTTCATGGACGGCGCCTCGCTGATCGAGCTGATCGAATCGCAGCGCCCCACGTTGGCCGGAGCCGTGCCCACCATCTGGAACGACGTCGTACACCGCCTGGAAAAAGAACCGGGACATGATGTTTCGTCGCTGAGACTGGTGGCCTGCGGTGGTTCGGCGGTGCCGTTGTCGCTGATGCAGGAGTTCCAGGAGCGGTACGGTGTGTACATCCAGCAGGCCTGGGGGATGACCGAAACCTCACCGCTGGCCACCGTCGCCAAGCCGCTGCCCGGGGTGTCCGGGGACCGGGCCTGGGAGATGCGGGTCAGCCAGGGCCGGCCGATGTGCGGCGTGGAGGTGCGCATCGTCGACGACGAAGGCGCCCCCCTGCCCGACGACGGCGACGCGGTCGGTGAACTGGAGGTGCGGGGGCCGTGGATCACCGGGTCCTACTACTTGGACCGCGACTCCGAGAAGTTCGACAGCGGGTGGCTGCGCACCGGGGACGTTGGCGTGATCGATCCACAGGGGTACGTGACCCTGACCGACCGGGCCAAGGACGTCATCAAATCCGGCGGGGAATGGATCTCCTCGGTGGAGCTGGAGAACCACCTCATCGCCCACCCCGCGGTGTTGGAGGCCGCCGTTGTCGGGGTGCCCGACGAACGCTGGCAAGAACGCCCACTGGCCGTGGTGGTGCTGAACGAGGGGGCGTCCGCCGAACCCGCTGAACTACGGGAATTCTTGGCGGACAAGGTGGTTCGCTGGTGGCTGCCCGAGCGGTGGACGTTCATCGAGCAAGTGCCACGCACCAGTGTGGGCAAGTACGACAAGAAGACCATCCGAGCTCGTCACGCCGATGGTGACTATGAGGTGGTCACGCTCTAGCTCGACCCCGCCTGCCATCGCCCCGCGCTGCCACCGTCGTCC
>NZ_VCMY01000048.1:0-41575 GCF_005924235.1 Mycobacterium sp. DBP42
AAACGCCTGTGGAGCCTCGGTAAGTCCTCCCAACACACGGGATGCGCGAGGCGATGAAGCAGGAAGCACCCCAACCGCGGCATAGCCGCACGGGAATCCCCGCCATTCATGGCGGGGAGCACGTCAAACCCGCAGGCGTCCATGTGCGCGCGCGCGGACATGCAATGCTGTCGCCCATGTCGAGAATCGCGATAATCGGCGGCGGAAGCATGGGCGAGGCGCTGCTGTCGGGACTGTTACGGGCTGGCAGGCAGGTCAAGGACATGGTGGTCGCGGAGAAGTTTCCGGACCGGGCCAAGTACTTGTCGGAGAAGTATTCGGTGCAGGTGGCCTCGGTGGCTGCGGCCGCCGAGAACGCCACCTACGTGGTCGTCGCGGTGAAACCGGGTGACGTCGAGAAGGTGATCGACGAGATCGCGGAGGCGGCCGCACGCGCCGACAGCGACACCGCCGAGCAGGTGTTCGTCTCCATCGCCGCGGGCGTGGCCACGTCGTACTACGAGAACAAGCTGCCGGCCGGATCGCCGGTGATCCGGGTCATGCCCAACGCGCCGATCGTGGTCGGCGGCGGCGTGAGTGCCCTGGCGCCGGGCCGGTTCGCCACCGCGGACCAGCTCAAGGAGGTCTCGTCGATCTTCGACGCGGTCGGCGGTGTGATCACGGTCGCCGAGTCACAGCTGGATGCGGTGACGGCAGTGTCCGGTTCGGGTCCGGCGTACTTCTTCCTGATGGTCGAGGCCCTGGTGGATGCGGCCGTGGAATCGGGTCTGTCGCGTGCGGTGGGGACCGATCTGGCGGTCCAGACGATGGCCGGCTCGGCGGCAATGCTGCTGGAACGTCTCGACGAGGTGAATGCGACCGGAGGCGCTGCGCTGGACACCACACCGGCCCAGTTGCGGGCGATGGTGACCTCGCCGGCCGGGACCACCGCCGCTGGGCTGCGCGAACTCGAGCGCGGGGGACTGCGGGCGGCGGTCTCCAGCGCCGTTCAGGCCGCGAAAACGCGCTCTGAGCAGCTCGGAATTACATCTGAGTAATTAGATTAATTCCAACTGATTAGCCCACACCCGTCGCAGTAACCCCACCCGCCACGCTATTCTCCCTTTGTATGCGCGGGTCGGTGCCAGCGGTGGGGAAGCCGCTGGAACTGCCTGTGCCTGATTGATTGGGTTGCGATGACGTCTATGAACGGGCCATCGGCGCGGGATGCTGGCGACGGTCAGCCTCGGGCTCAATTTCTGACGGTCGCCGAGGTGGCGAGCTTGATGAGGGTCTCGAAGATGACGGTGTACCGGTTGGTGCACAACGGCGAACTGCCTGCGGTTCGAGTGGGCCGATCGTTTCGGGTTCACGCCAAGGCGGTCCACGATCTGCTGGAGTCTTCGTACTTCGACGCCGGCTAGGCGGGCGCCGCAGCGGGCTGAGCCGCCCGAGCAGGCTGGCGTTTTCCGTTTCGGTGGTCGGCCCGGGTAAAGTAACCGGGTCAACCATCAGCTAAGTAGCGGAGACACCGGGGTTTATGGGCTCAGTCATCAAGAAGCGGCGTAAGCGTATGTCGAAGAAGAAGCACCGCAAGCTGCTTCGCCGTACTCGGGTGCAGCGTAGAAAACTCGGCAAGTAGTCGACTGCTGCGGCCGCTAGGCTGGGCCGATGGATTCTGATGGTCGGTCGGGGGGACGCCCGACGGGAGTCCCCGGGTCGTCTGGTGCGGACTCTTCGGATGGAACGCAGTCCGCAAGCGCGGCGCCCGCTCCGAAAGTGGTTCTGGTCACGGGTGCGTGCCGGTTCCTCGGTGGTTATCTGACCGCCAGGCTGGCGCAGAACCCGTCGATCGAGCATGTGATCGCGGTGGATGCGGTGGTGCCGAGCAAGGACCTCATGCGTCGGATGGGGCGGGCCGAATTCGTTCGGGCCGACATCCGCAACCCGTTCATCGCCAAGGTGATCCGAAACGGGAACGTGGACACTGTCGTGCATGCCGCGGCGGCCTCCTACGCGCCGCGGTCCGGCGGCCGGGCCACGTTGAAGGAACTCAACGTGATGGGTGCGATCCAACTGTTCGCCGCCTGCCAGAAGGCGCCGTCGGTGCGCCGGGTGGTGCTCAAGTCAACCTCTGAGGTGTACGGCTCGAGCTCACGTGACCCGGTGATGTTCAGCGAGGAGAGCAGTGCTCGCCGTCCACCGGGCGACGGGTTCGCCCGCGACAGCATCGACATCGAGGGCTATGCCCGCGGGCTGGCCCGGCGCCGTCCGGATATCGACGTGACCATCCTTCGGCTGGCCAACATGATCGGGCCGGCGATGGACACCGCGTTGTCGCGGTATCTGGCGGGGCCGGTGGTTCCGTCGGTGGTCGGTCACGACGCGCGGTTGCAGTTGTTGCACGAACAGGACGCCCTGGGTGCCCTGGAGCGCGCAACCATGGCCGGCCGGTCGGGCACGTTCAACATCGGGGCTTCGGGCATCATCATGATGAGCCAGGCGATCCGGCGGTCGGGACGGGTCCGGCTTCCGGTTCCGAGCGGGGCGTTGTCGGCGATCAATTCGCTCAGTCGCGCAACGCGTTACACCGAACTCGACCGCGACCAGATGAACTATCTGAGCTACGGCCGGGTCATGGACACTACGCGAATGCACAGGGTTCTGGGCTACAGTCCCAAGTGGACGACCGCCGAAGCATTCGACGACTACGTCCGCGGTCGCGGATTGACTCCGATACTCGATCCGCGATGGGTACGCTCAATGGAGAGTCGCGCCGTGGGGGTGGCGCAGCGTTTGGGATATTAAAGACTGGCTCTATCCGGGGTGGGAGAAGGTATCGACGTGGCGGGTGAATCCAAGGCGAAAGTTATTCCGCTACATGGGAACTCGAGCCGTTCCTCAGCTGCGCGCCGGGCTGCGGCCCGGTCTGACAGCGCCCGCAGGCATCCGTCTGTTCTGGCCGATCCGGGTAGCCGGGCCTCGGCGGAGCAGATCGCCGCGGTAGTGCGGGAGATCGATCAGCGGCGCAGCGGCGCTTCGGGTCAATCGGCGGCCGACGAAGGCCCCAGCGAACTCGTCAAGGGCATCGCGGCAGTCTCGGAATTCATTCGCACCCGCATGACCGGTGCCTACTCGGTGGACGAGTTCGGGTTCGACCCGCACATCACCAACGCAATCTTCTTGCCTTTGCTGCGAACGTTTTTCCGGTCCTGGTTCCGGGTTGAGGTGTCCGGCATCGAGAACCTGCCCGCCGAGGGCGCGGCGCTCGTGGTGGCCAACCACGCCGGGGTGCTGCCCTTCGACGGGCTGATGACTCAGGTGGCCGTGCACGATCACCACCCCGGGAATCGGGATCTGCGTCTGCTGGCCGCTGATCTGGTTTTCGACCTGCCGATGGTCGGCCAGGCCGCGCGCAAGGCCGGGCACACCATGGCCTGCACCGCCGACGCGCACCGACTGCTCGCCAACGGTGAGCTCACGGCGGTGTTCCCCGAGGGCTTCAAGGGGCTGGGCAAGAACTTCAAGGACCGCTACAAGCTGCAGCGGTTCGGCCGCGGTGGCTTCGTTTCCGCAGCTCTGCGTGCGCAGGCGCCGATCGTGCCGTGCTCGATCGTCGGGTCCGAGGAGATCTACCCGATGATGGCCGACGTCAAGTTGCTGGCCCGGTTGCTCGGTCTGCCGTACTTCCCGGTGACCCCGCTGTTCCCGTTGGCGGGCCCGCTCGGATTGGTGCCGTTGCCGTCGAAGTGGCACATCCAATTCGGCGAGCCGATCGAGACGACCGATTACGACGAGAGCGCCGCCGACGACCCGATGATCACGTTCGAGCTCACCGACCAGGTCCGCGAGACCATTCAGCACACGCTGTATCAGCTCCTGGCGGGGCGCCGAAACATGTTCTTCGGCTGACGTTTTCACCGCGAGCGCAAGGGCTCGCGGAGAGAAAAATCAGGCGCCGGACTTTTGCCCAGCAACCATCTTGGCGATCGCGGCATCACGTGCCGCGGCGATCTGTGAACTGATCTCGTCGGCCTCGTCGATGGCGGCCTCGCCCAGCATGGTCACGATGCTCGTGGCAACCGGATTGCCGTCGTCGTCGGAGACCTCGGCGCGCACCTCGGCGATCACGGTGCCGTGCGACTCGATGACCGAATCGAGGTACGAGTCGAACCACAGCTTGTCGCCGACCATGATCGGCCGGTGGAAGATCAGCTTCTGGTCGCGGTGCAGCACCCGCTCCAGATTGATCGGAATGTCGAACTTGTCGAACAGCTCCAGCTGGACACGTCGACCGGCCACCGCCAGGAACGTCACCGACGCCACCACCGAGTCATGGCCGTACTCCTTGGCGGCCTCGGCGTCATAGAGCGCCGGATGCTCGTCCTTGACCGCGCGGGCGAACTCGCGGACCTTCTCCCGGCCGACCTCGAAGTAGTCGGGGTACCGGTAGTGGGTCCCGATGATGTTTGCGGCGATGCTCATGTTCCCTGCGCTGTTCGGTATGCGTGCGCGCTGCGCACAAACGTGCATGGCTGCGGGGCCCGCTGACGTGGCCCGCCGCGGCAGCTTACCAGCGCACCTCGCCCACTCAGCGAATGTCGTGGCGGCGAGAGGCGGCGGCGGCCAGCGCGCCGCCGAGTGCGCCGAGCGCCAAGGCCGACGGGACACCGATCCGCGCCGCCTTGCGTGCGGTGCGGAAATCGCGGATCTCCCAGCCCCGCTCCCTGGCCACATCGCGCAGTGCGGCGTCGGGGTTGATCGCCACCGCGGTACCGACCAGCGACAGCATCGGCACATCGTTGAAGCTGTCCGAATAGGCGGTGCACCGGCGCAGGTTGAGGCCTTCGCGGATGGCCAGCGACCGTACCGCGTGGGCTTTCCCGGTGCCGTGCAGGATGTCGCCGACCAGTCGGCCGGTGAACACCCCGTCGACCGACTCGGCGACGGTGCCCAGCGCACCCGTCAGGCCCAGCCGCCGGGCGATGGTGGCGGCCAGCTCATATGGGGTCGCCGTGACCAGCCACACCTGCTGGCCGGCGTCCAGGTGCATCTGGGCCAGTGCCCGGGTTCCGGCCCAGATCTTGTCGGCGATGATCTCGTCGTAGATCTCCTCACCCAGTTCGACGAGTTCGGCGGTGGAGCGGCCCTCGATGAAGGCCAGGGCTTTCTGCTTGCCCTCGGCGACGTCGTCGCTGTTCTCCTTGCCGGTGAACTGGAACTTGGCCTGCGCATAGACGATGCCCAGGATGTCGCGGTAGGTGAAGTACTTGCGGGCGGCCAGGCCACGGGCGAAGTGCACCAGTGACGATCCGTGGACCAGGGTGTTGTCGACGTCGAAGAACGCGGCGGCCGTGAGATCCGGTGGCGGTGCGGGCGTCCCGACGGGGTCGATGTCGGACTCGAGCTCGGTGACAGCGAGTTCGGCGCTGGCCTCGGCGGCAAGCTCCTGTTCGAGCGCATCGGCACTACCGGATTCGGGCACGTTGTCACCCTAAGTCACACAGCCCGGATACTGGCGGTGTGGAGCGTGAGCAGGCGGGTGGCGGCAGTCGGGCCGGCGGGGGGAACACTGTGACGTTGCTGACCAGGGCGGGTTGCAGCATGTGTGAGCGGGCGGCCCGGCAGTTGGCCGTGTTGCGCGAGGAGCTCGATTTCGAGCTGGTGAACACGGACGTGGACGAGGCCGCCGCGGCCGGTGACGCCTCCCTGCGGGCTCGGTACGGCGACCTGTTGCCGGTGATTTTGCTGAACGGCACCGAACACAGCTACTGGGATGTCGACGAACAGCAGCTTCGGGCGGACCTCACCGCCAGGTGAAATTTGGTGGGCGGGCGGGAAACGATTACCTTGGTGACGTGGTGATGAAGCCGTGAGTGTGCTGCTATTCGGGGTTTCGCACCGCAGCGCGCCGGTGTCAGTTCTCGAGCAGTTGAGCACTGACGAGTCGGATCAGACCAAGATCATCGACGAGGTGCTTCGCTCCTCGCTGGTCACCGAGGCCATGGTCCTGTCCACCTGCAACCGCGTCGAGATATACGCCGTGGTAGAGGCATTCCACGGCGGTCTGTCGATCATCGGGCAGGTGCTCTCCGAGCATTCGGGCATGTCGCTCAACGACCTCACCAAATATGCCTACGTGCGTTACGCCGAGGCCGCCGTCGAGCACCTGTTCGCGGTGACCAGCGGCCTGGATTCGGCCGTCATCGGTGAGGCCCAGGTTTTGGGACAGGTGCGTCGCGCCTACGCCTCGGCCGAGGAACACCAGACCGTCGGCCGCACGCTACACGAGCTGGCCCAGCGGGCGCTGAACGTCGGCAAGCGGGTGCATTCGGAGACCGGCATCGACGCCGCGGGCGCGTCCGTCGTCTCGGTGGCCCTCGGAATGGCCGAGACCAAACTCAGCGGCGGGCTCGCCGGGCGTACCGCCGCAGTGATCGGCGCGGGCTCGATGGGCGCGCTGGCCGGCGCGCACCTGGTGCGGGCCGGGATCGACCGGGTTCACGTGGTGAACCGCTCGCTGCCGCGGGCCGAGCGCCTCGCCGAGAATCTCACCGAGCAGGGCGTGCGGGCGCAGGCCTGGTCCCTGGACCATCTGGACGAAGCCCTGGCCGATGCCGATGTCGTGGTCAGCAGCACCGGCGCGGTGCGTCCGGTGGTGTCCCTGGCCGACGTGCACCATGCCCTGGCTCAGCGCAACGCCGTCGACTGCGACCGGCAGCTGGTGATCTGTGACCTCGGGATGCCGCGCGACGTGGATCCGGCGGTGTCCGGACTGCCCGGGGTCTGGGTCGTCGACATGGACCGGATCCAGCGCGAACCGTCGGCCCGGGCGGCGGCCACCGACGCCGATGCGGCCCGCACGATCGTTGCCACCGAGGTTGCCAACTACCTGTCCGGCCAGCGGATGGCCGAGGTCACCCCGACCGTCACCGCGCTGCGGCAGCGCGCCGCCGACGTGGTCGAGGCCGAGCTGTTGCGGCTGGACAACCGGCTGCCGGGGCTGGACGCGACGCACCGCGACGAGGTGGCCAAGACGGTCCGCCGTGTCGTCGACAAGCTTTTGCACGCACCCACGGTGCGGGTGAAACAACTCGCCAGCGCGCCTGGCGGGGACAGCTACGCAGAGGCCCTGCGGGAGCTGTTCGAACTCGATCCGCAGGCCGTCGAAGCTGTGGCGGCCAGCGAATTGCCTTTCATGACAACAGATCTCGATAAGTCTGAGTAGAGCTTGGTAGACACGCGCGATACGGTAATCCGGATCGGCACCCGGGGTAGCCTGCTGGCGACCACGCAGGCCGGCACCATCAGGGACGCTTTGTTGGCGGCTGGACACGCCTGCGAGCTGGTGATCATCTCGACCGAGGGTGACCGCAACCAGGGGCCCATCGCCGAGATCGGAGTGGGCGTCTTCACCGCCGCGCTGCGCGAGGCGATCCACGACGGCCGGGTGGACATGGCCGTGCACTCCTACAAAGATTTGCCCACCGCGCGCGACGAACGGTTCGTGATCGCCGCCGTCCCGCGCCGCGAGGATCCCCGTGACGCGCTGGTGGCACGCGACGGATTGGTGCTCGGCGAGTTGCCTTCGGGGTCCGTGATCGGCACGTCGAGCCCGCGACGGGCCGCGCAGCTTAGAGCACTGGGTCTCGGTTTGGAAATCCGCCCCCTACGAGGCAACCTAGATACCAGGTTGAACAGGGTTACGAGCGGTGATCTCGACGCCATCGTGGTCGCCCGCGCGGGTCTGGCCCGTATCGGACGACTCGATGAGGTCACCGAGTCGCTCGAGCCGGTGCAGATGTTGCCAGCTCCGGCTCAGGGTGCGCTCGCGGTGGAATGCCGTGCCGGCGACACCGAGCTGATTTCGGTGCTGGCGGAGTTGGATGACACCGACACGCGCGCCGCGGTCACCGCCGAACGGATCCTGCTCGCCGAACTGGAGGCGGGCTGTTCCGCACCGGTTGGCGCGATCGCAGAAGTGGTCGAGTCGATCGATGAGGACGGCAATGTCTTCGAGGAGCTGTCGTTGCGCGGCTGCGTAGCGACGCTGGACGGATCCGACGTGATCCGTGCGTCCGGTATCGGAACTCCCGATCGGGCCGCCGACTTGGGTGTCTCGGTGGCCGCGGAGCTTTTCGAGCTGGGTGCACGCGAGCTGTTGGTAGAGCGCGGGAGTGAAGAATGACCATGCGAGGTCGCAAGGCGAAGCCCGGCCGCATCACATTTGTGGGCTCGGGCCCGGGAGATCCGGGGCTGCTGACGGCACGGGCGCAAGCCGTGCTGGCGCACGCCGAGTTGGTGTTCACCGATCCCGACGTCCCAGAAGCCGTGTTGGCGCTGATCGGCACCGAGTTGCCGCCCGCGTCCGGCCCGGCCCCGGCTACGCCGGGCAAGGCCGACGCCGCCGCTGACGCATCGGCCGCCGATGCGGCCGGAAGTCCCGACGCGGCCCAGGCCGCCGTCATCTCCGGTGGGCCCGAGGTCCGCCCGGCCCTCGGTGATCCTGCCGAGGTGGCCAAGACGCTGGTCGCCGAGGCCCGTCACGGCTACGACGTGGTGCGCCTGGTCGCCGGTGACCCGTTGTCGGTCGACGCCGTCATCACCGAAATCGGTGCGCTGGCCAAGTCCCACGTGAACTTCGAGATCGTCCCCGGACTGCCCGCCACCAGCGCGGTGCCGACCTACGCGGGCCTGCCGCTGGGTTCGGCGCACACGGTGGCCGATGTCCGCGGGGACGTCGACTGGGCGGCGCTGGCCGCCGCACCCGGGCCGCTGATCTTGCACGCGACGGCGTCGCACCTGCCGGATGCCGCCCGCACGCTGATCGAGCAGGGGCTGGTCGACAGCACCCCGGCGGTGGTGACCGCGAGCGGCACCACCTGCCAGCAGCGATCGGTGGAGACCACGCTCGGTGGGCTGACCGACAAGGCCGTGCTGGAGAAGCCGGCGGGCAGCGAGCTGGCCGGGCCGTTGGTCGGCCAGCTGGTCGTCACCATCGGCAAGACCGTGGCCAACCGGGCCAAGCTGAACTGGTGGGAGAGCCGCGCCCTGTACGGCTGGACCGTGCTGGTGCCGCGCACCAAGGATCAGGCCGGCGAGATGAGCGACAAGCTGGTGGGCCACGGTGCCCTGCCGATCGAGGTACCGACCATCGCCGTCGAGCCGCCGCGCAGCCCCGCGCAGATGGAGCGCGCGGTCAAGGGTCTGGTCGACGGCCGGTTCCAATGGGTGGTGTTCACCTCGACCAATGCCGTGCGTGCGGTGTGGGAGAAGTTCAACGAGTTCGGTCTCGACGCGCGGGCGTTCTCGGGTGTGAAGATCGCGTGCGTCGGACAGGCCACCGCCGACAAGGTGCGCGCGTTCGGTATCAACCCTGAGCTGGTGCCGTCGGGGGAGCAGTCCTCGCTGGGCCTGCTGGAGGAGTTCCCGCCGTTCGACGAGGTTTTCGACCCGGTGAACCGGGTGCTGCTGCCGCGTGCCGACATCGCCACCGAGACGCTGGCCGAGGGCCTGCGTGAGCGCGGCTGGGAGATCGAGGACGTCACCGCCTACCGCACCGTGCGGGCGGCTCCGCCGCCGGCGCAGACGCGCGAGATGATCAAGACCGGCGGGTTCGACGCGGTCTGCTTCACCTCCAGCTCGACGGTGCGCAACCTGGTCGGTATCGCCGGCAAGCCGCACGCCCGAACCATCGTGGCCTGCATCGGCCCCAAGACCGCTGAAACCGCAGCGGAATTCGGCCTGCGGGTGGATGTTCAGCCCGAGTCGGCCGCGGTGGGACCGCTGGTCGACGCGCTGGCCGAGCACGCTGCCCGGCTCCGTGCCGAGGGCGCGTTGCCTCCGCCGCGTAAGAAGAGCCGCCGCAGGTAGACACCGCCGAAACAGCATTCCGGCGGGTCCTTACTCGAACTTTTCCTGCTGGAAAGCCGATTCGAGGATGGGACAGGAGGAGGGATAGCTGTGGCCTTTCCGAGACACCGGCCCCGCCGGTTGCGGTCCACCCCGGCGATGCGCCGCCTGGTGGCCCAAACCTCTTTGGAGCCACGCCATCTGGTTCTGCCGATGTTCGTCGCCGACGGAATCGATGAACCGCGACCGATCTCCTCGATGCCCGGCGTGGTGCAGCACACCAGGGATTCGTTGCGCCGGGCGGCCGCGGACGCGGTGGCCGCCGGGGTCGGCGGGTTGATGCTGTTCGGTGTGCCCTGCGACGAGGACAAGGATCCGACCGGTGCCGTGGGCGTCGATCCGGACGGCATCCTCAATGTGGCACTGCGTGATCTGGCCAAGGACCTCGGTGATTCGACCGTGCTGATGGCCGACACCTGCCTCGATGAGTTCACCGACCACGGGCACTGCGGCGTGTTGGACGACGCCGGCCGGGTCGACAATGACGCGACCAATCTGCGCTATGTGGAACTTGCTGTGGCACAAGCGGAATCGGGTGCCCACGTGGTCGGGCCCAGCGGCATGATGGACGGCCAGGTGGCTGCCATCCGGGACGGGCTGGACGCGGCCGGGCACGCGCACGTCGCCATCCTGGCCTATGCGGCCAAGTTCGCCTCGGCGTTCTACGGCCCGTTCCGCGAGGCGGTGTCGTCCAGCCTGGTGGGGGATCGTCGTACCTACCAACAGGATCCGGGCAACATCCGCGAAGCCGTGCACGAGATCGAGCTCGATATCGACGAGGGCGCCGACATGGTGATGGTCAAGCCCGCGATGAGCTACCTGGACGTGGTGCGCGCCGCGGCCGATATTTCACCGGTACCTGTTGCCGCATACCAGATTTCGGGTGAGTACTCGATGATCTGTGCGGCCGCGGCCAACGGCTGGATCGACCTGCAGGCGGCGGCCTTGGAGTCGTTGACCGGGATCCGGCGGGCCGGCGCCGACATCGTGCTGACCTATTGGGCGGCCGATGTGGCCGGTTGGCTCGCGTGAGGGCGCCGGTGACCGAACCGCAGCAGAGCCCGAACGACCGTCCCGAGGACGTCGACACCGGCTTCTGGCTGTGGACGGCCGCGCTGGTGCTCATGGCGGTGGGGTTCTTGATCGACGCGTTCACCGGATCGGGCACCGGTGTGCAGCGGTCGATGACCGCCGTCTTCTCGGTGATGTTCGTGGTGGCGCTGTCGTCGATCGTGGTGGCGTTCCTGTGGTTGATGCGCCAGGGGTATCGCTGGGCCCGCACGCTGCTGACCAGCGGCGGGATCGTCTCGGCGCTGCATGCGGTCAGCAGCCTGCTGACCGGCGAACGCCAGGATGCGGCCGCGGTGGGCTACGCGGTCACCGCGATCGTCGGAACGGTGTTGATCGCGGGCGGGCTGTACCTGCTGCACCGCAAGGACGCCGACGGTTTCTTCACCCGGTAGTTTCGCTACGCTTTGGCGACAATGCCTTCATCACCAACGTCGCGCCGCACGACCATCGTGTTCGGTTGCTGGCTGGTCGGCGCGGTGTTGTTGATGGCCGGCGGGATGCTGGCGGTCTCGGCGAGCCCGCCCGGCGTCAATGCGATGTTGTACCGGGGGATCGGAGCGCTCGTGGCGCTCGGCGGCCTCGGGATGGCATTTCTGGCGGGTCGCAGCCGCTCCGACGATCCACGTTACCGCCGCGCGGCGGTGGCGTTGTCGCTGGCTATCGTGGTCCTGGTGCTGTTGACCGGCCTCAATGTTCTCGTGCTGGTCGCGCTGCTCCCGCTCATCGTGGGTACCGGCCTGAACGCGCTGCCACTGCGGAAGGGTGACGATGGAGAGTGAACCGGTGAACAAAGTCGGCTCCGAGGTGCTGTTCTACGAGCAGGGGGCCAGCTGGGCGTGGCTGCTGTTGGGCCCGTTCGCCGGGGCCGGCATGGCGATCCTGCAGATGACCGGTGGATACGGTCACGACCTGTGGATCCCGATCGTGTTCCTGCTACTGGTGTCGGTGTTCGTGGCCATCCAGATCAAGGCTGCGCGTATCCACACCTCGGTCGAGTTGACCGCCGAGACCCTGCGGCAGGGTGCCGAGACGCTGCGGGTCGACGAGATCGTGCTGATCTATCCCGAGGCATCGGGCTCAGAGGTGCCCAAATGGCAATCTGCCCGGGCACTCGGTGAGCTGACCGGGGTGCCGAAGGGCCGCACCGGCATCGGGCTCAAACTCACCGGCGCGCGTACCGCCCAGGCCTGGGCCCGCAAGCACCGCAAACTGCGGGAAGTGCTCACGCCGCTGGTCGAGGAGCGCACGCCGTGAGACGGCGTGCCCTGCTGGAGTTGCTGGTGGCCGCCGTTGCGGCAGTGGGTTGTGTGCTGAGCTGGCTCGCGGCGTCCTCAACGATCGAGGTGGCGCCCGTGCTCGACGGTGAGCCGCCCACCACCGCGATCAGCTATTCGGCGCCGTTGCTGGTGCTGGCGTTGGTGCTCGCCGGTTTGGCGGGTGTGCTGATCGTGTTGGGCATCGCCCGGTTGCGTCGCTGAGCGGTGATCGATTGGGAGCCCGTCACCCGCGGTGAATCCGGCACCGGGGTGTTCCGGAACGCGGAGGGGTCCAGGTACGCGAAAGTGGTCGGCGCCGCGGCCGTGGCTGATCTGGCTGCGGAGCGGGACCGGGCGTCGTGGGCGCACGGTCGCGGTCTGCCGGTGCCTGCCGTCATCGACTGGGGTACCACCGAGGACGGTGGTGCCGTCCTGATCACGAGCGCAGTCGGGGGCGTCGGTGCGGATCGGGTCGCGGAACCGGCACTGCGGACGGCCTGGCCAGCGATCGTGGCGGCGGTCCGCGCCCTGCACGCCATCCCGGCCGGCGAGTGTCCTCACCGGCGCGATCTGGACGACATGTTGACCCGGGCCCGCTCGGTGGTTGCCGCGGGCGCGGTCAACCCGGAGTTCCTGCGCGACGAGGACCGGGACGTCCCGGCCGGCGACCTGCTGGCCCGCGTCGAACGCGAGGCTAGCCTGCGTCGCCGGCAGGAGGCTGACGATCGGGTGGTGTGCCATGGAGACCTGTGTCTGCCGAACATCCTGATCGACCCCGACCGGCTCACTGTCGAGGGTTTTGTCGACCTGGGTCGTCTGGGTTCCGCGGATCGTCATGCGGATCTGGCGTTGTTGTTGGCCAACACTGCCGACACCTTCCCCGGTTTCGCCGAGGATGCCGCGGCGGGTCTGGCTACGGGCTATCCGGCCGAACTGGATCCCGGGCGTCTGCGGTTCTATCTCGCGCTCGATCCCCTCACTTGGGGGTGACGGTTCGAGGCTGCGATCAGGAATCGAGCCAGGTGAGCTCATCGGACAAGTGTGCGCGCCAGAAGTTCTCGTCATGGCCGCCGGGGTAGAAGCCGACCGCCGGGGTCCTTGGCAGTTGGTTGACGAACATTCGGGTCGCCGCGTAGAAGCGGTCTGCGGTGCCGCAGTCGACGCGGAGCGGGATCGACCCCAGCGCAGGCAGCAGCCTCATCGCTGAGTTCTGCTGCCAGTCGTCGAGGCTGTCGAAGGCGTCGGGCGGCGCGCCCCAGTACGTCAGGTACAGCGCCGGGCTGATTGCGCAGACCGCAGCGGTACGTGCGGCGCCCAGTCTGGCGCCCAACAGCATGGCGCCGTAGCCGCCCATCGACCAGCCCATGAAGGCCACGCGGGAGGTGTCGATGCCCTTGGTGGCCAGCATCGGGATCAGCTCGTCGAGCACCATCGCCCCGGCATCCTCCCCGGAGGCGCGACGGCGCCAGAACGAGTTGCCGCCGTCGACACTGACCACCGCGAACGGTGGCCGGCCGGCCGCGGTCAGCTGGGCCAGCGCCTCCGGGATGCCCAGGTCCATCACCCCGGCGGCGTCGTTGTCCATCCCGTGCAGGGCGATCACCGGGCGCAGGGGGCCGTGCTGGCCTGGCGGACGGGCGATGATCCAGTTGGTTTCGACGCCGCCGCGGGCCGCGGAGGTGAACGACCCCGATTCGCGGGTCGGTAGAACAGCACCCCCGGAGGCGGTTTGGTTGGGGCTCGCCGAGGCGCGGGGAATCGGCCTACCGAGCAGGCTGCCCAGTGTCATCAGTCCTGCGGCGCCCGCTCCGGTGACGCCCAAACGCAGCGCATCTCGGCGGGTCAGCGGGGGCACTTGCGCATCATTCCAACCATGGGTCTCAGCCCGCGACACGGTCCGGCAACAGCCCGATAACGCCGCCCATCCACCTCGGTGAACCTGATCACACCCATCTTGGTACAAAGTGCGAAATCTGTAACACTGTGTCCATGACCGAACTGGCCGAGCAGCCTCAGCAGACCGACGCCCTGCCTCTCGGGCCCCAATCGCTGGTCTGGAAGTACTTCGGCGACAACCGGATGTTCCTGATCGGCCCGCGGCCCGCCGTCCTGCAGAACATGCTGGCCGAGCTCGGCCAGGGGGTGCTCGATCACTCGACGTTCTTCTCCGACACCGCCGAGCGGCTCAAGCGGACCATCCCGCCGATCTTCCGGACCGTCTACGGCACCGAGGCCGACAACGCCGGCACCCAGGTGCGCGACTTCCACCACCACGTCAAGGGCGACATGCCCGACGGTTCGCGCTACCACGCGCTGGACCCCGAGACCTACTTCTGGGCGCATGCAACGTTCGTCGAGCAGGTGCTCTACTTCGCCGACACCTTCGTCAAACGGCTCAGCGATGCCGAGAAGGAACAGATCTACCTGGAATCCAAGACGTGGTACCGGCGCTACGGGGTCAGCGACCGGCCGATGCCGGCCACCTACGCCGAGTTCGAGCAGTACTGGGACCGGATGATGAACGAGGTGGCGGTCCCGCACAAGTCCGCCCGCTACGGCGTCGGCTACGTCACCAAGGGTTTCCCATGCCCCAAGGCGGTACACCCGGCGGTGTGGCGCGTCGTCGCCGCGGTGTTCAACCCGGTGGCGGCCTTCCTGACCGCAGGCGGTCTGCCGCCGCGCGCCCGCTACCTGCTCGACCTGCCGTGGAGTGACCGTCAGGAGCGCAACTACCAGCGGTTCGCGGCGTTCTGCCGGTCCCGTCCGGTGAATTGGGTGTGGGATCATCTACCGATGAGCGTGCGCTACAGCAAGTTTGCGCAAAAGGGCTATGCCCAAAGCTGATCCGACGCTGCCTGATTCGTCGCCCGCGACGGTGGCGATCCTGGACGCGGCGCTCCTCGAGTTCGAGCGGCACGGCCTGCGCCGGGTCGCGCTCGATGACGTCGCGCGTCGGGCCGGGGTCAGTCGCACCACGATCTACCGCCGGTTCGCCAACCGCGACGAGTTGGTCGCGGCGGTCATCGAGCGGGAGAACGTCGCGCTGTTCTCCGATATCGCCAATGAGCTGAAAAATGCTGGGCCGCAATCGAATTACTACGTCGAAGCGTTCACGCTGTCGATCCTGGAGTTCCGGCGCCGCCACGTCCTCAACCAGTTGATCGCCGATGAGCCGGCGCTGGTGATGGAGCTGCTGCACACCCACTACGGCGCGGCGATCGAACGGATGGCCGCGGCGCTCAAGGTGATCCTTCCGGCCGGGTTTGCCGAGCGGATTGGAGAGCAGGCCGTCAACGACCTGGCCGACACCATTCTGCGCTACGCCGGAATGGTGCTGTTGCTGCCCAGCGTCGAGCCCCTGGACACTCCCGAGGACCTACGGGCATTCGCCACCCGGCATTTCCTGCCCAGCCTGCCGGCCTCGCTTCGTACCGTGTCGGCCTGATCTTGTCCGGCCCGCCGAAGTGTTTGGCAGCTCACACTTTCGGGCAGCCCGATAGGTATGACCACCGAACAACCGCCACCAGTCAGCGAAGAGAACCGCAAAGAAGCCGAGCGCATCATGCAGTCATATGACGACTCCCGTCCCACCGTCACCTTGCCGGGCAGCAATGGCACGGTATCCGGCACGGCGGTCAACGATTGGGTCGATGACGACGGCAAGCCGATCTACGGCGACACCGACAGCCCGCAGTAACCCCGAACCCACGCCGTTGCAGGCCAGTCCTTGCCTACTGTGGCTGGTGTGACTGCGATCCCGCTCGAACGTATTGCCCCCGCTTTCGTGACGATGGCTCACGAGATCGTCTGGGCCTCGGTGGCCACCGTCGACGCCGACGGCCAACCCCGCAGCCGGATCCTGCACCCCATCTGGGAGTGGGACGGTACCGATCTGTTCGGCTGGGTTGCCACGGTGCCCAGCCCGGTCAAGCGCGCACATCTGGCGGTACATCCGCACGTCTCGGTCAGCTACTGGACCACCAACCACGACACCTGCGCGGCCGACTGCCTGGTGGAGTGGTACACCGACGACGAGACCTGCACTCAGGTGTGGGACCGGTTCGCCAACGGACCTGCGCCGGTGGGCTACGACCCGCGCATCATCCCGCAGTGGAGCGACGGACCGACCTCGGACCAGTTCGCGGCCCTGCGGTTGACCCCGTACCGGCTACGGGTGATGCCGGGCACCGTCATGACCGCGGGATCCGGTGAGGTGTTGAGCTGGCGGGCCGATTGACGGCTACGCCGGCCGGTGCCTGACCTTCGGGGCGCGATGATCGTGGCCGGGGTGTAGTCCTGGGGCCAGCATCGCGACCCGATGCCGGTAGTTGCGGTACTCATCACCCAGGCTGTCCACCAGGTCGCGTTCCTCGAGCTGGATCGCCACCAGGATGTAGGCGGTGCTGACGGCTGCGAACAGCAGATGGCCGGCAGTCATCGTCGGGATGGCCCAGAACGCCACGATGAATCCGGCCATGATGGGATGCCGGATCACCCGGTAGAGCATCACCGTCTGGAAACCCAGTTCGCGGTACGGCTGCCCGCGCCAGTTGAGCCACACCTGCCGCAACCCGAACAGGTCGAAGTGGTTGATCATGAACGTCGAGGCGAATACCGTGGCCCAGCCCAGCCAGAACAACGCCCACAGAATTGCCCGTCCCGCAGTGGATTCCACGTTCCACACGATCGCGGGCATGGTGCGCCACTGCCAGTACAAGAGCAACAGCGCCAGGCTGGACAGCAGCACGTAGGTGCTGCGTTCGATGACTTGCGGGACGATCCGTGTCCACCGTGCTTTGAACCACGGGCGCGCCATCACGCTGTGCTGGATGGCGAACACCGACAGCAGCAGCAGGTTGACGAGCACCGCCTCGGCCACGGGTGCGGTGATGCCGTGGTCGACCGTGCGAGGCACCACGAAGTTGCCGACGAAGGCGATGGCGTAGAGGAAGGCCACAACGAACAACAGATAGCTCGCGGTGCCGTAGCCGATGACGAGTAGGCGCTTCATGGTGACCTCCTGCCACCGATTGGACAGATACCGCGCCCTGCTGCCGACTGCAGTAGTGACTTATCTACTGTAGACGCTGAATTCCCAGGTGAACAGGGGTTTGCCGGTTTGCTGAATCTGCCGGTCCGCTGACGGTTCAGCGTCATGTGCCTGCGGGTCGAGGCGCGGTCACGGATCCGTAAGGATTCGAGCGGCCGCCGTCAAGAAACCGTTGAGATGGTCGCCGAGTGCCCCGCGGCCCGGGTAGACCGGCAGGTATGCGAGACGAAACGCCGATTCTGCCCGGGTGCCACGATGAGTGAGATGGTCCAGATCATCGTGCTGATGGCGGTGCCCGCCGCGGTATTGCTCGGTCTACGCCGCGTGGTGATCCGTCAGAACCGTCGACTGGATGCGGCCGGCGCCAGAGCAACTTCGCCGTGAGGCTCATCCCCCGTCCTTGGGGCCTCTTTGCGCGGCGATGGCGATGTTGTTGAGCATGCCGGTGAAGATGATGCCGTGGAAGGGCAGGAGTGCGTTCCAATAGATCCTTCCGGCAAGACCTTTCGGGAAGAAGATGGCACGCTGGTGCAGCCGGGTCTGGTCTGTGCCGCGCGATTCGAGCCGCCACTCGAGCCAGGCGTCGCCGGGGGTGCGCATCTCGGCCCGCAGCCTCAGCAGGAGCGGTCGCCGGATTCTCTCGACTCGCCAGAAGTCCAGGGCGTCTCCGGTGTGCAGGACGTGGGGGTGGCGGCGGCCACGCGTCAGGCCAACCCCGCCAGTAAGGCGGTCCAGCCAGCCGCGGATTGTCCAGGCAAGCGGAAACGAGTACCACCCGTTCTCGCCGCCGACACCTTCGACCACCTGCCACACCTGCTCAACCGATACCGCGCAGTCGATGCTGCGGTCGTCGGTGTAGATGGCGTCGCCGGCCCAACTGGGATCAGAGGGCAGCGGATCGGACGGTGCACCAGTGGAAGATGCATTGGCCCAGGTGGTTTCGACTTCACCGTTCTTGATGCGCCGTAGTGCGAGTGCGACGGCCTCCCGATATCGGGTCGTGCCTCCGGGCGGCCTCGCGATGATCGAGTCGATGTCGTACTCGGCGGCGACAGCGTCGATGCTCAGGGATTCGATCAGGGCGCGACCGATCCGCGGCGGGACGGGGGTCACCAATCCGATCCACAGCCCGGCGAGTTTTGGTGTGAGAACAGGGAGTACGAGAATCCGGCGACGAGCCAAGCCGGCGACGTCGGCGTAGATCTGCATCATCTCGCCGTAGCGCAAGATATCGGGGCCACCGATGTCGTAGGTGCGGCTGTGCGGGATCTCAGCGGTGGCGGCCTCGAGTAGATAGTGGAGCACGTCGCGTACCGCGATCGGCTGGATTCGATTGTTGACCCAGCGCGGTGTGGTCATCACCGGCAGCCGATTGGTCAGGTGCCGGATCATCTCGAACGACGCTGACCCGGAACCGATCACAACCCCGGCTTGCAGGACGAGAGTCGGGACACCGGATTTCACCAGGATCTCTCCGACCTGGCTGCGGGATCGCAAATGCGTCGAGAGCCGGTCCGATTCCGGATGCAGGCCGCCGAGGTAGACGATGCGTCGCACGCCGGCTCGCCGTGCGGCGCCAACAAGGTTTTCTGCGCTGCGGCGCTCGGATTCGATGAAGTCTTTGCGGGCGGTCATCGAGTGCACGAGGTAGTAGACGACGTCGATGTCGCGACAGGCGGCAGTCAGCGTTTCCGGGTCGGTGAGGTCGCCGCGAACGACTTCCACATCTTGTGCCCACGGCACATCGCTGATCTTGTCGGGATTGCGGGCCATCGCCCGTACCCGGTGCCCGGCTTCGACCAGCCGAGGGGCCAGGCGGCCGCCGATGTATCCGGTGGCGCCGGTGACCAGCACCCGCAACGACGTACCGGCAGGTGGGAGCTCGGTCATGGGGTCTCCTCAGTCAGGCGTCCAAGCTGATGGCGCCTCGGCCCCGGTGCGCCCGTGCCAGGCGAGTACCCGTTTGCCGTAACGCTGGAACGCGGCCTGACGCGATACGCCGAGCACCTCGCCGACGCCACCGTGGGTCAGACCCGCCGCAACAGCACCGCCTGTTCGACCGGCACCCGCTCGAAGACACGACGCACCCGACCCTTCACATGAACGGCCGCCTCGGCTTTGGACACCACCCGCGGGTCGGTGAGCTGGATGGTTCTGCCGCGCCTGCGCATCTGGGCCCCGCCGGCTGCGGTGATGTTCTTGAGCCAGTCCCGGTTCGGGCCGTAGGTGAGCAGAATCGCGACGCCCTCGTCGGTGCTGAACACCGACAGCGGCGTGCGGTAGCGGCCGCCGGACTTGCGGCCGACGTGTTCGAGGATGCCGTACAGGGGCGCCCATCCGGCCCAGAGTTTCTGGATGGGGTTGGTGACATACCTGTTGAGCCGAGCCAGCCATTGTGGGAGTTGCATGCCCAATGATGCGACGTTGGGCTGGCGCGGTGGGTGATATGTGCCGAGACTGGGGCCATGGCCTACCTCAAGCCCCCGTGGTTCGTTCAGAAGGTGTTCAACCGGATCGCGATGGCCACGGGCATCGGGCACAGCCAGACGCTGACCGTCACCACGCGGGTCAGCAAACAGCCCCAGCAGATTCCTGTCGTGGTCCCCGAGGTCGACGGGGTCAAGTACCTGGTGTCCACCCGGGGCGAATCGGAATGGGTGCGCAACATCCGGGCCAACCCGAGGGTCACGTTGGGCAAATCGAGCTACCTGGCGGCCGAGGTTCCGGTGGCGCAACGGGCACCGATCATCGCCGCCTACCGTCCGCTGGCCGGCAAGGTGGTGGAGGGTTACTTCCGTGACCTGCCCGACGACGCCGACCATCCGGTGTTCGAGCTGACGCCCGCTGAGTGACCGCGCCCACTACACCCTGTAGTTGATTGATTTGCACCGGCTGGGACACTGGTGGCCATGCCTGTGGACAAAACGCAGACTCCGCGATCGGCCGAACTGTTCGCCGACGCCTGCGCAGTCATCCCCGGTGGGGTGAACTCTCCGGTGCGTGCCTTCAACTCTGTCGGCGGCACCCCCAGGTTCATCACCTCGGCCAACGGTTACTGGCTCACCGACGCTGATGGCAACCGGTATGTCGACCTGGTCTGCTCGTGGGGTCCGATGCTGCTGGGTCACGCGCACCCGGCGGTGGTGGAGGCCGTGCAGAAGGTGGCAGCCGACGGGCTGAGCTTCGGCGCCCCGACCCCCTCGGAGACCGAGTTGGCCGCCGAGATCATCGACCGCGTCGCCCCCGTCGAGCGGCTGCGTCTGGTGAACTCCGGCACCGAGGCCACCATGAGCGCCATCCGGCTGGCCCGCGGTTACACCGGCCGCGCCAAGATCATCAAGTTCTCCGGCTGCTACCACGGGCACAGCGACGCGCTGTTGGCCGACGCCGGTTCGGGGGTGGCCACACTGGGTCTGCCGTCCTCGCCCGGTGTCACCGGCGCCGCCGCGGCCGACACCATCGTGCTGCCGTACAACAACGCCGAAGCACTCGAAGAGGTCTTCGGCCGGTTCGGTGACGAGATTGCTTGTGTCATCAGCGAAGCCAGCCCGGGAAACATGGGCACGGTGGCGCCGCTGCCCGGTTTCAACGCGGCGCTGCGCCGGATCACCGCGGCCCACGGCGCGCTGCTGATTCTCGACGAGGTGATGACGGGCTTCCGGGTGAGCCGGGCCGGTTGGTACGGCCTGGATCCCGTCGACGCCGACATCTTCACGTTCGGCAAGGTGATGAGCGGTGGCCTGCCCGCCGCGGCGTTCGGCGGCAGTGCCGAGGTGATGGGGCGGCTGGCCCCGTTGGGGCCCGTCTACCAGGCCGGCACCTTGTCGGGTAATCCGGTGGCGATGGCCGCCGGGCTGGCCACGTTGCGCCACGCCGACGACGCCGCGTACGCCCGGTTGGATGCCAACGCCGACCGCTTGGCGGGCCTGCTCACCGGCGCGCTCACCGACGCCGGGGTGGCCCACCGCGTGCAGCGCGCGGGCAACATGCTCAGCGTGTTCTTCACCGACGAGCAGGTCGACGATTTCGCCGCGGCCAAGGCGACCGAAACCTGGCGATTCCCGCCGTTTTTCCATGCGCTGTTGGAGGCGGGGGTTTATCCGCCGTGCAGCGCCTTCGAAACCTGGTTTGTCTCAGCGGCTTTGGATGACGAGGCGTTCTCCCGTATCGCCGATGCGCTGCCCGGCGCGGCCCGGGCGGCCGCGGAGGCCCGGCCATGACCGAACGCGGGTCGACCGTCCGGACAACGGTCCACGTGATGCGCCACGGCGAGGTCCACAATCCCGAAAAGGTGCTCTACGGCCGGTTGCCCGGTTATCACCTGTCCGAGCGTGGCCAGGCTCAGGCGCGGGCCGCCGCCGATTGGCTGGCCGACCGTGACGTCGTCCACGTGGTGGCCTCACCGTTGGAGCGGGCGCAGGAAACCGCCGCGCCGATCGCCGAAAGCCATGGGCTGCCGATCTTTACCGATGACGGTCTCATCGAGTCGTGGAACATGTTCGAGGGGGAGCGGGTGGCACCCGGCGACGGTGCCCTGCGCGACCCGAGGAACTGGTCGCGGCTGCGCAACCCCGCCAAGCCGTCTTGGGGTGAGCCCTACGACGAGATCGCTCCCCGGATGATGGCGGCCATGCACCGGGCCCGGGAGAAGGCGGCCGGGCACGAGGCGGTGTGCGTCAGCCACCAGCTTCCGGTCGAGACGCTGCGCCGGGCGATGACGGGGCGCAAGCTCGCCCATCTGCCGTTGCCGCACAGCCGGTTGTGCAATCTGTCCTCGATCACGTCGTTCACCTTCGAAGGCGACAACCTGATCCGATGGGGCTACACGGAGCCCTGGGGAATCTGAATGAGGTCGTCCCTCGCCCGGGTGAGCGCGGCGGTGCTGGCAGGGCTGGTACTGCTCACCGCATGCTCAACGGGTGACGACGCGGTCGCCCAGGGGGGCACCTTCGAGTTCGTCGCTCCCGGCGGCAAGACCGACATCTTCTATGATCCACCCGAAAAGCGCAGCACCCCAGGCGAACTGAGCGGACCTGAACTCACCGACCCGAACAAGACGCTCTCGCTGGAGGATTTCGCCGGCAAGGTCGTGGTGATCAATGTGTGGGGCCAGTGGTGCGGGCCGTGCCGGGCCGAGATCGGTCAGCTGCAGCAGGTGTACGACGCGACGCGTGACAAGGGCGTGGCGTTTCTGGGTATCGATGTGCGGGACAACAATCGTGATGCCGCAGTCGATTTCGTCACCGACCGCAAGGTGTCGTTCCCGTCCATCTACGACCCGGCGATGCGGACCATGATCGCGTTCGGCGGCAAGTACCCGACCACGGTGATCCCGTCGACGGTGGTGCTGGACCGGCAGCACCGGGTGGCCGCGGTGTTCCTGCGGGAGCTGCTGGCCGAGGATCTGCAGCCGGTGGTGGAGCGCCTGGCGGCCGAGTCGGGTGTCGTGCCGGGGGCACCCAAACCATGACCGGGTTTTCTGAGATCGCCGCTGCCGGGCCGGTGCTGCTGGCGCTGGGGGTCAGCGTGCTGGCCGGTTTGGTGTCGTTCGCCTCGCCGTGCGTGGTGCCGCTGGTGCCCGGTTACCTGTCCTATCTGGCCGCGGTGGTCGGGGTCGATGAGTCCGACGCCGCCTCGGGGGTGATCGGCGTCAAGACCGCGCGCCTGCGCGTGGCCGGGGCGGCCGCGTTGTTCGTCGCAGGGTTCACCGTGGTGTTCCTGCTCGGCGCGGTGGCAGTGCTGGGGATGACCACCACGCTGATCGTCAATCAGGTTCTGCTGCAACGCATCGGCGGTGTGGTCACGATCGTGATGGGCCTGGTGTTCGTGGGCTTCATCCCGGCGCTGCAACGTCAGGCCCGGTTCGCGCCGCGGCAGTGGTCGACGATGGCGGGGGCGCCGCTGCTGGGCGGGGTGTTCGCGCTGGGCTGGACGCCGTGCCTGGGCCCGACGCTGACCGGGGTGATCGCCGTGGCCTCGGCCACCGACGGTGCCACCGTGGCGCGCGGGGTGGTGCTGGTGCTGGCGTACTGCTTCGGTCTGGGCATCCCGTTCGTGCTGCTGGCCCTGGGGTCGGCGCGGGCGGTGACGGGTCTGGGCTGGTTGCGCAGGCACACCCGGACCATCCAGATCTTCGGCGGGGTGCTGCTGATCCTGGTGGGTGCCGCACTCGTCACCGGGCTGTGGAACGACTTCGTGTCGTGGGTGCGCGACGCGTTCGTCAGTGATGTGAGGCTGCCGATCTGATGGTCACTTCCGACTCGCGAGCAGACCCAAAACTGCCCAAAAAGCGGCGTTTTGGGGCAGTTTTGGGTCTGCTCGCGGTAATGCGCAACACCTGGCGCACCCTGACATCGATGGGCACCGCGCTGGTGCTGCTGTTCCTGCTCGCGCTCGGTGCGATCCCGGGCGCGTTGTTGCCGCAGCGCAGCCTCAACGAATCCAAGGTCGACGAGTACCTGGCGGCCCATCCCACGCTGGGACCGTGGCTGGACCGGGTGCAGGCGTTCGACGTGTTCTCCAGCTTCTGGTTCACCGCGATCTACGTGCTGCTGTTCATTTCCCTGGTGGGCTGCCTGACACCGCGGATGATCGAGCATTTCCGCAGCCTGCGGGCGGTACCCGTGCCGGCGCCGCGCAACCTGGGCCGGCTGCCGAAACAACATGCCGAGCGGGTGAGTGCCGACGCCGGCGAGATCGCCGAGACCGTGGCCCGTCGGCTCAAGGGCTGGCGCACGGTCACCAGGCAGACCGACGCCGGCACCGAGATCTCGGCGGAGAAGGGCTATCTGCGGGAGTTCGGCAACATCGTTTTCCACTTCTCGCTGCTGGGCCTGCTGGTGGCGGTGGCCGCCGGCAAGTTGTTCGGCTACGAGGGCAACGTCATCGTCATCGCCGACGGCGGCCCCGGGTTCTGTACCGCGTCCCCGGCCGCCTTCGACTCGTTCCGGGCCGGCAACACGGTCGACGGCACCTCGCTGAGTCCGATCTGTCTGCGCGTCAACGACTTCGATGCGCACTATCTGCCCACCGGGCAGGCGTTGTCGTTCGCCGCCGACATCGACTACCAGTCCGGCGAAGATCTGGCCGCCAACACCTGGCGGTCCTACCGCCTGGAGGTCAACCATCCGCTGCGGATCGGCGGGGACCGGGTGTATCTGCAGGGACACGGCTATGCGCCGTCGTTCACCGTGACATTCCCCGATGGCCAGCAGCGCAGTCAGACCATCCAATGGCGCCCCGAGGAGCAGATGACCTTGCTGTCCTCCGGTGTCGTGCGCATTGACCCGCCGGCGGGCACGTATCCCGACGCCGACGAGCGTCGCAAGCACCAGATCGCGATCCAGGGCCTGTTCGCGCCGACGAAGGAGCTCGAGGGCACGCTGTTGTCGTCGAGGTTCCCGGCGCTCGACGACCCGGCTGTGGCGGTCGACATCTACCGCGGTGACACCGGCCTGGACACCGGCCGACCGCAGTCGCTGTTCTCTCTCGATCCCCGGTTGATCGATCGCAAGCAGCTGAACAAGGTGGCCCGGGTGAACCTGGTGGCCGGTGAAGAGACGAGGCTCGACCCCGGTCCTGGGCCTGGCACCAAAGTCCGGTTCGACGGTGCCGTCCCGTTCGTCAACCTGCAGGTCTCGCACGACCCGGCCCAGGTGTGGGTGCTGGTGTTCGCGATGTCGATGATGGCCGGGTTGCTGGTGTCGCTGGTGGTGCGCAGGCGCCGGATCTGGGTTCGGATCCAGCCTGGGGCTGCAGGTACGGTGAACGTCGAGCTGGGCGGGCTGGCCCGTACCGACAACTCCGGTTGGGGCGATGAGTTCGAGAAGCTGACCGCGCGGGTGTTGCAGGGGTACGACAACGCGCCGGCGGTAGAAGAGAAGGCGGAGCAGTGAATACCGAGCACATCGACATCGGACTGGCCAGGTACTCCGACTGGGCGTTCACGTCGTCGGTGGTCGTCCTGGTCGGGGCGCTGATCCTGCTGGCCGTCGAACTGGCGTACAGCCGCGGCCGACGGGTCGATGAGCGCTCGCGCGAAGAGCAAATGGCTGGAGCATCCGTCCTCATCGGCGCCACCGTCGGCGCCGACAGCGCCACCCCCGGCGTCGTCGCCGAGGCGCCCCGACGGTCGTTCGACGAGCGCGTCGGCAAGACCGGCCTGGCGCTGACCTATGTCGGTATCGGCATGTTGTTGCTGTGCATCGTGCTGCGCGGTTTGGCCACCTCGCGGGTGCCGTGGGGCAACATGTACGAGTTCATCAACCTGACCAGCTTCTGCGGCCTGGTCGCGGCGGCGGTGGTGCTGCGCAAGCCGCAGTACCGCGCGCTGTGGGTGTTCGTCCTGGTTCCGGTGTTGATCCTGCTGACCGTGTCCGGACGCTGGCTGTACTCCAACGCCGCCCCGGTGATGCCCGCGCTGCAGTCCTACTGGCTGCCCATCCACGTGTCGGTGGTGAGCCTCGGTTCCGGGGTGTTCCTGGTGGCCGGGGTGGCCAGCATCCTGTTCCTGCTCAAGATGTCGCCGCTGGCCGAGCGTGACAACGGCTTCGGACGCGTCCTTCAGCGCCTGCCCGACGCGCAGACGCTGGACCGGATCGCGTACCGCACCACGATCTTCGCGTTCCCGATCTTCGGTTTCGGCGTGATCTTCGGCGCGATCTGGGCCGAGGAGGCCTGGGGCCGGTACTGGGGCTGGGACCCCAAGGAGACGGTGTCGTTCATCGCGTGGGTGGTGTATGCGGCGTATCTGCATGCTCGCTCGACCGCGGGTTGGCGGGACCGCAAGTCGGCTTGGATCAACGTCGTGGGTTTTGTCGCGATGGTCTTCAACTTGTTCTTCATCAACCTGGTGACGGTTGGCCTGCACTCGTACGCGGGGGTTGGCTAGGTACCGTCAGCTTGGTGAGATAGCCGTGTGTCGCGAGGTGGCGGCGCGGTGGTGGTCCGGCCGGAAGTGTGTGGAAAAGAGGGGATTTCGTGTCCGAGCCAGTATCTGAGCCAATGTCTGAGCCGTCCGGCACGCAGGAGGCTGTCTCGCCGGACAGTGGTGAGCCGTCGACGGACGCTCCCGTCGCCGAGCCGACGGTGACCCATCAGGCTGCCCCGCCCGCGGTCGATCTGCCTCCCGTGCCGTCGGTTTTCGCCCCGGTGCCCGGGTTCCGCAGTCAGCAGCGGTTCAGCAATCCCGCCGAGCCGGGGGTCTCCACACCGCTGCCTGCGGAATGGACCGCTCCGACGCCGCCGCAAGGTGTCCCGGTGATCACCGCCCCGTCGGTGCCGGGGAACTTCCCGGCACCGGTCGCCGCGAACTTTCCCGGGCCGGTCGCGGGATCCTTCGCCCCGCCCGCTCCTGGGGTTCATGCCGAGGCCTACCGCGACCTGTCCACCGACGCGCTGCTCGGCCAACGCAAGAACCCGCCCACCTCGGGCTGGCGCAAGGCGCTGTATGTGGCGTCTTTCAAACAGGTCAACGTGGGTGAGAGCCCCAAGATCACGCATCGCAACAACTTGATCGCCGAGGTCAGCCAGCCCTTGCAGGGCTGTTACCGGATCGCGTTGATGTCGCTCAAGGGCGGCGTGGGCAAGACCACGATCACCGCGACACTGGGAGCCACGTTCGCCTCGATCCGTGGTGACCGGGTGGTTGCGGTGGACGCCAACCCCGATCGGGGCACGCTGAGCCAGAAGGTGCCACTGGAGACGGCTGCGACGGTGCGCCACCTGTTGCGCGACGCCGAAGGCATCGAGCGCTACAGCGACGTGCGGGCGTACACCTCCCAGGGGCCGAGCCGGCTGGAGGTGCTGGCTTCCGAGAGCGACCCGGCGGTGTCGGAGGCGTTCAGCTCGGACGACTATCTGCGCGCACTCGAGGTGCTCGAGCGGTTCTACAGCCTGGTCCTCACCGACTGCGGGACGGGGTTGATGCACTCGGCGATGTCGGCGGTGCTGTCCAAGGCCGATGTGCTGGTCGTGATCAGCTCGGGTTCGGTGGACGGGGCGCGGAGTGCGTCGGCCACGCTGGACTGGCTGGACGCGCACGGGCATCAGGATCTGGTGCGTAATTCCATCGCCGTGATCAACGCGGTACGGCCACGGTCGGGCAAGGTGGATCTGTCCAAAGTGGTGGATCACTTCTCCCGGCGCTGCCGGGCGGTGCGGCTGGTGCCGTTCGATCCGCATCTGGAGGAGGGGGCAGAGATCAGCCTGGATCGCCTCAAGCCGGGCACCCGCGAGGCTCTGATCGAGCTGGCCGCGGTGGTGGCGTCAGACTTCGCCGGAGCGCGCCGGTCTACCGACTCGCGCACCTGAGCCAGGCTAGCCGCGCGGGTTGTCGCCGTGCCCGAGCCGACGCAGGAATTCGGGATCGTCGTCAGGACCGATCACACGGGTCTTGGGTCGACCGCCAGAAACCCGCGCCAGCCGCCAGCCGATATACACCAGGCTTGCTGCGGCAATGAGCAGGAGTAGATACGCCACTCGAAACCTCCTTGACCCGAATATACGCGCCGTCGGTAGGCTCGGAGCGTGTCAGGAAGTGGTTCGACCTCCCGGATGGTCGTCGATGTCGTGGTCTATCTCATCGCCCGGCTCGTGCTGGTCGCTGTGCTGACTGCGGCGATCTACGGCGTGGGGAGTCTGGTCGTGGCGGATTTCCCGGTCGTGGTGGCGTTGTTGTTCGCCATCGTGATCGCGCTGCCGGTGGGTATCTGGTTGTTCCGTCCGCTGCGTGAGCGGGCGACGGCCTCGATTGCCGTGGTCGACGAGCGGCGACGCAAGGACCGCGAGCAACTGCAGGCGCGGTTGCGCGGCGACCAGCCCCCGGCCGAGCACTGACGGGAAAATCCTTAGAGCGCAGCGAATTTCACGGTTGTGCTACCGGACGAAGGCTGAGCCCTTCTCCTGGTCCAGGTAGGTTTCGGCCTTGTTCCTGAGGAAGAACACGTACACCGCGAGTGACAGTGCGATGCACACTGTGACGTAGACGATGAACCACGGCACGAGGTCGCGGTCTTTGAGGGCCTGGTAGATCACCGGAGCGGTGCCACCGAACATCGAATTTGCCATTGCGTAGCCGACTCCTACGCCGAGGGCGCGCACGTGCGAGGGGAACAACTCGGATTTCACCAGGGCGTTGATCGAGGTGTATCCGGTCAGGATCACGTATGCGACGGCAACCAGCAGGAACGACAAGATCGGTGAATGTGTCTGGGGCAGATAGGTGAACAGGAAAAAGGTGTAGATCACCCCGCCGATGCCGAACCACACCAGCAGCGGTTTACGGCCCACCTTGTCACTGATCATCCCGCCCACGGGCTGGATCGCCATCAAGAAGATCAGCCCGATCAGGTTGACCCAGGTGGCCGTCATCGCCTGGTCTTTGTAGGTGGTCTTGACGATGGCCGGGGCGTTGACGCTGTAGGCGTAGAACGCCAGGGTGCCGCCCATCGTGATCAGGAAGCACAGCAGCAGCGGCCGCCAATAGCGGGTGAGCAGTTCGGCCACCGACCCCGAGCTGGTGTCCTTGCCCAGCTTGATCGCTTCGAGTTGTTCGGGGGACAGCGATTCGTCCATGGTGCGGCGCAACCAGAACACCACGATCGCGGCCACACCGCCGATGGCGAAGCCGATGCGCCAACCGAATTCATGTACCTGCTCGGTGCTGAACGTGGTGAGGATGATCAACAGGGTGAACTGCGCGAGTACGTGACCACCGACGAGCGTCACGTACTGGAATGAGGAGAAGAAGCCGCGCCGTTCCCGGGTGGCGGCCTCGGACATGTAGGTGGCCGAGGTGCCGTACTCGCCGCCGGTCGCGAAGCCCTGCACCAGCCGGCACAGGATCAGGATGACCGGCGCTGCGACACCGATGGTTTCGCGCGAGGGCACCACCGCGATCACCAGGGAGCACAGCGCCATCAGCGAGACGCTGACGGTCAGCGCGGCGCGGCGTCCGCGCCGGTCGGCGAAGCGGCCGAAGAACCACGAGCCGATCGGGCGGGTGAGGAAGGTGACCGCGAAGATCGCGTACACGTAGACAGTGGCGTTCTTGTCGGCCTTGTCGAAGAACTGCGCTTCGAAGTAGGTGGCGAACACCGTGTAGACGTAGACGTCGTACCACTCGACGAGATTGCCCGACGACCCCCTGATGGTGTTCCAGATGGCGCGGCGGGTTTGGGCGCGGCCCGACGGCGCGGGCTGATGCGCCTCGGCGGTGGTCGTCATGCGCATCCCCCAGGTGGTCGGCGTTGCAGGCCGACGGCCACGTTAATGCAATACCCCGGATGCCGGGGGCGGGATGAGAGGCGTGGTCGCCGTGGGATGTCAACTCTCCTTGACAGCTCTCGGCTGTCAACTTACCTTGACAACATGAGCGATCTCGATGTGCTGATCACCGATGGGGTCACCAGCTCGGACCCCGCCGCCGGCCTGCGGGCGGTGCGGGCGTTGCAGCGGTTGCAGGAGCGGCTGGAGGCGATTCACGTGGCCAATGCTCGCGAGCAGGGCTGGAGCTGGCAGGCGATCGCCGATGCCCTGGAGGTCAGCCGTCAGGCCGTGCATCAGAAGCACAATCGAAGGGGATGACATGTTCGAACGGTTCAGTCGTCACGCGCGTGTTGCGGTGGTTCTGGCCCAGGAGGAGGCACGCGAACTGGCGGCCAACGACATCCGGCCCGAACACATCTTGGTCGGGGTGTTGCAGAGTTCCGGCCGCGAATTGTCGGCCCTGCTGGCGGGTTTCGGCCTGACATCTGATGCGGTGCGGGCCGAGTTGGTGTCTGCCGACGCCCCCGTGGACGAAGCGTTCGACGACGACGCGGAGGCCTTGCAGTCGATCGGAATCGACCTGCGGGCCGTCCGGGCCAACATCGACCGCACCTTCGGCGCAGGCGCATTCGACAACGCGCTGCGCAGCACCGGCCGGCGCCGCCGGCGCCGCGGGCACCTCCCGTTCACCAAACCCGCCAAGAAGGTGTTGGAGTTGGCGCTGCGGGAGTCTGTGGCGCACAAGGACGGTTACATCGGATGCGAGCACATCCTGCTGGGAATCCTGCGCGGTGCCGACGAGCGGGCAGTCGGCCTGATCACCGAGCACGTCGGTGCCGGTGAGTTGCGCAACGGCGTCGTCGGACTCCTCGACAACGCCGCGTAGGCGCAAGCCCGACGCGGCGATTTCTGCGTCCGGGTCGTGGATGTCGAACGGCGGCGACCCAGCGGCAAGTCAGGCCAGGAACAACGCCAGCGAGACCGTAACCGCCCACACCAGCATGGTCAGGCCGGTGTCGCGCAGCACCGGGATCAGCTGGGCGCCGGTGCTGCCGTTGCGCACCGGTCGCAGCGCCCGCACCGCCGGTGCGACTGCGAGCAGGCCGACCGCACACCACGGGGTGGCCGCCATCAGTACCAGGGGCAGCACCAGGGCCACGCCGACCAGCAGTTGATACAGCCGCCGGGTGCGGGCGTCACCGAGGCGCACCGCGAGGGTGATCTTCCCGGATTCGGTGTCGGTGGGGATGTCGCGCAGGTTGTTGGCCACCAGCACGGCCGAGGACAGCGAGCCCATCGCCACCGCGGCGACCAGCCCGACCCAGTCGATGCGCAGGGCCTGGGTGTATTGCGTGCCCAACACCGCGACGAGGCCGAAGAAAATGAAGACGGCGACTTCTCCCAGGCCCAGGTAGCCGTAGGGCTTCTTGCCGCCGGTGTACAGCCAGGCCCCGGCGATGCACACGGCACCGACTGCGATCAGCCACGGCGCGCTCACCGCCGCCAACGCCAGCCCGGCCACCGCGCCCACCGCCAGGCTCACCACTGCCGCGGTCAGCACCGCCCGCGGCGAGGCCAGTTTGGAACCCACCAGGCGCAATGGGCCGGATCGCACGTCGTCGGTGCCGCGGATGCCGTCGGAGTAGTCGTTGGCGTAGTTCACCCCGATGATCAATGCGAGCGATACGGCCAGCGCCAGCAACGCTTTCCACCACACGGCCGAGCCCAGCCAGGCCGCGGCGCCGGTACCGGCGAGCACCGGGGCGACGGCATTGGGCAGGGTGCGGGGACGGGCGCCCTCGATCCATTGCGCGAAACTGGCCACGATCGTCATCGTATGAGCTGACCCGGTGCCGCCTCGCGCGGACTCTTACACTGAGCCTCATGAAGGAGCAGCTCAGCAAGACCGAGATCGGCAAGGACGTGCTGCAGGAATCCGTCGAGGCCGTGGCCTCCACGGTCGGGCAGGTCACCTCGATCATCACCACGGCCGTCAAGGAGGTCGCGACCGCGATCGGTGGCCTGGCCACCGATGTCTTCGAGATCGCCGACGGCGCTCGCAAGGCCAACGAGGATTTCGAGGACTTCGACGACGACCTCGACGTAGCCGCGGACAAGGTGCCTGCGGATCCCGTCAAGCCCCACGACGAGGACGAATAGCACTGCATGCTCGGCGTCATCGGCGGTAGTGGTTTCTATTCGTTCTTCGGGCCGGAGGCCCGCACCGTCGCCGTGGACACCCCTTATGGTGCGCCCAGCGCACCGGTGACGGTGGGCACGGTGGGCGGGCATGAGGTGGCCTTCCTGCCCCGCCACGGGGCGGGCCACGAGTACTCGCCGCACACGGTCCCGTACCGGGCCAACCTGTGGGCGCTGCGCACGCTGGGGGTGCGACGGATCTTCGCCCCGTGTGCGGTCGGCAGTCTGACCACCGACCTGGGGCCGGGTTCGATCGTGGTGCCGGATCAGTTGGTGGACCGCACCCGTGGTCGCGCCGACACCTACTTCGATTCGGGCGGCATCCACGTCAGCTTCGCCGATCCGTACTGTCCGGCACTGCGGTCGGTGGCCGCCGGGCTGCCCGGTGTGGTCGACGGGGCCACCATGGTGGTGATCCAGGGTCCGCGGTTTTCCACCCGCGCGGAGAGCCGGTGGTTCGCCGAGCAGGGTTTCACACTGGTGAACATGACCGGCTATCCCGAGGCCGTGTTGGCACGTGAGCTTGAGATGTGTTACGCGGCAATCGCTTTGGTCACCGATCTGGATGCCGGGATCGAGGCCGGTTCCGGGGTGACGACGGTGGACGTCTTCGCCGAGTTCGAGCGGAACCTGGTGCCGTTCAAGAAGCTCGTGCATGAGGCCGTGGAAGCGGTCGATGCCGAGCGCGCCTGCACGCACTGCCTGGCCCACGACGGTGTGAAGTTGCCGTTCGAGCTGCCGTGAGGGTTCTGCTCACCGGTGCGGCCGGTTTCATCGGCACCCGGGTCGCCACCGCGCTGCGGCAAGCCGGCCACGACGTCGTGGGTGTCGACACCATGTTGGCCGCCGCGCACGGCGAAGGTGCTCAACCGCCGTCCGACTGCCGTCGCGTCGACATCCGTGACCGTGACGCCCTGGCACCCCTGCTCAGGGGTGTCGACGTGGTGTGCCATCAGGCCGCAGTGGTCGGGGCCGGTGTCGACGCCGCCGACGCGCCTGCCTACGGCAGCCACAACGATTACGGCACCACGGTGCTGCTGGCCGAGATGTTCGCGGCAGGCTGTTCGCGGCTGGTGTTGGCCTCGTCGATGGTCGTCTACGGGCAGGGCTCCTACCGGTGCCCGCAGCACGGCCCAGTCGATCCGCTGCCGCGCTCGCGTGCCGATCTGGACGTGGGAGTGTTCGATCACCGGTGCCCGCTCGGTGGCGGGCCGCTGCAATGGGCCTTGGTGGACGAGGCCGCGCCGCTGCGCCCGCGCAGCCTGTACGCGGCGAGCAAGACCGCGCAGGAGCACTACGCCCTGGCTTGGAGCGACGCGGCCGCGGCCTCCGTCGTCGCACTGCGCTACCACAACGTGTACGGGCCGCACATGCCCCGCGACACGCCCTATTCCGGGGTGGCCGCGATTTTCCGGTCCCAGTTGGAATCCGGCAGTGTGCCAAAGGTTTACGAGGATGGTGCGCAGATGCGCGATTTCGTCCACGTCGACGATGTGGCCGCGGCCAACGTCGCGGCGGTGGAGGCCGAGGCTGGGGGTTTCGACGCCTTCAACGTGTGCTCGGGCCGGCCCGTCTCGATCCGCGAGGTGGCCGCGCTGCTCTGTGCGGCCCGGGGCGCCGAGGGCCCGGCCGTCACCGGGCGGTACCGCAGCGGCGATGTCCGCCACATCGTGGCATCTCCCGCGCGGGCTGCCGAGGTGCTGGGTTTCGAGGCCGCGATCGCGCCACGCGAGGGGCTGGCCGAGTTCGCGTTCGCGCCGTTGCGGGACTGATCGGCCGGGGACTGTTGACACCCGTCAAGTTGGCATGCCAATACTGACGGGGTGAAACCCGCCATCTGTGAACAGTTCGGTATCGACTTCCCGCTCTTCGCGTTCAGCCACTGCCGCGACGTGGTCGCCGCCGTCACCAATGCCGGGGGATTCGGCGTGCTCGGTGCCACCGCCTACACCCCTGAACAACTGGACCGGGAGATGTCCTGGATCGACGAGCAGGTCGGCGGAAAACCCTACGGCGCCGACATCATCGTGCCGGCGAAGTTCGAGGGCAAGGGAGAGAACCTGTCCCGCGGTCAACTCACCGACCGCATCCCGGCCGAATACCGTGAGTTCGTTTCGCAGCTGCTCAAAGACCACGGCATCGAGCCGGAGCCCGAACAACGCCTGGGTGGGTCCTCGTTGTCGGGAGACACCGGCCGCGACCTGCTCGACGTGGCCCTGAGCCACCCGATCAAGCTGATCGCCAACGCGCTCGGGGTGCCGCCGGACTACATGATCGACGCGGGCCGCGAACGCGGTGTTCCCGTCGCGGCGTTGGTGGGCGCCCGCGAGCATGCCCTCAAACAGGTGCAGGCCGGAGTGGACCTCATCGTCGCGCAGGGCACCGAGGCCGGCGGACACTGCGGCGAGGTGACGACCATGGTGCTCATTCCCGAGGTTCTCGACGCGCTCCATGACGCAGGCAGCCGGGTTCCGGTGCTGGCCGCGGGCGGCATCGTCACCGGGCGGCAGATGGCGGCCTCGGTGGCGTTGGGCGCCGACGGAGCCTGGACCGGCTCGGTGTGGCTGACCACCGAGGAAGCCGAGACCGCACCGCACACCGTGCAGAAGATGCTCGCGGCGACCTCCAGAGACACCGTGCGCTCCACCGGGCGCACCGGGAAACCGGCGCGCCAGTTGGTCTCCGAGTGGACCGACGCGTGGCAGCCCAACGCCGCGGGACACCAGACCCTGCCGCTGCCGCTGCAGAACATGCTCGCCGAACCGGTCATCCGGCGTATCGATGTGCTTGCCGCGCAGGGGCATCCGGGAGCACAGGCGCTGGCCACCTACTTCGTCGGTCAGGGTGTCGGATTGATGAACAAGGTCAAGCCGGCCCGCGAGGTGGTGCGCGAATTCATCGAGGACTACCTGGCTGCCACCGAACGGCTGAGCACCTCGCTGCCTGACTGAATCGTCGCGCCGCACTAGTCCGCGAGCGGCAACCGCACCTCGAATCGGGCCCCGGTCTCCAGGTTGTGCGCGAAAAGCGATCCGCCGTGGGCGGCCACCAGGCCCGCGGCGATCGCCAGACCCAGGCCCGACCCGCTGGGCAGAGATGAATCCGACCGCGGCACACGGCCATTGGATCCGCGGTAGGCCACGTCGAACACCCGGGGAAGGTCGGCCTGGTCGATGCCGACCCCGGTGTCGTCGACCCGCGCCCACGCGCCGGTGCCGTCGGATCCGACGGTGAGAGTGACGACACCGTCGACGGGTGTGTGCGCGATGGCGTTGGCCACCAGGTTCGACAACACCCGGACCAGGGCGCGATCGCTGCCGACGACCGGTACCGGATTCTCGGGCAGGGTGGCGGTCAGCGTCACACCGGAGCGCTCGGCGGTGATCCGGTGCGCCGCGAGCACGTCGTCGACCACCTCGTCCAGCGCCACCTGTTCCTGCGCGGGCTGCACCGCCCCGGCGTTGATCTTCGACATCTCGAACAGGTCGTCGACCATCTCGGACAGCCGGACCGATTCTTGTTCGATGTGTTTGGCGTGCAACCGGACTTCGTCGTCGGCCACCACGCCGTCGGCGATCGCCTCGGAGACCGCGCGAATTCCGGCCAGCGGGGTGCGCAGGTCGTGGCTGACAAAGGCCACCAACTGTCTGCGTGAACGCTCGGCGGCGCGTTCGGAGTCGCGGATCTCCTGTTCCCACACCATTCGTCGGGCCTGGTAGCGCGCCAGCATCACCGCGGCGGGCAGCGTCACGATCGCCACGATCACCAGCACCACGGCCGTGCGCTCGAACGTCTCGGTGATCATGAAGCCGCTCGCGCCGAGCACTCCGGTGAAGGTGGCCAGTGTCGGGATCAGGATCAGGGCCACCATGCTCACCGCCAGCGACCACGACCGGGCCATCCGGATGACGAGAGCCCCGGCCAGCACCACCGGGATGGAACACGCCAGTGCCCAGCCGATGATCTCCCACAGGTCATGACTCGGCATGAGGCCTTCCGTCCCACAGATAGCCACGGCCCCAGACGGTTTGGACCCGGTGCTGGTCCCCGAGCTTGGCGCGCAGTCGCTTGACGTGCACGGTGACAGTCGACAGGTCACCGAAGTCCCAGCGCCACACCAGCTTCAGCAGGTCCTGGCGGGAGTGGACGGTGTCGGTGTGGGTCAGGAAGAACACCAGCAGGTCGAACTCGCGGTTGGTCAGGCTCACCGGCTGGTCGTGCACCATGACCGAGCGGGACGCGGTAGACACGGTCAGCGCACCGGAGGTGATGGTGGCCGGAGCGGTCGGGTGCGTGCTGTGCGTGCGTCGCAGGATGGAGCGGACCCGCAGGGCGAGTTCGCGGGGGCTGAACGGTTTGGTCAGGTAGTCGTCGGCGCCGGCTTCCAGCCCGGTGATCCGATCGTCTTCCTCGCCGAGGGCGGTCAGCAGGATCACCGGCAGGCGGTAGTCACCGTCGCTGCGCAGATCGCGGCACAGCGACAAGCCGTCGGTGCCGGGCATCATCACGTCGAGCACCGCGGCGTCGATCTGCTCGGTGCGCAGCATTCGCATGGCTTCCGCGCCGTCCCGGGCCACCGACACCTTCATTCCGTCGCGCTCCAGGTAACGGCGCACCACATCGCGCACGACGATGTCGTCGTCGGCGACCAGCACCCGCGTCACAATGCTCGAGGTTAGCCCCGAACGGTCAGCACCAGCGCCTATGTCATGGTTTCGTCACGATTGCCCCATGGCCACCGGCGCCGCGGCGGCCTACCGTCAAGTGGCATGGCTATCGATACCGCTCAGGTCACGGTGGTGCTGCCGTGCCTGAACGAGGCCGAATCGCTGCCGGCGGTGTTGGCCGCGATCCCGGCCGGGTATCAGACCCTGGTGGTCGACAACAACAGCACCGACGGCACCGCCGAGGTGGCGCGCAGGCACGGAGCCGACGTGGTGACCCAAACCCGGCGGGGTTACGGCGCGGCAGTGCACGCCGGCGTCCTGGCGGCCGGCACACCCGTGGTGGCGGTGCTCGATGCCGACGGATCACTGGATCCCGGTGAGCTGCCCGCACTGGTCGGCGAGTTGGACCGGGGCGCCGACATGGCGACCGGTCGGCGCAGGCCGGCGCGGGGCCTACGGTGGCCATGGCACGCCCGGCTCGGTACCGCGGCGGTCTGCTGGCGACTGCGCCGACGCCACGGTCTGCCGGTGCATGACATCGCGCCGATGCGCGTGGCCCGCCGTGACGCGTTGCTTGCCCTCGAGGTCGCCGACCGGCGGTCAGGGTATCCGCTGGAGCTGCTGCTACGTGCGGCTCAGTCGAATTGGCGGGTGGTCGAGCGCGACGTGGCGTACGGACCGCGTACCGGTGGCAAGTCCAAGGTGAGCGGGTCGTTGCGCGGCAGTGTCATTGCGGCGCTGGACTTTTGGAAGGCCATCTCATGACGATCCCGGTCTCGGTCCTGGTGGTGGCCAAGGCGCCGGTGCCGGGGCTGGCCAAGACCAGGCTCGCCGCGGCGATCGGAGTCGAGGCGGCAGCGTCGATCGCGGCGGCCGCCCTGCTGGATACTCTCGATGCTGTCGCCGCGGCACCCGTGCAGGCCAGGGTGGTCGCTCTCACCGGTGACCTCGGGTGCGCCCATGCCGGGGACGAGATACGGGAGGCATTGCGGGTTTTCACCGTCATCGGGCAGCGCGGCCGTGACTTCGCCGAGCGGCTGGCCAACGCGCACGTCGATGCCGCGGCCGAGACCGGTCTACCGGTGCTGCAGATCGGCATGGACACCCCCGAGGTCACCGGCCGGCTCATCGAGGATTGTGCGGCCGCGTTGGTCGGTTCCGATGCCGTCCTCGGCATGGCTGCTGACGGTGGCTGGTGGCTTCTGGGCGTGCGGGATCCGGCAACAGCGCGCTGCTTGGTGGACGTGCCGATGTCGCGACCCGATACCGGCGCGATCACTCTGGCGGCGTTGCGCGACACCGGTGTGGCGGTCCGGCAGGTGTGCGTGATGCCCGACGTCGACACGATCGACGATGTCGAGACCGTGCGGCGGATGTGCGCGCCCGACAGCAGGTTCACCGAGGCGACTTTGGCGGCGGGGGTTTGAGGTGCTCGGACATCTCTACGACCGGGCCCTCGGTGGTGAGCGCTGCTGGCTGCGGCACGACGACGGCCGGGTGCATCCCCTGCCGGTCGGCACCTGGCTCGGGGACAGCGACGCGGACCGCGAATTCGACCGGGCGATCGTGATGCTGTGCAACGGACCGACGATCGATCTGGGCTGTGGCCCTGGACGTTTGGTTGCCGATCTGATGCGGCGCGGAGTGCCCGCCCTCGGCATCGATCAGTCTGCCGCTGCGGTCGCACTGGCACGCCGCACCGGAGCGCCCGTGTTGCGCCGCGATGTCTTCGGGCCGCTGCCGGGCACCGGGCGTTGGCAGACGGTGTTGTTGGCCGACGGCAACGTGGGACTGGGCGGTGATCCGTGGCGGGTGCTGCAGCGCGCGGGGGAACTCCTTCGGCGCGGTGGCCATTGCGTTGCCGAATTCGACGCCACTGCACGGGGCGTCAAGGCCTGCTGGGTACGGCTGGAGTCGTCGGGCTCGGTGGGTCCGTGGTTCCGCTGGGCGATCGTCGGCATCGACCATGTCGCGCGGTTGGCCGGCGACGTCGGTCTGATCGTCACCGACATTCATCTGATCGGAGGCCGTGTGGTGGCCACTCTGGTGACGCGGTGAACACGTCCGAGTCGAACGGGCTACGCAGCACGGGGGTTACGGCGCGCGTGGGCTCGGTGCTCGGTCTCGCGGTCGCGACCTGCTTTGTCAGCGGCTTGTGCAGCCATTTCATCCAGCATCCGCAGCCATGGTTTTTCTGGCCGGCCGATCCGGTGTGGCTGTACCGGTTCACTCAAGGCCTGCATGTCATTTCGGGTATCGCGGCGATCCCGTTGGTGGTGGTCAAGCTCTGGTCGGTCTGGCCGAAACTTTTCGAACGACCGCTACTCGGCGGCCCGGTGCGCGCAATGGAACGGTTGTCGATCCTGGTGTTGGTCGGTGCGGTGCTGTTCGAATTGTCCACCGGGTTGTTGAACATTGCCCAGTGGTACGCGTTCCGGTTCTTCTTCACCACCGCGCATTATGCGGTGGCCTATCTGGCGGCCGGCGCGGTACTGGTGCACCTCGCGGTGAAATTGCCGGTGATCCGTCGGGCGCTCGGTGAGCCGATCGACGAGCCGACCGGTGACGTCGCGGTGGGCCAGAGTCGGCGCACGGTGCTGCGCGGCACCTGGCTCGCAGTCGCGGTGGCAACCGTCGCGACCGCCGGCCAGACGGTTCCGCTGTTGCGAGGGGTTTCGGTGTTGGCACCGCGTTCCGGGCGAGGCCCGCAGGGCGTCCCCGTCAATCGGTCGGCCGTCGCGGCTGGGGTGCTGCGCAGTGCTCGCGCACCGGACTACCGGTTGACCGTGACCAACGGCCCGGCGGTCCGCCATTACAGCCTGGCTGAACTTCAGGCGTTGCCGCAGACCACATGTCGCCTGCCGATCGCCTGCGTGGAGGGCTGGAGCGTCGATGCGGAATGGACCGGTGTGATGCTCTCGGAGTTGACCTCCGCGGTCGGTGGTGGACCGGACTCCGACGTGCGGATGGTCTCGCTGGAACCGCCGGGACCGTATTCCCGCACGGTGCTGCCCGCCCGGCATGCCCGCGACAGCGCGACCCTGATCGCGTTGCGGCTCAACGGTGAAACGCTCGACCTCGACCATGGCTATCCATGCCGACTGATCGCCCCGTCGAGACCCGGGGTATTGCAGACGAAGTGGTTGTCGCGAATCGAGGTGGCCGGATGAGCTTGCTGCGGTGGGGAATCGGTCTGGCCGGGCTGACCCTGGTGGGCTACGGTGCGCTGTTGCTTGCCGACAATCCTCCGGTGATCATCGTGCGCATTGCGACCTGGGCGGTGGTCGCGGTCATCGTGCACGACTTCGTCTTCGCCCCGCTCTGCGCTGCTGCGGGTGTCGGCGGCCGCCGGCTGATACCTGCGACGTACCGCGCACCGATCAGTGTGGGAGCCCTGTGCAGCGTGGTGCTGGCATTGCTGGCCGTCCCGGTCTACGACAGACCGGGTATGCGACCCGACAACATGACGGTGCTGGACCGCGACTACCCGCTGGGGCTGGCGATTTCGTTGGGCGCGGTGTGGTTGAGCGTGCTGGTGTACAGTCTGGCGGTGCGGCTGCTACCAGTTCGTCAGGATCGCATGGTTGAGCGCCAGCGCGCCGATCACGTTGAGCGCCAACCACCAGCGGTGCGAGCGTGCCGGCAGCAGTGCCCCTGCCGCTGTCAGCCATACTGTGAACGGCAGCCAGATGCGTTCTGTTTCAGCCTTGCTGAGCATGCTGAGGTCGGCGAAGACGATGGCCAGCAGCGCCGCTGCCAGTAGCAGGTGGACACCGGAACGCTGCCTGAAGGCCTGGCGGTCGAAGACCCGGCCGATGCCCGCTACGCTGCCGATCCCGATGGCACACACCACCGATGCCAGATTCGCCCATGACCAGTATTGGAACGGGCGGTTGTTGGCGATGCCCTGCCAGTAGCGTTCCTGGACCAGGGTGTAGCCGTCGAACCACCAGAACCCGGTGGACCAGAACACCGCGACGACCGCGAGCGCGGCGACCACCGCGCAGGACAGGGCCCGCAGCGCGGTCCGGCGGTCGGCGGCACCGAGCAATACCGCCAGGGCCGGCAACGCCATGAGCGCCAGGCCGTAATTGAGGAAGATGCCCCAGCCCAAGAGCAATCCCGCGGCGGCCGCGACCAACTCAGGCCGGCGCACGCCACCGCGTACGGACAATGCCAGCAGTGCGACACCCCAGGCGGCGACACCTGCGTAGTACCCGTCAGCCGACACCGCGATCCAGATGGCTGTCGGGGCGACCGCGACGAATGGGGCCGCGGACCGGGCAGTGGATTCGTCGGCCAGGGCACGCACCGCCACGATGATTGCGGCGGCCGCGCTCGAACCGACCAGCAGACACAACAGGCCGGCCCAGGCGCCGCCGCCCAGTCCGATTCGGTCCAGCCACACAAACGTCAACAGCGCGCCGGGCGGGTGCCCCGACACGTGGGTGATCCACGAATCGGGCTGGTAGTCGAGGATTCTCGACGAGAAGGTGCGCAGCGCCTCGGGAATGTCGGTGATCGTCGGTACTTGACGTAGGTATTCGTGGCGCGCAGTCAGCCGGCCGGCGAAACCGCGCTGCCAGCCGTCGATCATGGCCAGCGAGAACCCCCACAGACCCGCGGTGGCCCAGGTGAGCAGGGTCAACGCCCGCCACCCGAGTCGCTGCGCCGCCGCCGGGCCCCACCACACCGCGCCGGCGCCGATGAGGATCGCCGGAACGGTGCCCCAGCCGACATGGGCGTTCCACCAGCCGAATATCGGTGCGGTGTCGGCGAAGCTGTGAATCTGCTCCGATGTGCTGTTGATCAGTGGCGTGACGATGCCGAGGTGCAGGTGCGGCACGACGAAGGCCGCCACCACCAGAACGAGGCCGATGGTGACCGCGACAATCTCCCGGCGCCCGATCTGCATGGACCCAAGCCTAGGCGGACCGCATGCCGGCATCGCTGACGTTTCGGTGACGGCGGGCGGTGGACCGCCGAACTTGCGCGGTCCGCGCGGCGCCGTTGGGTCCAACGGCTATCCGTGGACAGAGGCTCCGGCTCGGACTAGTGCCAGTTCCAGACGGACATGTCGTTGGGCGGGTAGTTCTGGCAGACGTCGGTGGTGTTGGCCGCGACGCCTTTGTTGTTGAAGAACAGCTTGGCCCAGTTCGGCCAGCGCCAGGACA
>NZ_VCMY01000049.1:0-39744 GCF_005924235.1 Mycobacterium sp. DBP42
TGTTGGAGGCCGGCCGGGCGGCCGGCAAACGCATCAACGTCGACGACGGTATCCAGCGTTACAAGGGTCTGGGCGAGATGGATGCCAAGGAACTGTGGGAAACCACCATGGACCCGACAGTGCGGGTACTGCGACAGGTGACGCTTGACGATGCGGCCGCCGCCGACGAGTTGTTCTCCATCCTGATGGGTGAAGACGTCGAAGCGCGCCGCAGCTTCATCACCCGCAACGCCAAAGACATCCGCTTCCTCGACGTGTGACTTCCGGTCGGCCTTTCCGCCCGTTCAGCTCCATATATCCCTTTCAAGACACTGTGACGAGTGTGCAGCTTTTCCGACCAGAACTGCGAGATCGCGTAGAGATCCTGCACACTCGTCACAGTGTCCTGATCAACTACCCAACCCGGACACCGGCCTGTGGATGACCAGGCTCCGGCCGCGAGAATTGTCGGCAGGCCAGCCGATGCTGGCGGGCATGGACAGACGTTCTTCCAGGCCGTTCCTCGGGAGCGAGGCGATCCGAGCTGGGCAACTCAGTGAGCGCGAGCTCGCGACGAAGTATCGCGCGGTCTACCGCAATGTGTATCTGGCCAACGAGGTCGCGCTGACACCGGAAATGCGAGCCAGGGCGGCATGGCTGTTCGCCGGTCCCGATGCGGTGCTGAGCGGGATTTCGGCCGCAGCCGTCTATGGCACCAAATGGCTGAACGTCGATGACCCGGCGGAGGTTGTGCGGACCAATCGCCATGCGCCGGAAGGGCTGCGGGTGCACTCGTATGCGCTTGCACCAGAACATGTTCGCGACTTCGACGGGATGCGGGTCACCACAGTGGCCCGGACGGTGTTCGACCTGGGCCGACTGTTGCCGACCCCCAAGGCGATACCGATCTTAGATGCGCTGATGAACAAGACCAAACTGGACCCTGACAAGGTGTGGTCGTTGGTCGACGCGAATCCAGGCATCCGCGGTATCGATCGGCTGCGGATATCACTGGCACAGTCTGACGGCGCTGCCGAGTCGCCGCTCGAGACGCGCACCAGGCTCGTGCTTCGGAACATAGGCATCCCAGGGCTCGAAACGCAGATCCCGTTCTACGACCAGTGGGGTCTGGTCTGCACCCGAGTGCCGATGGGCTGGCGCCGATGGAAGGTGGCGGTCGAATGCGATGAGGAGCACGATTCTGCGCGTCATCGAACGTGGGTGCACGAGCATACGGCCGAACTCGAAGCGCGCGGATGGGGCGTCGTGTGGGTGACCAGGTCGATGGTGTCCGGGTCGAACAACCTGCTACAGCGGGTGAGACAGAAGATATGGGCCGCGCAAGATCGGGCCGTCATGGCGCGGCGGACAATGCCAGGTACGTCACCACCAGAAGTGCTTCGATGATGACGGCGATCCCGATACCCGGCAGATAACGCCGGCCGGCCGCCGCGGAATCGCGCGGTTGTGCCAGCAATTGACGGCGCCGCTGCAGCCCGACCGCGTACACGCCCGTCGCGAGAACGACCGCCGCGATGACCACCGTGATGCGTACCGGATCGTGGCCAAGGCCAACCGTTCGGCCGTCGCGCAGCAGCACCAACACTCCTGAGGTCGCGACGGCCAGCGCGGTGCGGGTCCATGCCAACGATGTCCGTTCGGCCTGCAGCCCACGATCCTCCGCCAGCGCTTGACGCGTCATGCGACGGTGGCCGCGATCGCGAAACCCACTGTCACCAGTCCCATCGTGGCCAGGCCGGTAGTCAGATAGACGGGGATGGCCGGCCGTGGCAGCGGTTGGTCATGGCGCATCGCGCGATCGACCTGAGCCCAGCGCACCAACCCTGCTGCCGCTGTGGCGACCGCCATGGCGCCGACCAGTACACCCAGTATGTGCCGGAGGCCCGGAACTGTCAGCTCGGGCATGAACTGCACCACGGCGACGGCCGCCGCCAGTAGCCCCAGGGAGGTGCGCTGCCAGGCCAGAAACGTGCGCTCGTTGGCAAGCGTGAACCGGTAGTCAGGTTCAGTCGAAACATCCACGGCTGCAAGCCTTTCCGAATCCAGCGCCGGTCGCCAGGGGCGGTCTTGGTGGCGTAACCTCGGCGTTCCCTGTGTGCAGATGGCGTAACTGCTGCGCAACCTCACATGACAGTGAGGTAACAGAAGCCGTCGACTCTTGTCGGTATGGACGACGTGCAACATCTCCCTCGTAGCCGGTGGCGAGCCCGGTCGGCCGGTCTGTTGGCGGCACTCACGGTCGGAGGCGCGCAGCTGCTGACCGGATGTGGTCTGCTCACCGAGCCGACGGTCGTCGTCAACGTCGGCTACCAATCCAAGACCATCAACACGGTCAACGCCGGCACGCTGTTGCGTGACCGCGGTGACTTCGAGAAGGCCCTCAAGCAACTCGGTGCCCAGACCGGCACCAGGTACCGGGTGGTGTGGCAGGACTTCGCGTCGGGCGCACCCCTTACCGCGCAGATGATCGCGACTCACGTCGACATCGGATCGATGGGTGACTATCCGTTGCTCACCAACGGATCCAAGACGCGCAAGTACGACGACGCGGTCACCGAGATGGTCGCGACCACCGGCTACAACCTGCGTGGATCGTTGAACCAGGTTGTGGTGCCCTCAGATTCGGACGCGCAGAAGCTGGCCGACCTGACCGGCAAGAAGGTGTCGACCAGCCTGGGATCCGCGGGTGACGGAATGTTCTCTTCGGCGGTGCGCAACAGCGGAATCGACAAGGGCGCCGTGCAGATCGTGAACCAGGATCCGTCGGTGGGTGCGTCGGCGATCGAGGGGGGACAGGTCGACGGACTGGCGCAGTTCGTGCCCTGGCCGCAGCTCGTGATCTACCGCAATCAGGGGCGACTGCTCTACGACGGCGGGGACAACAATGTGCCCACCTTCCACGGAGTGGTGGTCCGCAAGCAGTTCGCCGCTGGGCATCCCGAGGTGATGGCGGCGTTCCTGCGGTCGATGAAGTCCACCACCGACGACATCGTGGCTCATCCGCTCGAGGCGGCGCTGCGGGTCTCGGAGATCACCGGTATCGAGCCCGAGGTGATCTACCTCTACAACGGTCCCAACGGGTTGGTCAGCTTCGACATGACCCTCAAGGAGCAGTTCTTCGGCGCGTTCGCGAAAGTCAAGGACTATCTGGTGGGACGAGGTTCGGTGACAAAGGATTTCGACGTCGCCGGATTCATCAACGACGGCTATCTGCGGGAGCTGTTCGGTGACCGGTACGCGCGGCAGCGCGACAGCGTGGCCAACCCGATGCGGCTCACCGGATTCGACGAGGTGTGTGGACTTCCGGTGGACGATCCGGCGCAGGCCTCCGAACTGTGGGCCGCCGGAGCCGAGACGACCGACGTCGCGGCGACACCGAGCTGCCTGCTGCGCCGAGTCGGCACGACCGCCGAGGTACGGGCGGCTTATGTGCCCGACACCCTGACCGGGCTGCGTATCTTCGCCGATCACGCGGTGTGGCTGCAGGACCCGTCGGCACCGCCCAATCAGCGGTACAAGCCGTTTGCCACCTCCGCTGGGGCGGACGCCTACCGCCACGAGCACCCGCAATCCCGGACCGTCGGCTACGCCGCCGCGGTCGGGCAATCCCGCACCGCGGGCTGATCCATCCACCGAGAAAGGAAATCGCATGACTGATCTCATGATCCGGCCGACCATCGCGCCACCAAAGTTGTGGTCGTCGGCCAACCGGAACGGAAAGTCGGTGCGGCACAGTCTAGCTGACGTCGTACCCGAGTCCGTTTCCCGCCGGGCACCGGCATTGGTGCTGCCGCTGATCCCGATCGCGATCTTCCTGGTGGCCTGGCACCTGTTGACCACCAACAATGTGGTCGCCTGGCTACGGTTCAATCGAATGCCTGCGCCGGAAGCGGTGCTGCAGGCGCTGCTGGCCCGGGTCAGCTCGGGCAGCTACTACGACGATCTGCTGGCCAGCCTGCAGCGGATCCTGCTCGGCTTCGGTCTGGCCGCGGTGGTGGGCATCGGGTTGGGTGTGCTGGTCGGGCGGTCGGAGATCGCCCGGATGGCGCTGCGGCCCTTCATCGAACTGATTCGCCCCATCCCGGCGATAGCGCTGGTGCCGCTGACCATCTTGCTGTTCCCGTCCAGCGAGCAGGGCATCGTGTTCATCACGTTCTTCGCGGCATTCTTCCCGGTAGTGGTCAGCACCATCCACGCCATGGACTCCATGCCGAAGGTCTGGGAGGAGGCCGCGCAGACGATGGGCGCCGGGCGGATGTCGTTGCTGTTCCATGTGATCATCCCGGGGGCGCTGCCCGGTATCTTCGCCGGTCTCTCGGTGGCGATGGGCGTGGCATGGATCTGTGTCGTCAGTGCCGAGATGATCTCGGGCCAGTTCGGCATCGGGTACTACACCTGGCAGGCCTACGGTCTGCTCGACTACGCAGGCGTTGTCGTCGGCATGATCTCCATCGGTGCGCTGGGGCTGGGCACCGCCTGGCTGGTCGAGCGGGTCGGACGGCGGGTCAACCGCTGGCTGCCGAGGGCCGGCCGATGAGCGCCGGCGCCGTCGACCTCCAGCAACTGCAACTCGGCTTCAATGGCGTTGTCGCAGCGAATATCACCCTCAAGATCGAACCCGGCGAAGTCGTGGTGTTCCTCGGTCCGTCCGGCTGCGGCAAGTCGACAATTCTGCGGGCCTTGGCCGGGCTGCTGGAACCGATGGGCGGCACCGCGACCGTCGACGGTGCGCCTGTCACCGGCAATGCCGCGCAGTGCGCCATGGTGTTCCAGGAGGACGCGCTGTTCCCGTGGCGCTCAGCGCTCAAGAACGTGCAGTTTCCGCTCAAACTCCGAGGCATTCGCGGCAAGGAACTCAAGGCGACGGCCGCCGCTCGGTTGGAACAGGTGGGGCTCGGTGAGTATCTGGATCACCTGCCCAGCCAGCTCTCGGGTGGCATGCGCCAGCGGGTACAACTGGCCCGTACGTTGGCCTGTGAGCCGCGAGTGATGTTGATGGACGAGCCGTTTGGCGCGCTGGACGCCCAGACCCGGCTGGAGATGCAGCAGCTGCTGACATCGGTGTGGGAGACCCAGAAGATGACGCTGCTGTTCGTCACCCACGATGTCGACGAAGCCCTGCTGCTGGCCGACCGGATCGTCCTGTTGAGCCACCGGCCGGCCACCGTCGCCGATGTCCTCACCATCGAGAAACCACGCACGCCCGAGGCGCAGTTCGAGGAGTCCTATCAGCGGCGGCGCCGCGACATCCTGGACTTCCTCGGTCATCGCCCCGCCGCATAGCCGATCTTACTGTCCGTCAAGGAGTGTCGATGAGTATCACCCTGCCTGGATTCCGCGCGCCCTCGACCGGTGCCGCCGGGCCGTCGCTGCGCTCGCCGGCCGTGCTGCGCACCGAGGTGCTGGCCGGTCTGGTGGTGGCCCTGGCGTTGATCCCCGAGGCGATCGCATTCTCGGTGATCGCCGGCGTCGACCCCCGCGTGGGTCTGTTCTCGACGGTGACGATGGCCATCACCATCGCCTTCACCGGCGGACGGCCCGCGATGATCACGGCCGCCACCGCGGCGGTCGCGTTGGTCGTCGCGCCGGTGTCCCGCGAATTCGGGGTGGGGTACCTCGTCGCCACCATCCTGCTGGCGGGTGTGCTCCAGATGCTGCTGGCGGCATTCGGGGTGGCCAAGCTGATGAGATTCATCCCGCGCAGTGTGATGGTCGGCTTCGTCAACGCGCTGGCCATCCTGGTGTTGGTGTCGCAATTGCGCCACTTGGTCGACGTGCCGTGGCTGGTGTATGTGCTGAGCGCGGCGGGGGTCGCGATCATGGTGGCGCTGCCCAAGCTGACCACGGCGGTACCCGCACCGCTGGTGGTGGTGTTTGTGTTGACCGTCGCCGTCATGATCTTCGGCTGGAACGTACCCGACGTGGGAGATCAAGGGGCACTGCCCGATTCGCTACCGGTACCTGGGTTTCCGCAGGTTCCGCTGACCCTGCACTCCTTGCAGGTGATCGCGCCCTACGCCTTGGGGGCGGCACTGGTCGGGCTGCTGGAATCGCTGATGACCGCCAAGCTCGTCGACGACATCACCGACACTGCGTCCAACAAGACCCGTGAAGCATGCGGGCAGGGCATGGCCAACGTTGTCACCGCGGTCTTCGGCGGCATGGGCGGCTGCGCGGTGATCGGGCAGACCATGATGAATGTCAAGGTGGCTGGGGCCAGGACACGCCTTTCCACCTTGCTGACCGGGGTGTTCGTCTTGATCCTCGTGGTGTCTCTGGGAGATCTCGTCGGCCGCATCCCGATGGCCGCGCTGGTGGCAGTGATGATCGTGGTGTCGTTCGCGACCTTCGACTGGCACAGCGTCACGCCGCGGACCCTGAAGATGCTGCCGCGCAGTGAAACCCTGATCATGGTGGTCACCGTCATCGCGACGGTCGTCACCGGGAATCTCGCCATCGGGGTGTCACTCGGTGTACTTGCGGCGATGGTCGCCTTTGCCCGCCGGGTGGCGCACTTCACCTCGGTGACGGCGTTGACGGGACCGGACGGTGTGCGAACGTATCGGGTCCGCGGAGACCTGTTCTTTGTGTCCAGCAATGATCTGGTGCACCAGTTCGACTACGCCGATGATCCCGCCGAGGTGGTGATCGACATGTCGGGTGTGTCGGTGTGGGATGCCTCGTCTGTTGCGAGTCTCGATGCGATCCGGCTGAAGTATTCCTCGCGAGGGAAAACCGCTTCGTTCACCGGGCTCGACGGGGCGAGCCTGGACCGGCTGAACCGATTGTCGGGGCGGTTGGGGGTGTGAGGGAGTCAGCGCAGTTTGACCATGCGCGTCGTCGAACTCTCGTCCAGCTCGACCACTTTGGAACGCGACCGCAGGAAATCGCTGAACGACTTGAACCCCAACGACTTCTCACTGAAGGACGGGTCCATCCGCTTCATCTGCGCCTTGACCGCGGAGTTGTGCAGCCACTCGACGTCGTCTTTCTCCAGGCCGATCTGCAGGGCCCGGGTGAGTAGCGCGGTGGCTTGGGCCTGTGGGTCGGGCTCGGCGGTTTTGCGGGTGCGTTTCTGCGGCTTGGGTTCAGGCTGCGGAGTGAGCGCGGGGATACCCGGAAGCGCGTCGTAGACGACGAACTCGTCGCATGCGGCGGCCAGCACCCGGCTCGACGATCCGGCCACCCCGATGCCGACCACATAGCGGCCCAGCCGTTTACAGCGCTGGGCCAGGGGGATGTAGTCGGAGTCGCCGGCGACGATCACCACGTGGGTGAGGTCGGGGAGCCGGAACATGTCCTCGACCGTGTCGACCGCCAGCCGGATGTCGGCGCCGTTCTTGCCGTAGGCGGCCGCGGGGAACAGCTGCACCAGGTCGACGGCGCGCCCGACCAGTTGCTCGCGGTAGCCGGCGTTGACGTCGGCCGACCAGTCCGCGTAGGCGCGGGTGAGCACCAGGGTGCCGAAGGAGGAGGCGAAGTCCAGGATGGCGGCGACGTCGACCGTGGCCTTGGCGAGCTTGTCCGGTTCCAGGCCTTTGGCCTTGTCTTTCTGGAACGAGTTGCGGCCGTTGACCTGGTCGTAGCGGGATATGACGATGTTGTCGAAGTCGAGGTAGACCGCGACGCGGGTGTCGGGTTCGGTCATGTTCTCCAGTCTGACAAATCGGATGTAAGTGGGTATATGCAGTTCTAAAGTGGGAATTACTTTCTCGCAGATGTTCGGCTCACAGAAGGAGAATCAGGAAACTCAGAAGATGCCCGCGAATGCCGCAGGTCCATTCGCCGATGTCGTCGTCACCGCGATCGCATCGACCACCTCTCTTGCGGCCGATGCCGAGGACACGTGGGCGCTGTTGTTGGAGGGCCGAAGCGGCATCCGCACCCTGGACAAGCCGTTCGTCGAGGAGTTCGACTTCCCGGTGCGTATCGCCGGGCAGCTGACCGAGAACTTCGAGGACATCCTGGGCCGGGTTGAACGGCGCAGGCTTTCGTACATGGGCCAGATGTCCACGGTGCTGGGGCGTCGGCTGTGGGAGAGCGCGGGCTCCCCCGAAATCGACACCCGCCGGCTGATGGTGTCGATCGGCCTGGCATTGGGCACCACCGAGGAAATGATCCTGCAGTACGACACCTGGAAGGAGCAGGGCCTGCGGGCGGTGGCGCCGACGTCGATCCAGAAGTACATGCCGAATGCGCCGGCGGTGGCGGTGGCCCTGCAGCGGCAGGCGAAGGCCGGGGTGATGTCCCCGGTGATGGCCGACGCGTCGGGTGCGGCGGCGATCGCGCAGGCGTGGCGACAAATCATCCTGGGTGACGCCGACGTCGCGATCTGCGGCGGCGTCGAGACCTGCATCGAGGCGGTGCCCGTCGCGGCATTCGCGCAGTGCGGCTTCATGTCGACGTACAACGACGACCCGGCGGCCGCGTGCCGGCCGTTCGACAGCCACCGCGACGGCATGGTGTTCGGTGAGGCCGGCGCGCTGCTGCTGATCGAAACCGAGGAGCACGCCAAGGCGCGCGCTGCGCCGATCCTGGCCCGGCTGATGGGCTGCGGCGTCACCAGCGACGGCTATCACCCGATCCGGCCCGATCCGACCGGGGAGCGCGCCGCCGACGCCATCACCCGGGCCGTTGAGCTGGCCGGTCTCAGCCCGGCCGACATCGATCACGTCAATGCCCACGCGACCGGCACCGTCTGTGGGGATGCCGCCGAGGCGCGGGCCATCCACCGGGCGCTGGGGCGCGCGATGCCCGCGGTGTACGCGCCGAAGGCGGCGCTGGGACATTCGCTGGGATCGGCCGGGGCCGTGGAGGCGGTGCTGACCGTGCAGGCCCTGCGCGACGGGGCCATCCCGCCCACCCTGAACCTGAAAAACCGTGACCCGCAGATCGACCTCGACGTGGTTGTCGATCAACCCCGCCGGGGCACCTACCGGTACGCGATCAACAACTCGTTCGGATTCGGCGGCAACAACGTCGCATTGGCCTTCGGCGCCGGTTAGGGCCGTTTGGTGAAGGTGAACTGCGCGACTTCGGAGATCCCGCGGCGGAAGAAGTCGGCGCAGCCGGTGATGTAGCGCATGTAACGGTCGTAGACCTCCGCGGAGGTCACGGCGATCGCCTCGTCGCGGTGGGCGACCAGGCTGGCGGCCCAGGTGTCCAGCGTTCGCACGTAGTGGGCGTTCATCAGCTGTAGATCTTCGGTGGAAAAACCTGCATCGGAGGAGAATTCGAGCATGTCCTGATCCGATGGCAGCTGCCCGCCGGGGAAGATCTCCCGGCCGATGAACCGGGTGAATTTCATGTCGGACAGGGTGATGGCGATACCGTGCGCACGCCAGTAGTTGATCGGATGGGTGAAGATCGTCTCGATGACCATGCGGCCATCGGCCGGCAGCATGCGGTGTGCGGTGTCGAAAAAGGCTGCGTAGCGTGACTTTCCGAAGGCTTCGAACGCCTCGATGCTGACGATGCGGTCCACCGGCTGGTCGAACTGCTCCCAGCCCTGTAGGCACACCAAGTGTGAGCGGCGGGTATCGGCCTGATCCAAAAGGGTTTGACAGTAGGCATATTGATTGCGGCTCAGGGTCAGGCCGATCACGTTCACGTCGTAGCGCTCCAGGCTGCGTTTCATCAGCGCGCCCCAGCCGCATCCCACGTCCAGCAGCGTCATGCCCGGCGCGAGGTCCAACTTGTCGAGGGCCAGATCGATCTTGGCCATCTGGGCTTCTTCCAGCGTCATGTCGTCGCGCGCGTAGAACGCGCAACTGTATGTGCGGGAAGGATCTTGGAAGAGCCCGAAGAAGTCATCGGAGAGGTCGTAGTGGGCTTGGATGTCTTCGAAGTGCGGCCGCATCTGGGCCGTCCCCGTTGTCCCGTCGGCCATGCGCGGCAACCTCCCCGGTAGTTACATTTTCTCGCAGGTGAATTGGCACACGTCGGTGTAGCCGACACGGAACAGGTCCGCGCAGCCGGTCAGGTACTTCAGGTAGCGCTGGTAGACCTCATCGGAGGTGATCGCGATCGCCTCGTCCTTGTTGGCCTGCAGGTTTGCCGCCCAGGTGTCCAGCGTGCGGGCGTAGTGCGGCCGCAGGCGCTGCTTGCGGGTGACGTGGGAACCGGCTTCGACCGCCCGGTCCTCGACCATTTTGATCAGCGGGATCCGGCCGCCGGGATAGATCTCGGTGACGATGAACCGGAAGAAGCGCATCAGCGACATGGTGGTGGGCAGGCCCAGTTCGGCGACTTCTTCTCTACTGGTCGAGACGATGGTGTGCAGCAGCATCACGCCGTCGTCGGGCATCAGCTCAAAGGCCTACGTCGAGCCCCAACCGCAGCCGATGTCGAGCAATGTCATGCCCGGCTGCAGACCGAGTTTGCCCAGTGCCAGATCGACTTTCGCCATCTGCGCCTGCTCCAGCGTCATGTCCTCGCGCTCGAAGTAGGCGCAGCTGTATGTCTGGGTCGGGTCCTGCCAGAGCCGGAAGAACTCGTTGGACAGGTCGTAATGAGACCGGACTTCATCTGCCGTCGACCCGTGACGCCCGCCGGGGGGCGCGCCGACGAATGTCGTTGTGGCATTTTCGTGGTGCTTGGTTGCTGTCACCATCCGCCCCGTACTGCATCGGACTCGGTAGCTGACCCGGCGCACCGCTTTCTTCATACGCCGTGTTCGGACGCTACTCCTTCGATCTTGTGCCCGGTACCCCCTGGCGAAAACCGAGGTCGCCCGCTCACTGGTCGGTGTCGGATCGTCCGATCAGGTTCTTGGCGCCGGTGGGGCCGAGCAGTTCGCGGAACGCCTGGACGGAGTAGCCGACGATGCTGGCATCGGTCTTGGCGCGGGCAGTCGCCGACCGGGGCAGGCTGAACAGCGGTCCCATCTCGCCGAAGTAGTCGCCGGGCCCGACGACTTTGATGACTTCCTCACCGCCGCTGGCCAATTCGCGCGAGAGTTCGATCTCACCGGTGGTGACGATGTAGATCAGGTCGCCCATCTCGCCCTGGCCGAACAGCACTTCGCCGGCCTCGACAGTCACGGTTTCGGGGCCCTGATGTTCGACGGCGACGTGTGGAACGAGCTCCACCACTTGGTCGGCGAGTGGCAGGATGCGGGTGTCGTGGGTGGCGACCACCACGACGCGTTCGTTGCTTGCAAGTTCACGGATGAGCCGCAGCACTTCCTCCACTTGGATGAAGTCCAGGTGGGCGGTGGGCTCGTCGGCGAGGATCAGCGGCGGGTCGAGCGCGATGGCGCGCGCCACCGCGACGCGCTGTTGTTGCCCGCCGCTGAGGTTGCCGGGCCGGTGGTGCAGTCGGTCCTTGAGCCCGACGCGGGTGAGTAGTTCCATGGCGCGTTCGCGGGCGCCGTAGTGGCTCATGCCGGCGGCGCGCAGCGGCACCATCACGTTTTCCATCGCGGTCAGGCTCGGCACCAGGTTGAACGCCTGGAACACGATCCCGACGGTGTCGCGCCGGTAGTCCGACAGCGCTTTCTTGTTCAGCGTGCTCACGTCGATGTCGCCGAATTCGATGCGTCCCGCGGTCGGTTTGAGGATTCCGCCCAGGCATGAGAGCAGCGTGGTCTTGCCGCATCCGCTGGGGCCCAACAGGATTGCCAGTGATCCGGCCGGGACGTCGAGGTCGAGGCCGTCGATCGGGCGTACCGCGTAGCCGCCGCTGGAGTACTCCACGACGAGGTCTTTGACGAGAAGATCGGCCATGTCAGGGTCCTCTGAACGCCAGGGCTGGGTCGATGGTGACCGCGCGGCGCAGCCCGGCCACGCTGGCCAGCAGGCCGATGACGACGGCGACGATCGGCAGTGCGACGAACGCCACGGTGGGCACGTCGCAGCGCATCGGGAACGGCGGCCCGAGCACCAGCGACAGGCCCGCGCCCAGCAGTGCAGCCAGCAACGCGACCGTCACCGCCTGCATCGCGAGGCCGCCCATGATGGAGCGGGTGGCCACCCCGACCGCCTTGAACACCGCGAAGTCCCGGGTGCGTTCCAGGGCGGACAGGTAGATCACCGAGCCGACGATCAGCGCCGCGACGGTCCACAGCAGGCCGGCCATCAAGCTCATCGCCTGGTTGGCGCCGCGCAATGGGCGCACCATGTCGTCGATCGCGCCGGCCCGGTCGACGATGCGGAATTCCGGTGGCGGGGCGCCCGGGGTGCCGACGATGCCGACCGACGAGATCAGCTTCTGGCCGGAGAACAGCAGTTTTTGGGCGCCGGGGACCGTCAGGTAGACGTTGTCCTGGGCGGCCAGGGCGGTGAGGTCATCGACCAACCCGACCACGCGCAGATTCGATGCGCCGATGGCGACGTCGGCGCCGATCGGTTGGCCCATCGTCGTCGACACCGCGACCTCGTCGGGTGTGTGCGGTGCCCGGCCCTCCTTCAATGCCGGGGCTCCTGGGCCCTGCTCCGGCACCCCGAACACGTTCACGTTGCGCGGGGTGCCGTTGTTCGGGATCGTCGACGAGCCGTACACCAGCGGCACCGCGGTGGTGACCCCCGGCAGCCTGGCGGCACGTTGAACGTCGTTGAGCGGCAACGGCGCCGAGCCGAGGAAGGGGCCGGCCGCGCCCTCTTTGATCATGAATGCGTCGAGGCCCAGGGCGTCGACGCTGCGTTCGGCTTCGACGCGGAAACCGTTCGCCAGGCCCGTCAACACCAGGGTCATGGCGAAAACCAACGCGGTGCCGACCGCGGCGATCATGAATCGCCGCCGGCGCCACTGCAGATCGCGTAATGCCGCGATCAACACGTCGGTGTCCTCCGCATCGCTTTCGACGTTACCGAGGTGGTTGTGGCGGGTGGTGGTTATTGGGGCATTTGGTGTCCATCACCCCGCGATCGGGCGGCGTACATCCAGCTGAGCAAGGTCGGCTGCGATACGTCCGGCCGACCATCCTGCGCCGTTGGACGCCGTCATTTCCCGGGGCACCGTCGCTGGGAAGAGCCGGTTGCTGAGCTCTTCGGTCGCCTGGCTGCGGACGGCCAGTACCGGAAGCAGTGCGCCGCGCTCCATCTCGGTGGCCACGGTCGTAGAGGCGGTGGTGAGGCGTTCACCGATGCGGTTGGCGTACGAGAGGAGAAATGACTGGCGAAACGAGCGGGTCCGGGTCTGCCCGCCGCGGGTTCCGCGGCCGGCGGCCAGCATGGCCCGGTTGGCTTGAACCAGCAGTGAAGTAGCCAGCAGTTCAACGAATTCCAGGTCGCAATCGACGCCGATGACCACGACGAAACCCAGCTTCTCGGAGCACACCGTGTGGCTTCGGTTGGCCGTCGCCACGGCCTGCACGAGCGCGGACTTGGCCATGACGTACGGGCTGTCGATCCACATCCGCCGGGCGACGGCCTCTGCGCTGCGCCCGCGCTCGTGCTCTCGGACTGCGTGATGCAGCGAGTATCGACTCATCAGCTCTTGTGCCTTGGCCGAAAGGGCTTCAGCCTCTTCGGGAAACTTGGTGGCCTCTGCCTTGGCCAGCAGTCCGCGAACTCGGCTGAGCGCTTTTGCGTCGGCCGCATTCACCACAGCGGCCGAATGCTGGTGCGCACCGGGCAACGGCAGTAGAGGCTCCAGGATCGGGAGGGTGGCGAGCAGTCGCAGTATCTTCAGCACCAAGGTCAACGCTGCGAGACGGTCGACGGCATGCCTGTCGGCCCAGTCCGACATCAGCGGAGGGACGGGAGCGCCGCCCGTGGACAACGCGGCGAGCTCGGCACGCCACCGCGGGTGCAAGGTGGTGACGGCATAGTGCCGGGATTCGAGAACGATCGCCTCGGCGAGGTAGCCGGCTGCGGACGCGTCCAGGTGGCGACGAGCGAACTCGTGGAGATCATTCGGTGACCATCCGGCCTGCCATGCCTTGCTGATCGCTCCGGTGATGGCGCCGTCGGCGGCCAGGTCGAGATCGTGCGCGGAGCGGCATTCGTCGAATAGTTCGGCAGCGTGGGCATTCTCGTCGTGATCTGTACACACCGCGCGGTGGTACAGCTTTGCGGTGAGCTGGTTGAGTAGGGCTGCACGGTCGTACTCAGGATCGGTGTTCCAGCGTCCCTGTTGGGATGACGTGCGCCGGCGTTCTTTGTGCTTGGCGGCGCGTTTTTGGCGGTTGCGGCGGCTCATGTCCGGATTGTGGTGGAGGGTACCGACAAGTCCGCGGCAGTTTGTGCGTTGTGACATGTTGCGGGCCGTGGCTTCTGGGGAGGGAAGCTGGCTCGTCGGGTGTGCGACGGTGCAAGTCACACCTGTCACGGATCTCCGGGTGGGTGCCGATGTGCCCGCCTGCTAGCGACTTTTCAGCGACAATCGGCACTCCTACACCCTGAGCTTCGCCAGTCACACCGTGGCGGATCGCACCTACCACTCAGTGCTCTGGAGTCTCACCAACCTCATCCGTCCAATGTCCAGCTGTCAGCGACTCTGTCGCTGACAGCTGGATAACCCGAATTCCGTTGCACCCGAGGCTCAAGAAGCCTTGTGTGACAAAAGTATTCATCGCATTCGTGACCATAGTTACCCACGGTGCTCATGTGGCGGTTGTCGCTGAAAAGTCGCTGACAGGCGGGCAACTCAGTACCCGTGGCCCGCTCGCGACGCGCCACCGGTCGGTGGGAACGCAGCGATTCGGGCCGCCAGCTTCGCGCGTCCGTCGATAATTCTCACCGTGAGTCCTCGGGCGCGGCACCGATTCTTGGCGAAAGCCCTTCCCGCATCGTCAAGATTTTTGACGGTCTCTCCGCACGCACATGACACGGACTCCCTGAGGCCGGAAAACGTTCGGTTTGGCCGGCCCTCGGACTGCCCACGGTGGCCCGGTGCGCGATTGCGTCGTCTCGATGTCGATGATGTGCCGGCGGAGCCGATTACTCGCGTCGTGGTCGACTGGCATGGGTTCCTTTCAGCCTGTCAGATGTGGGCAGACAACGCGGCACGCGCTTCATCGATGTGTCGCGGGCCCAGGGCAGTCTGGAGCCTTCGTCTGGGTTGAGGGCTATTACCATCTCCACCACAACGCGATTGTGCCTGGATTCGCCGTCGAGACCAATTGGTGTCCGGCGTAAGGACCTCCTGAAGTGCAGAAAGTCGTTGTACAACTTCTTTTGCGAAAGACGTCGAACGACTACAATCTGAAATGTCGTCGAACGACTACAAGGAGTAGGCATGCAGGTCAAGACAATGGGTGACGTTGGCGCTCTCGTCCGTTCGGCTCGCACGGCTCGTGGAATGACTCAGGCTGAGCTGGCCGCGCAACTGCGCATGAGTCGAGACTGGGTCGTCAGATTGGAGAAGGGGCACCCACGACTGGAAGCGCAACGGGTGCTCGATGCACTTCGCGTCGTCGGTGTGAGTCTGGAAGCGTCCGCGCCCGAAGTGTCGTCGAGTGCCCGCAAACGTAACCGGAAGGAAACTCCAGAGAAGTCCAAGCCCGCCGGAACGGCCCCCATAACGCTTGATCCGTTTGACGCGCTGTTCGGCACAAGGAAAAGGTGATGGCGGATAGGACGCTGCGGGTCTACCTGGACGGGGTCCCGGTCGGTACTGTGACGCAGTCCGCTCACGGAGCTCTGCGTTTCACCTACGACGATGAGTATCGCGACCGGGCTGACCCGACACCGTTGTCGCTGTCCTTGCCGATCTTGTCGAATCGTCATCGGGACAAGGCTATTCGGTCCTACCTTGAGGGCTTGCTTCCGGACAGTGAAGGTGCGCGACAGCGGTGGGGACGCGAATACAACGTCTCGCCGAACAATCCCTTCGCTCTGCTCGCTCATGTCGGACGCGACGCGGCCGGTGCGGTTCAGATTCTCCCTCCTGACGTCGATCCTGCGGATGCCCGCGCACGGACCGGTGACATCCAATGGCTCAGTGGGACTGAACTCGCAGATCTCGTCCACGTGCTCGCCACTCATCAATCAGACTGGGACCCAGGCAGGTTCGGTGGCCGGTGGAGCCTGGCCGGTGCACAACCCAAGGTCGCGCTGTTCCGGGACCCGCAATCAGGGCAGTTCGGGATCCCGCGTGATTCGACACCGACGACTGTGATCGTCAAACCTGCAATCGCTGGTTACGCACGGCACCACATCAACGAGACGCTATGCCAGCGCGCCGCCAGCGAAGCCGGGCTGCTCGCCGCCGAAGCCGCAGTGATGGAGATTGGTGACGTTCAGGTGCTGACCTCGACCCGCTACGACCGCCTTTATGACGGAATTGCCTGGCATCGAGTCCACCAAGAAGATATCTGCCAGGCGCTGTCGGTCCATCCCGGTCTGAAATACCAGTCCGACGGCGGCCCCGGTGTTGGCGACATCGCCAACCTGCTCAATCGTCTGCCGATCGAGGACCGCGCCGTGAACGCCGAGCGCTTCTTCAAGGCGCTCTCCTACAACATCCTTATCGGTGGAACCGACGCTCACGCAAAGAATTACTCGCTCGTACTCGTCGGATCACGCGCCCAGGTGTCGCCCCTGTATGACGCCGCCTCGGCAGCACCATACGACCAGCGCGAGCGCCTTCGCTCATCGATGAAGATCGGCGACCACTGGAAGATGCTGGACGTCACCAATTCCGATTGGAACAAGGTCGGCCGTCGACTCGGGATCCCCGCTGATCAGGCCGTGGCTTGGGTGGATGAACTCCGCAGAGACCTTCCCAGTGCATTCGTGCGCGCTGTTGCGGTTTTGCCAGTGAGCCTGCAACCCGAGGCGGAACGCATGGCGGAGCGGATCCTCGAGCATGTCTCGGGGACGTGGAAGCCGAACCTGAACAGCTGAGCATAGCGAGAATGGCGGTCCGTCCGGCGTCCTTGCCGGAGTCATCAGACCGTCAAGGATGTGCTGGAGGCCATGGGTATTCCGCACACCGAGATCGACCTGATCCTGGTGAACGGGGATCCGGTGAGGTTCGAGCATCGGCCGGCGGTCGGCGACCGGATCGCGGTGTACCCGATGTTCGAGGCGCTCGACATCGGGGTGACGGCCCGGCTTCGGCCGGAGCCGCTGCGGCAACCGCGGTTCGTGATCGACGTCAACCTCGGCCGGCTGGCGCGGCTGCTGCGCCTGCTCGGGTTCGACGTGTGGTGGTCCAACGATGCCGACGACCAAGCCCTGGCCGACACCAGCGTCGAGCAGCGGCGGATTCTGCTGACCCGAGACCGGGGCCTGTTGAAGCGTCGCGCGATCACCCACGGCCTGTTCGTCCACTCCCAGCAGCCCGAGGAGCAGACGCTGGAGGTGCTGCGGCGGCTGGATCTGCGGCGCCGGGTGGCGCCGTTCACCCGGTGCGTGCGGTGCAACGGGAGGCTGGCCGCGGTGACGAAGGAGGCGGTGGCGGACCGCCTTGAGCCGTTGACCCGCCGCTATTACGACGAGTTCAGTCGCTGCCCGGACTGCGGGCAGATCTATTGGGCCGGAACGCATTTCGCGAAATTGCGCAGTCTGGTCGACGGGTTGATCGACCAACTCTGACCGGATTGGGCGGGCGCCGAAGGACTTTGGCTCGCCTCCCACTCTCACTATACGGCGGGGGGTGGGGCTTGCGGCAAGGCCCCTGGCGTGCTGCACAATCTGTCGGTCCGTGACGAGATGGGGGATGTTGTGACGAGTACGCCGAAACCGTTCGAGGTGCATAAGTCCGGTGCGCTGCTGCATGGCACCAAGGCTGACCTGGCGGTGGGGGACCGCTTGGTGCCCGGCCGCGAGTCGAATTACCAAGCCGGCCGGATCATGAACCACGTGTACGTCACCCGCACGTTGGATGCCGCGGTGTGGGGCGCCGAGATGGCCGTCGGCGAGGGGCGGGGCCGCATCTACATCGTCGAACCCGAAGGTGCGATCGAGGACGACCCGAACGTGACCGACAAGAAGCTGCCCGGGAACCCGACCCGCTCCTACCGAACCCGCGAGCCGGTGAAGATCGTCGGTGAGATCACCGACTGGGTGGGGCATTCACCCGAGCAGCTGCAAGGCATGCGCGACGGGTTGGCGGACCTTCGGCGGCGCGGGCTGGACGTCATCTACGACTGATCCCACGGGCCCACCGGGTTGCCGCCGGTTCGCTCGATACGGGGTTTTGACCCCAACCGCCGTACCCTTCCCTCGTGAACGCGATCGATCCTGACCAGCTCAGCACGTGCCTGCGGGTGCTGTCCGAGGTGCACACGCTGCCTCCGGAGCATCCCGATGCCGTTGCTGTGCGCCAGGCCACCGCGAAGATGTTCAAGGCGCTGAAGAAGGAACGCCGGGCCGCCCGACGCGACGCGATCGCGGCGGCCGACCGGGCCGTCATCGCCGCCACCGCCACGGGTGCGCCGGGACGGATCGACGACGAGACCCAGGGTCTGCCGCTGGTGTCCACCGCGGTCGGGGCCAGTGCGGGCACGCTGCTGCGCTCGCGGGCCTGCTACATCTGCAAGCAGCACCACACCGTGGTCGACGCCTTCTACCACCAGCTTTGTCCGGACTGCGCCGCGATGAACCGGGCCAAGCGCGACGCCCGCACCGACCTGACCGGGCGTCGGGCCCTGCTCACCGGCGGGCGCGCCAAGATCGGCATGTACATCGCGCTGCGGCTGTTGCGCGACGGCGCGCACACCACGATCACCACCCGGTTCCCCAACGACGCGGTGCGCCGCTTCGCCGCGATGGAGGACAGCGCCGACTGGCTGCACCGGCTGCGGGTGGTGGGGATCGACCTGCGGGACCCGGCCCAGGTGGTGGCCCTGGCCGACGAGGTGGCCGCGCAGGGGCCGCTGGACATCCTGATCAACAACGCGGCGCAGACGGTGCGTCGCCCGCCGGGCTCGTATGCCGCGCTGGTGGAGGCCGAGCGCACCCCGCCGCCGGCGTTGGTGGATGTGGTCACCTTCGACCATGTCAGTGACGCGCATCCGCATGCCCTGGCCGGGAGTTTCGGCGAGCACCCGTCGCCGCACGCGCTGAGCGAGCTGGCCCTGACCGCGCGCAGTGCTTCACCGGAGCGGATCTCCGCAGGGACGGCCATCGATGCGGGTGGGCTGCTCCCGGACATCGCGTCGGTCAACAGCTGGACCCAGCGCGTGCACGAGGTCGACGCGATGGAGCTCCTCGAGGTGCAGCTGTGCAACCAGACCGCGCCGTTCATTCTGGTGAGCCGGCTGCGTCCCGCGCTGGCCGCCTCACCGGCCCGCCGCAAGTACGTGGTGAACGTGTCGGCGATGGAAGGCCAGTTCAGCCGCGGTTACAAGGGGCCCGGGCACCCGCACACCAACATGGCCAAGGCCGCGCTGAACATGCTGACCCGCACGAGTTCCGGGGAGATGCTGGAGCAGGACGGGATCCTGATGACCGCCGTCGATACCGGGTGGATCACCGACGAGCGTCCGCATCCGACGAAGCTGCGGCTGGCCGAAGAAGGTTTCCACGCACCGCTGGATCTGGTGGATGGTGCTGCGCGCGTGTATGACCCGATCGTCCGCGGGGAATTGGGCGAGGACCTGTACGGGTGTTTCTTGAAGGATTACTCGCCGAGTCCTTGGTAGGCGCGGGTGCGATTGTGAACGCCGCGAACAGCGGGATGCGGGCCGGCTGACCTCACCGGTACCAACTGTCTCACCGGTCACCAATTCGGCCCGAGCTCGGGTGGATCCGGCGCGGCGGTTCCGCAACCGTCGTGCGGGCTGGCTAGCCTGGCGTGACCTCCAGGAAGCGAAATATCAATGTTGGTTCTGCACGGATTCTGGTCCTCCGAGGGGCTCTGCCTGTGGGCTGAGGACTCGGCCCTGCCAGTGAAGAGCGCAAGTCAGGCGATGCGCACCGCTCGCCCACATCCCTTCGCCGCGGCTGCCGACGTGATCGGCGAAATCCACCCGGGCAAGCCCGGAAACAGTGTGCTGCTGTTGCCGTCACTGCGGACCTCGCCGCTGGACTCGCCGGAACTGCTGCGGATCACGCCGCGGCCTGCGTCCCGCAGTGCACCCGCGCTGCTGCCGTGGTCGGTTCCGGTGCTATCGGTTCCCGCAGCCTCGACGTTGGCCGTTCTCGATGAGATGGCGGCAGATGTGCGGTATGGCGCGTCGGTGACCTACCTGGCCGATATCGCGGCATTCGCACGAAAATTGTTGGCGGGCGGCCGACTTCTGCCTGCGCTGGGTATCGACGAGGGGCAGCCCGTCGCGTTCTGGCGGCCCGTGATCCAGGGTGCCGACGTGATGGAACTGAACGCGATCGTCGCGGCCATGCCGCCCGTGTTCCGGGCGGAGTCGGCTGCCGGGGCAGCATCGGAGTTGGTGACGTCGGCGTTGGGAGTATTCGTCGACGAGCTGGCGCGTGCCGCCGCGCCGCCGGTCGAAGAGATGCTGCCACCCCGTCGCGGGCGCCGCCCGAAACGTCTCGCGGTCGAAGAAGCGTGGGTGGCCGCACTGACGGCGCCCGACGGCAGGTTCGACGCGGAGTTCCACGCTCTCGACGCCTTGGCCGACGCGCTGGCGCCGTGGGACGAGATCGGGATCGAGCAGCCGGGTCCGGCTCGGGCGACCTTCCGGCTCACCGAGGTCGAGTCCGGCGACGACGCGGCGGGCTGGCGGCTGGAGTTCCTGCTGCAGTCAGTCGCCGACCCCAGTCTGCTGGTCCCGGCAGAGCAGACCTGGGACGACGACGGCAACCTGAGGCGTTGGCTTGACCGTCCCGAGGAGCTACTGCTCGCCGAGCTCGGTCGTGCGGTCCGGATCTACCCGGAACTGACCTCCGGTCTGCGCACCGCACTTCCCTCCGGTCTCGACTTGGACGCCGAGGGTGCCTACCACTTCCTGTCGGTCGCGGCGCCGCTGCTCGACGATGCGGGCTTCGGGGTGCTGCTCCCGTCGTGGTGGGATCGGCACCGCAAGCTGGGCCTCGCGGTGTCGGCGTCGACACCGGTCGACGGTGTGGTGGCTACGGCCAGTCGGTTCGGCCGCGAGCAGCTCGTCGAGTTCCGGTGGGATCTCGCGGTCGGCGATGACACGCTCACCGAGGACGAGATCAACGCGCTGTCACAGACCAAGGCACCGTTGATCAGGTTGCGTGGCCAATGGGTGGCGGTCGATCAGGAACAGCTGCGACGCGGGCTCGAGTTCCTCAAGAGCCACCGGTCGGGACAGGCGAGTCCCGCCGAGCTGCTGGCGTTGGCGGCCAGCCATCCTGACGACACCGACACCCCGCTGGAGGTGGTGTCGGTACGGGCCGACGGTTGGCTCGGCGATCTGCTCAACGGCGTTGCCGGACAATCACTTCAGCCCCTGCAACCAGCACCGGACTTCGCTGCGACGCTGCGTCCCTACCAACAGCGAGGTCTGTCGTGGCTGGCCTTCCTGTCGTCGCTGGGCCTGGGCAGTTGTCTGGCCGACGACATGGGTCTCGGCAAGACCGTGCAGCTGCTTGCGCTGGAGTCCGCCCAGCGCCACAACGACCCCGTCGCCGCCCCGACCCTGCTGCTGTGCCCGATGTCCTTGGTGGGCAACTGGCAACGGGAAGCCGCAAAATTCGCGCCGGCGCTTCGGGTTTACGCCCACCACGGCCCGGAGAGGCTTCGTGGCGGCGCACTGGAAGAACAGCTGGCCGAGGTCGACCTGGTCGTCACCACGTATGCCACGGCCACCCGCGACATCGACGAACTCGCTGGCCATCGGTGGAACCGGGTGGTGCTCGACGAGGCCCAGGCCGTCAAGAACAGCCTGTCGCGCGGGGCCAAGGCGGTGCGCCGCCTGGACGCCGAGCACCGGATCGCGCTCACCGGTACCCCGGTGGAGAACCGGCTTGCCGAGTTGTGGTCCATCATGGACTTTCTCAACCCGGGCCTGCTCGGCTCGTCCGAGGTGTTCCGGGCCCGGTACGCGGTGCCGGTGGAGAAGTACGGCCAGACCGAGCCGGCCGAACGGCTGCGCCGGATCACCCGTCCCTACATTCTGCGGCGCCTCAAGACCGATCCGGCCATCATCGACGACCTGCCCGAGAAGATCGAAGTCAAGCAGTACTGCCGGCTCACCACCGAGCAGGCATCGCTCTACCAGTCCATCGTCGACGAGATGATGGAGAAGATCGAGCACACCGACGGAATCGAGCGGCGCGGCAACGTACTCGCGGCGATGACCAAACTCAAGCAGGTCTGCAACCACCCCGCTCAGCTGTTGCACGACCGGTCGCCGATCGGCACGCGTTCCGGCAAGGTGATCCGGCTGGAGGAGATCCTGGAGGAGATTCTCGCCGAAGGGGACAGGGTGCTGTGCTTCACCCAGTTCACCGAGTTCGCCGAGATGTTGGCACCGCACCTGGCCGCGCGGTTCGGTCAGGATGTCGCTTACCTGCACGGCGGTGTGCCGAAGAAGCGGCGCGACGAGATGGTCGAGCGTTTCCAGTCCGGTGAAGGACCGTCGATCTTCCTGCTGTCGCTGAAGGCGGGTGGCACCGGGCTGACCCTGACCGCCGCCAATCATGTTGTGCACCTGGATCGATGGTGGAACCCAGCGGTGGAGAACCAGGCCACGGACCGGGCCTTCCGGATCGGTCAGAAGCGCACCGTGCAGGTGCGTAAATTCATCTGCACCGGCACGCTCGAGGAGAAGATCGACGACATGATCGAGCAGAAGAAAGCACTGGCCGATCTGGTGGTCGGGGACGGCGAAGGCTGGCTGACCGAGCTGTCCACCGGCGACCTGCGCAAACTGTTCACCCTGTCGGAGGGAGCCGTCGGTGAATGACTGGTATCCACCGTCGCGGCCCCGTGCCGCTGACGGGTTGAAGGCCCGCAGCGCCCGTGGCGCGATCGCCCAGACGTGGTGGTCGCAACGGTTCATCGGAGTGCTCGAGGCCATGGGTATGGGTAGTCGGATGCAGCGCGGCCGCAACTATGCCCGTCGCGGTCAGGTGATCTCGCTGGACATCGGTCCGGGTCTGGTCACTGCGGAGGTGCAGGGCAGCAGGGTACGTCCCTACCGGGTCCGCATCGGCATCCCGGCGTTCGGTAAGAGCGAATGGTTGCAGATCGAAGCCGCGCTCGCCGAAGATGCTTTGTACACAGCGGCTTTGCTTGCCGGTGAGATGCCGGCCGATATCGAGGACGTGTTCGGCGCGGTGGAGTTGCCGCTGTTTCCCACGACGGCCCGGGACCTGTCGCTGGACTGTTCGTGTCCTGACTTCGCCGTGCCGTGCAAGCATCTCGCGGCGACGTTCTACCTGCTGGCCGAAGCATTCGACGAGGATCCGTTCATCATCCTGGCCTGGCGGGGCCGGGACCGTGAGGACCTGCTGGAGAATCTGGCCGCCGCCCGTTCGGGTGGTCGCCCGGCCGCCGATCAGGCGGCGTCCTCAGGGCCGGACTTGACCGACTGCCTCGATTCATTCTTCGTGCGGCAGAACGTTCTTCCGGTCTTCAGTCCTCCTGTTGCCGCGTCGACGGCACTGCTTGACCAGCTGCCCGAGGTGTCGGTGACCGTGCGCAGGCGCAGGCTCGCTGAGATTCTGCGGCCGGCGTATGTGGGCTTCGGGGAGCAGGACTGAGCTGCGCTCGGGCTCACGACTCGCCGAGGTAGGTGTCGGTGCCGCGCCCGATTGACCATGCGCGCCGAACCCACATCGCCTCGAGGTTGTGTTTGACTCGCTCAGTGCCTGGCGGCAGGGGCGCCGAATGGATTGCATCGTGCACAGTCTCCATGCAGGACTGCACGATTGAGCATGCGCGACGCTCAGACATGCCCCAGGAGGCTCCTTCTCGGGCGAGGTCATCGACGTCGACAACGTCGATCGCGGTCTTGCCGTTGATGACATGCCCGGTGCCCTTGTACTTGGAATCAAGGTATGCGGTCGGTGCCGCGTCGTACAGCGGGGCCAGGGATATTCGGCCAAGTCGATCGATCATCAGCGAGTAGTTCTTGGAGTGCGCGTCTCCATTGCCGATCACGACATTGAATGTCCCGGTTCGCAGCAGTGTTGCGCGAAAATCACCGGGGTCTGCGGCACGTGCTGCGGCTGTCCGGGCGATCCGTTTGAGGCGCGACCCATGGCGTTTGGACTCGGCGGTACTTTCGTATTTGGCTTGTGGCGGAAGGCCCATCGCCTGGCAGAAATCCTCTTGATGCCGACGTTCTCCGGCCGCAGTGCGGTCGTAGCGGGTGACCACAATCGCCTCGCGGTCTTCGAATGTGGCGAGGCGTGACTCCGCAGCCGCCAGGTGGGCGGCCCGGGCGACGTGTAATGCCCAATTCTCGGTCTGGACGAGATGGGAAAGCGCTCCGCTCAACGGTTCTGGTTTGATGATGTGCGTCGAGGCGGCACCTTGCTCTGGCCAACCCCAGCTGCCGTCGTCGAGTGCGGTGAGGAGCACCTTGTCCTGAATGCCGGCCAACGATGCTTGCGGCGTGGCGCCGTCGGGTAGGTGATATGTCGGCAGGTCCGCAACGAGCCGTGTTACTTCGTCGTCGGTGAGTCGGCGCACATGACCTGGGCCGGGCGCCACGTCGGTGTCGAGAAACTGTACGGCTCCGGCGCATTCGGCCCCGACTCGGCGCAGCAGCTCCATGCTGTCGGTGACGGGCACCCGAGCTTCAGCGGCGAGCTGTTCGCGCAGATTACCTTCGGGCAAGAGACCCGAGAGAAACGCCGATACCGGCATCGGGGCGCCGGGGCTCCGGCCGTCGGTGGCCGGCCGGCGAGTGATCGGTAGCGCCAGCGACAGCACCCGACTACCTTCACCGAAGGTATCCAGGGCGTCTTCGGTGAAGTCCAGGCGGTACCGGAAACGGGTTGGCTCGCGCAGCTGCGCGATGTGCGTCCCATGCAGCCATACGTTCAATGGCTTACTGGCCATCGAGCACCGCGACCCTGGTGAATTTGGGTGCAATCGCGATGGCATGGCCGCATTCCGACAATGCCCGCAATGCCGTGTCGACGCTGACGGATTCGCCGCGTTCGAGCCGCGAGATGGTCATCCGGGTGACCCCGATGCGGTCGGCGAGTTCGTCCTGGCGCAGGCCCTTTGCGCGGCGGAGGGCGCGGATACGCTCACCGAACTCGGCGGTGTCGTACACCAGCGCTTCGTGATGCATTTATTGAGCATAGCGATCAATACGTGGAATGATTGCTATTTCGATCATTAGGCGCAGTGGTGGAAATGATCGAAATATCAGGCATGGATAGGGTCAGGCGAGCTGTCCAAGCGCTGCAGCGACCGCCGCCCGGACCGTGGTGGCGACGGTGTCGGGGGAGGACGCGTCGAACTTGCCGTCCAGGTGCAGGAACGCCAGGCCGTGCACCAGGGCCCACACCGCGTTCGCCATCGCGTCGGGATCTGACATGGGAATGGCCTGTCGCACAATCGATCTGAGGTACTCGCTGATGGCCTCGACCGCGGCGACGCGTTCCGGGCTGGTGGGGTCGCACGGTTCGGCGAACATGGCCCGGAACAGGCCGGGGCGTTTCAGCGCGAAGTTCACGTAAGCGATGGCGATGTCGGCGAGGTCGGCGGGCGTTTTGGGTGACGGGTTGGCCGCGGCCAACTGGGTGGCCAGATCGCGGTAACCCACCGCGGCGACCGCGGACAGCAGCGCGTCACGGTCGGCGAAATGCCGGTACGGCGCGGCGGTCGAGACGCCCGCGCGGCGAGCCGCTGCCCGCAGCGACAGTTCGTTCGCGCCGCCCTCTTCCAGCAGCTCCAGTGCTGCCTGCACGAGCGCGCTCGGCAGGTCGCCGTGGTGATACGACCTCGTTGACGTGGGCATTCGGGATCTACCTCACAAGTGTTGACACCGCTTACATGCTCCCCGTATGTTAGCAGCAAGCAGAAGTAAGCACTGTCAACATTGATGAGGGAGTTCCCATGTCGAATGCGTCGGAGGCGTTGTTCGCGCCGCTGCAACTGAAGTCCGGTCAGGTCTTGCGCAACCGGATCGCCAAGGCGGCCATGGAAGAGGGCATGGCGGGTCGGGCGCAGCTGCCCGGTGAGCGGCTGATCACGCTGTACCGGCAGTGGGGCGCCGGCGGAACCGGCCTGCTCATCACCGGCAACGTCATGGTCCATGCCGAGGCGATGACCGGACCGGGCGGCGTCGTGCTGGATGCCGACTCGCCGCTGGAGCCCTTCGCGGCGTGGGCGGACGCGGGACGGCGCCACGGGTCTGCGATGTGGATGCAGATCAGCCATCCCGGGCGTCAGGTCCAGGCCGACATGCCGGGCGTGGTGTGGGGACCGTCGGACGTCGCGGTCGAGCTGGGCCGGCACTCCAAGCGATTCGGGCAGCCGGTCGCGATGACGGCCGAGCAGATCGCCGACACCATCACCCGCTTCGCCACCACCGCGCGGCGCGCCGAGCAGGCCGGGTTCGTCGGCGTCGAGGTGCACGCCGCACACGGATACCTGTTGTCGCAGTTCCTGTCTCCGCTCGTCAACACCCGCACCGACGAGTGGGGCGGCTCGCTGGAGAACCGGGCCCGGCTGCTGTGCGAGATCGTCCACGCCATCCGCGCCGAGGTGTCACCGGGGTTTTCCGTTGCGGTGAAACTGAATTCAGCGGACTTCCAGCGCGGCGGCTTCGACGCCGACGATGCCCGCAAGGTGATCGACATGCTCGCGCCGCTGGGCGTCGACCTGGTCGAGTTGTCCGGCGGCAGTTACGAAAGCCCCGCGATGACTGGCCGCCCAGCCGATGAGCGCACCGCGGCCCGCGAAGCGTACTTCCTGGAACTGGCGTCCGAGCTCGCCGTGAGCAGCCCCATTCCGCTCATGCTGACCGGCGGCATCACCCGGCGTCAGACCGCCGAGCGCGTGTTGGCGAGCGGCGTCGCGGTGGTCGGCATGGCCACCGCGCTGGCCGAAACCCCCGACCTGCCCGCGCGGTGGCGTCACGGCGCGGAGGCGACCGGACGGCTGAAGCCGGTGACCTGGCCGGACAAACCGCTGGCCTCCATCGCCAGCATGGCGATGGTCCGCTACCAGATGCGCCGACTCGGTGCCGGGAAGAAGCCCGCGCTCAACGTCGGGCCGGCGTTCGCGTTGGCAGCCGATCAACTCGTGGCACGGCGGGCCCTGCGTCGGTACTCGCGGTGGCTGGCCTCGCGGCCGCGGGTGGGTACTCGGACATCGGTGTAGAGACTGTGGACAGGAGACGATCATGACGAACGTGCTGATGGTGATCTCGGCGGCCGACCGCTGGACCCTCAACGACGGGACGGTGCATCCGTCCGGGTACTGGGCCGAGGAGGTCGCGCGGCCGCACCAGATCTTCACCCAGGCCGGGTGGCAGATCACGGTGGCGACGCCCGGCGGCACGGCGCCGACGCTCGATCAGCTCAGCCTCGGGATCTCCGGCGGCATGCCGTGGAAGCGCAAGGAGGTCAAGACGTATCTGGACGCCATCGCCAACGTGCTGGCTCATCCGGTCTCGCTCGACACCGTGAATGCCGACGACTACGACGTGGTGTTCTACCCGGGCGGGCACGGCCCGATGGAAGACCTTGCCTACGACCCGGTCTCGGGTGCGCTCCTGGCACATCGGTTGGAGTCCGACAAGCCACTGGCCCTGTTGTGCCATGCGCCGGCGGCGATCCTGGCCGCTAGTGGGCCGGACGGGGTGTCACCCTTCGCCGGTCGGCGCATGACCGGGTTGTCCAACCGCGAGGAGTTGTTGAACAGCTTCGGGCGCAAGGCGCCCTGGCTATTGGAGGACAAGCTGAAGGAGGCCGGCGTCGACTACTCGAAAGCGCGGCTGCCGCTGCGTCCGCATGTCGTGGTCGACGGCAACCTCTACACCGGGCAGAACCCGCAGTCCTCGGAGAAGCTCGCGGAGCGACTCGTGGCGGATGTTGGGACGGGAGTCTGATGCCTTCCGTTGAGGTGGACCTTGGTGGGCGCCTGGTCACGGTGCCCAAAGGGGGCCTGTATGACCGATTTCGGATGCGCACCGACCTCGACGAGGTCGCGCGTGATCCCCGGGTGTCGAGCGTCGACTTCTTCCGGACGCTGCCCAAGACCGAGGTGAACTCGGCGATCGGGCCGACGCTGACGCCGAACTTCTACTACCGCATCTCGACCGCGCGGCTGGTGATGCTGGCCCGGTCCCGTGATATCCGCACCCGGCTGCCGAAAGAACTTGCACCCCTGGAGATTGCACCCGGCCTCGGGATCGTCTCAGTGATGTTCTTCCGCTACGACGTGTGCGACATCGACTTCTACACCGAGGCCGCCGTCGGCGTCGCGGTCCGGCCGGCGCGGCACGGCAAGCTGGGGTTCGCCGACTTGGCGAGCAGCCTGGCCAACGATCACCTGCACTCGTATGTGCTGTCTCTTCCGGTGAGCACGCAGATCGCCCAGGTGCGTGGACATGACGGGTACGGGTTCCCGAAGTGGGTAACCGAGCTTGATGTCTCGATCGACACGGATCGGACGGTCGCGCGCGTTGGGAACGATGCCGGTGGGGTGGATCTGGCGCTCTCTGCTGTCACCCCGCGCCAGGCGAAGTATGAGACGGGGGAGCGGGTTTCGACGCTCACGTCGTACACGTCGTTGGGCGGCGCCTGGCATTCCACGCTGAGCCAGACAAATGTGCTGTCGGCCGGGACCGCGCGGTTTCCTCGTGGCGTGGATCTGCAGATCGGGCAGGGGAGGATGGCTGATGTCTTGCGAGCTCTCAATCTGATCAAGACCATCCAGCTCGATGTCGTCACGGAAGGTCAACTCGCGCTGCATATGCCGGTGCCGGTGTCGGTGCGGGGTTGATCCGTCCTGATGGATGCGGCAGGCCGGGGCCGGCCAAGCAGGCAGGCCCCGGTGTCGCCGTCTACGGCGTCAGCGCCACGGTGACGCCGCCGGAGAACATCGAGTCGTGCAGTTCGATGCGTGCCGGTGCTGCGCCGGCCGGCATGTCGTAGACCAGGGATACATCGACGGCATTGCCGGGGTTGATGTCGTCCCAGACTGGGATATCCGAATCGCCCAGAGCGATCTGAGCGGACGAATCGCTTTCGAAACTGCGGCCTTGGGTGTCGATCAACTTCTGGTTGGACGGACTGAAACCTTGTGCCCGGTCACCGATGTTCTGCACGCTGAGCGTCACGATCACGAACTGGCCCTGAGCCTTCTCGCGCAGGTAGGGATTGTCGCCGATTTCTGTCAGCCCGGGCTGCACCGTCTTGACGACGAACTCGAACTTGCCGTCGCGGACCGGGGTGTTGAGCCCGGCGGTCGGCGTGTTCTCTTTGGCCGGGGCCGGCGCGGCGAGCGCGGCGCTGGGCTTCGGGCCCTGCTTGGTGTCGTCCTTGTCGGAGAACGCCGACATGACGGCCACGAATGCGACGACGCCGATGACGATCGCCGGCCACTTGCGCTTCTTCGCGTGCGGTGGTGCGTACTGGGGAAAACTCTGCGCAGCAGGCTGATTCGGGTCGTTGGGCTGCTGATAGGGACTGCTCATGGCGGTGTTCCTTCTGTCTTGCGCCCGGGCACCGATGCCAGGCGAACAGGAGAACGTACAACCGGGCGCCGACAAGTTGGCGCCTGGTTGGGCCCGGCATCGGCCTCAAGCTTCTGAGCATGCGATTCGCCCCTGTGCCGCCGCGTTGTTCGTCGCGGTGATGGACTGGGCGCGGATTGGTTGATCAGCAGCTGTGTCGATCCCACCCGCATCGAGCTCGCGTGCTGGGAAATTGGTGCAAAGCGGCTGGATCCTCGTAGGTGACAATGGATGACGGCACATGCGTTCGGGGAGGTAGATGATGCTGGTTGATCCTGAGGTATTGAGAACCTTGGCGAGTCAGTCAAATGCGGCGAGCTCGACGATTTCTTCTGCAGATGTCGGTCGCAAGACGACGTCGGCGGCAGATGGCCTACCAGGTTCCACCACGCAGTGGGCCGCGCGCACCGTCGGTGAACACTTCTCGCAGATGGCCATCAAGCTCGCCGACAATGTCACCAAGATGGGCCAGGCGGTCCGTGGCGCGGGCGACGCTTTCGAGGTGACGGATGACGCGCTGGCCAGCGACTTCGATGGGTTGTTCTAGCCGATGTTGCCGTCTCGTCCCACTTTGATCGGTTGGAATCCAGACTCCTTGACCTCGTCCGCGGCTGCGATCAAGTCGGCTTCCGGATCGGTGTCGGGTGCAGTGAAGGGAATCGATCAAGCGTGCCAGGAAATGCCGGCGATAGGTTCGTGGTCAGGCCGTTCCCATGATGCGGCCGCTGCGATGTTCACTCGTGCAGAGCGTGATGCCGTCAAGTTTTCTGGGTACGCCGACGCTGTGGCGGCTGCGCTTGGCGGCGGCGCGGAATCGATCGGTGATGCGCGCAGGGCGTTGCTTGCGAAGGCCGACGAGGTCGATGCCGGGCCGCTGAATGTGTCTGACCAATGGGTGGTGCTGGTTGACCCGGCGACCATGTCAGAGGAGGAGATCGCCAAGCTGCAGGCGCTGGCGTTGGAGGAACAAGGGGTGATCAATCGCATGCTGATCACCGTCGGTGACGCTGACGATGCGGCTGCCAACGCGGTGGTGGCGGCAGGCCACGAGTTCGGCTACATCGAGCCGGGACCGGCGACCGATCTCGGCGGATTGCTGCTTCCAACGGCGCAACGGCCGCCTGATCAGGTACCCGACCCGACGACGCCGCTGGGTGTGGTGGGCCAGGAGGCACTCCGGGCCGCCGATGAGCAGCGGAACGTCCGGGAGATCATCGAATCGACCAATGGGAACGGCGAGGAGCTGACGACGGTGATCAAACAGGACGGCAGCAAGGCGGTGACCACTCGGATGAAACCGTTCGACTGGCCAAGTAAGCAAAACTTCTATCAGGTCGAAGAGTTCGACAAAAACGGTGAGCGGATAGCGAGTACCAGTTCTTGGCGCGATGCGGCTACCGGCACTGACTACACGTCGATCACCTACGCAAACCAATCGAACCTCTTGATGTCCAGGGACTCGTCCGGGCACAGGAGTGCTAGCTTCACCCCGCCCGCCGGGCAGCCAAGTACTGTGCCTGTCGACTTGATCGACAAACTGTCAACATCTACCGGGGCTGGCATGTCAGGCATGGAGAAACACATCGCACACGGCGGTTCGTTACCGATGGTCACGGCGGAATCGCTCGAAAACATCGGCAAGACCATGAAGTACGGTGGTCCCGCGCTAGCTGCGGCAACTACAGTGTTCGACTTTGTTATGGCGGATTCAGACAAAGACAAGTGCATCGCGCTGGTCGCGGGTGCCGCAGGCGGTGGCGGGGGTTGGGCTCTTGCGGAAGTTGGCGCGGGGCTTGGCGTGTTCGGTGGGCCACTCGCGCCGGTGACCGTTCCGGCAGGAGCGGTTCTTTTCGGGCTCGCCGGCGGATTGGGTGGCTCAGCGATGGGCAAGTTCGTTGGGGATGCCCTGTGTCCGAACTGAATCTCCCTGAACCGACCCGGTGGCGGGGCGGGCGGTGGTTTCTCCCGCTAGCCGGTGTTGTCGGGTTCGGTATTACGGTGGTTTACGCTGCCCTGGGGTTGACGGCGGCTACCCGCGGGAACTTCTTGACCGCGATGGTGTCAGTCGGGTGGGTGGTTTTCCTGCTGACCTTCCTCGCATCTGTACTGTTGGTCGGGAGCGACCGATCTGAGGCGCGGATTACTAGTGATGCATCGGGTTTCACCCTACTGCCGGACAGACGGTTCACTCTGCTCATGCTGATTGGCGTTGTGGCGTCCATACCGAGCTCCGCGGTTTTCGCTGTGTGCGCGCCCCTAGGCCTTATCGAGTTCGCGGACACACGGATGCTGCAGACCGTCGGGGCGGGTGCAGCAGCTGTCGTAGTTCTTACGGGCGTCAGCGGCTTGGTCGTCGCTTGGCGTCGCGGCGGGGTGGGGCATGTAAAGCTAACACCCGCGATGATCGAGAACGCCGATATTCTCGCGACGAGGATGTTCGAATGGGACGATGTGATGGACGTGACCGACCACGCGGAATCGCGGAAGTCGCGGCGTGCAGTAGTGCTTCGGCTTCGGGACGGCAACGAAGAGATCATCAGCTTCGCGAACATCTATGTGCCCCGCGGCGCGGCCCTGTACTGGTTGGTGCGGCATTACTGGCGGCATCCCGAGGACCGGATGGAGTTGGTGGATTCGAGAGCACTAGAGCGGTTGCGCGGCGGTCAATTTGATTTCAGGTAGCCATTGACAGGGTGACCGGTCTTCGGGGCCTCAACCATTTCGGTGGCGCAGAAATGGGCGAGTTTGCCGGGGAGGCTTTGTGTCCGAACTGAACCTCCCCGAACCAGCGAACTGGGTCAAAGCTGGCAAGCCCATGTTGTGGGCGGGACTGGTCGTCTCCGTGGGGATGGTCTACTTCGTTGTCCGAGGCATCCTTGCCGGCCTGCGCGGCAACTACTTGACGACGATTTTGATTTTCGGATTCGTTACGTTTCCAGTGCTGATGATGGCGGCGCTGCTGTTGGCGGCGGCCGGCAAGACCCGGACGCGGACCTCCAGCGACGCAACCGGGTTCACCGTGTGGCCGGATAAGCGGTTCAGCATGCTGTATCTGACAGGACTCGCGGCGATCGGCCCGTCGGCACTGCTGCTCGCGTTCTTCATACCGCGCGGCGCGATCGACCTTCCCATGTCGCGAGGGCTCCAAATCTTCTCGCCTGCGCTGTTCATCGCAGCTGCCGTGCTCGCGGTCATCGGCATCATCAGCTGGGTGCGGCGCGGAGGCGTCGGATACCTCAAATTCAGCCCGGCAATGATTGAGATCGCCGATGTCATCAAGACCAGGGCGGTGGAGTGGGATGACATTGTCGACGTCAAGGATCATTCGGAGACCAAGGACGGCAAGAATGCCGGTAGGTCGGTGGTGCTGTGCCTACGAGATGGCAGCGAGAAGGTTATCGGCGGCTTGAGCCTTTATGTCCCGACGGGCGTGCCGCTCTACTGGATGGTGCGGCACTACTGGCGACACCCCGAGGACCGCGCCGAGCTGATGGACTCGCGGGCTTCAGAGCGGTTGTGTGACGGACAGTTCGATCTCAGGTAGCGCGACCACCCGGGCATTCAGCTAGCTTGAACTGCCCGCCGAACCCGACGAATGCTAACGAAAGGTTCCGCATTCGAGCCGGTGCGTAGCGCCGGCACCGGCGAGTTTCTGTCGAGTGTCTTCCCACCGCGTTACCCTCCGGGCGTGGACGCCGGACTATACGAATCTCTCCTCACTGATCGGCTCAATGCTGCCTCGGCTGAGCGCGACGACCTGCAACCTTTGCTCAGCGTGGTCGATGACTCCGAGCAGGCATTGACGATTACCCGTCACCTGGCCCCACTCATCGAACGGCAGCTCAAGGTCGCCGGCAATGCCGAAGCGCGTGCCAGGCTCCTGCGGAACCTGCTCGAGGTTCTGGGTGATGTCGATGCTATGCAGGAGAACCTGTTTCAGGATGATCCCACCAAGATCCGTCGCCTCGATGCGGTAAGTCCGAAAAGTCTGGGAGCTCGCCAGCTTCCACGTCCAGCAACACCGCTGTCCGACGCGGCGCTGATGACTAATGCTCGCAATGAGCCGACGCTCGCGGCGGAGTTACGAGCTGAACTCGCCAGCGCCGACCACGTCGATCTGCTGTGTGCGTTCGTCAAGTGGCAGGGTCTGCGGCTGCTCGAACGTGAGCTCACGGAATTGCGTGAACGCGGGGTTCCGCTCCGCGTCATCACCACGACCTACCTCGGTGCTACCGACGCGCGTGCCCTGGACGCCTTGGTTAACGAGTTCGGTGCCGAAGTCCGGATCAACTACGAAACTGACCGTACGCGCTTGCACGCCAAGGCGTGGTTGCTGCGCCGCAACACCGGCTTTCACACCGCCTACGTCGGATCATCCAACTTGTCGCACGCGGCCCTGGTCGACGGGCTGGAATGGAACGTGCGCCTATCGGCCATCTCCACCCCACACTTGCTGGAGAAGTTCCGCGCCACCTTCGACTCCTACTGGGAGAACCGCGAATTCGAACCGTACCGACCCAGCGAGGACGGCGACAAGCTGCGTGGGGCATTGGAGATTGCCTCCGGCAAGAAGCAGCGTGATTCTCTGACGATCACCCTGTCTGGTCTCGAGGTCACGGCCAAGCCATATCAAGCTGAGTTGCTCGAGCAGCTCGACGCCGAACGCGTCCTTCATGATCGGCACCGCAACCTCATCGTCGCGGCCACTGGGACGGGTAAGACCGTGATCGCTGCGCTGGACTATCGCCGATTGGTGCGGGAGGTCCATGGCCGGGAACTGACGCTGCTGTTCGTGGCCCACCGCAAGGAGATCCTGCAACAGGCGCGGCGGATGTACCAGGAAGTGCTCACCGACCCGTTGTTCGGTGAGCTGCTGGTCGACGGCGATCAGCCCAAACGCTGGCGTCACGTATTCGCCAGCATCCAATCCCTCACCCCGGACCGACTTTCCACGATCGAGCCGGACCATTTCGACATCGTGGTGATCGACGAATTCCATCACGCACAAGCAGCCTCATACCGCCGCCTCCTTGACCACATTGCGCCGATGGAACTGCTCGGATTGACCGCGACCCCGGAGCGGGGTGACGGCATCGACGTCCGGTCGTTCTTCGGAGGACGGGTGGCCGCGGAGTTGCGGTTGTGGGATGCCCTCGAACAGAACCTGCTGTGCCCGTTCCACTACTTCGGCATTCACGACGGCACCGACCTCGAGACCCTGCAGTGGAAGCGCGGTGGTTACGATCTGACCGAGTTGAGCGCCGTCTACACGGGCAACGACGCCCGCACCCGCATCGTGCTGGACCAGTTGCAGGACAAGGTCGCTGATGTCGGGTCGATGCGGGCCCTGGGGTTCTGTGTGAGCGTCGACCATGCCCGATACATGGCTGATCAGTTTGCCGCCGCCGGCATTCCCGCACGCGCCGTGGTTGGCCTCGACGACAGTACCGAGCGACGCGCGGCGTTAGCGGCGCTGCGCAATCGGGAGATCAACGTGTTGTTCACGGTTGACCTGTTCAACGAGGGCCTGGACATCCCGCTGGTCGACACCGTGCTGTTTCTGCGTCCCACCGAGAGCGCGACGGTTTTCCTGCAACAACTCGGTCGCGGACTGCGGCTTGCGCCTGGCAAGTCGGTGTTGACGGCCCTCGATTTCGTCGGGCATCAACGCAAGGAGTTCCGCTTCGATCAACGGTTCCGGGCATTGACCGGGCTGGGGCGCAAGCAACTGGAAAAGCAAGTCAAGGAGGGGTTTCCGTTTCTACCGTCCGGGAGCCAGATCGTGCTGGACGAGGTGGCACGCGAGCTGGTGTTGGAGAACGTGCGCCAGCAGACGTCACCGAAGAAGGCAGCGCTCATCTCGGAAATCCGCGCACATTCCGACGATCGGCTGGCCTCGTACCTGGATGAGTCCGGGCGTGGGCTCGAAGACATCCTGCGCACGGATCGGTCGTGGACGACGCTGTGTCGCGATGCCGCGAAGCTGGGGGAGAACCCGGGACCGCGAGAGAACGAGTTGATAAAGCGCGTGAAGGCATTGACACACGTGGATGACCGCCGGCGTTGGAAGGCGTACAGCGCGCTCCTGCAGAATTGCCGCGCAGAGGAAGGGGTGACTGAAGAGCGGCTTGGGGCGATGCTGTTCTACTCCCTGTTCCCCAACGGCGGCGGATTCGGCAGTGTCACACAAGGACTCGACGTGCTACGGGACGAAGCCGTGGCTGACGAGATGCGGCAGGTGATCGACATTGCGTTCGACGGTGCACATCGCAGTACCTATGACTTGTCGGACATGGGGGCCGAATTCGCCGACGTTCCGCTCGCGCTGCACGCCAGTTACTCGCGGGAGGAGATCCTGGCCGGGATGGGCTTTGCGTCGCAGAAACGGACACCCAGCACCATGCGGGAGGGAGTGGCGTGGTGCCCGGCCGTCAACTCGGACGCCTTCCTGATCACGCTGAAGAAGTCCGACACCGACTACTCGCCGACGACCATGTATCGGGACTTCGCGCTGAGCCCGGAGCTGTTCCATTGGGAGTCGCAGTCGACGACCTCGTCGGCCTCGCCGACCGGGCAGCGCTACATTCACCACCGCGAGCGGGGGTCCCACATCCTGCTGTTCGTGCGGGAGGCGAAGACCAACGCGTTCGGCGCCGCGCCCTACATCTCCCTGGGGCCGGCCGAGTACGTCTCCCACGAAGGAGACCGGCCGATGGCGATCACGTGGCGCTTGCACCAGGCAATGCCGACCGAGGTGTATTTGGGGGCACGGGCTGCGGTGGCGTGAGTGGCGAGGCCACCCGATGCAGCCGTGTTGGACCTCTGACCTGCACTAATTTGTCTTGACGTCAATATTTGCCGCAGTGTGACCCGGGCGCCTCTACGAGCTGTCGGTGATGTGGCTTACAGTGCCTCCGAAGTGGCAAATGGAGGGGCACGGTGTCGGACAGTCGGACGCTCTCGGATTGGATGAGCGACTCAGAGTACGAATGGCGCACGAGACTGCAGCCAGCAAAGCTCGTCATCGAGACTGACTTCTCTGCTGACGAGGTGCGTGAGGCTCAGCGCAAGTTCGGCGCTGCGTCCCTTCATCTGCTCAAACAAGACGTTTCGTACCAGTCGATCATCAAGCGCTATCCAGCGCTGACGCTCATGATCCTCGTTGGCCATGCATCACTCGCCTACGATCACGGCGCGTACTGGGAAAGTTTCTGGGACGAACTTGGCGTTGCGCGGGACACAGAGTTTGAACGGGTGATCCGGCGAAGCGTCGTCGATCTTCTCGACAAGTTCTCCCTAGCGCGATTCCCGGATATCGAGCGCGACAGCTCGCGTAGGTACGTGATGATGTTCGCGCTGCATGCGGGTATGCCCGTGAACTCCATGTCGCACCTGCTGACGGTGATCAACGATCACGTAGCTCAGGGTCGTCCCGCGACGGGGGCCGCGTTGATGGAATGGCTCCAAGAACCTGGAAAGGAATACCGCGCGGCAGCGCTGGACGTGCCCGTCCGGAACTTTCTGGAGAATGGTGCGGAGTTCGCGGCAGACATCCTCGATCGCATTATCGAGTTCATCGAGGCCACCATCTCAGACCCCGGCATCCTGGCGCGAGATGATCTCGATGCCTCGAACACAGGCCTACCTCGGGTATTGCTCGACGAGTTGGTTTGCCAGCTTAAGGACGCTCCGCTGCGCTTCGAGCGGAAGCGACTCGCTGCGGATGTCGCGTTCCATCCCAGGATCTCCTACCTGGTCGACGACGACGAGATCGTGCTGGAGATGTCGACTCCCACAAGCGGATCGGACGTGCCGTGGCGGGTGTCGTTCGACGGCGACGTGCGTGATGTTCATGCCGCTCGACGTTGGGGTGGTGGCAGCCAAACGGCTGTTGCACGAGCAGCGATACCTGGGCCGATCCGTGAAGCCATCGTTTCCCATCCCCAGGCGGGGGCTCCGTCGGCGATTCCATTGGTTGTGCAAGTGGATCCGCTGCTTACGTTCGATCAGCAAGGGCGTTGGATTCCCCGGCGGGACGGTCTCAAAGACTGTGTGTGGGCGGTGTACCCCGACGATCACCAATTGGTCGACGCACGCACGCAGAGCCCGGTGGAATACGACGACAATGGATCCCCGGCGGGCTGGTATGGCTGGCGAAGTGCCTTCGTCCAGCTTGACGACGTCGACGCACTTCAGTTGGTGCGGGACGGTATGGCAGTTGGTACGGAGCGATGGGTCAGAAAGGACGCGCGCCCACGGTTCCAGCTCGGAGACGCGGTGCCTGGCCTTGCTGCTTCGGACGGGAGATCGGTTTATAGCGAACGGCCGTGGGTGATGCTGCCACCGTCACGGACGGACCCGCCGCCTCGGTGGAATGTTCGGGTACGGCGCTTTGGTGATGCCCAATGGGCAGTCGATGAGGAGTGGCTGAGCGAAGTCGAAGAAACGTGCGTTGATCCGTTCGACGACGACGAGAGATTCCAGCTTGGGCTGTTCGAGATTCTGGTGACCGGTCCCATGGGTGCTGATGCCCGCTGCATCTTGTTTTTGGCCGAGGGGGTCCAAACCAAGTTCGATCCCAAGGTCAGGGTTCCGGTCGCGGAGGGTCTGACGGCGTGCACCTGTGTTGTGGACAGCGACGGATTATCCGTAGAACCGCAGGGCCCGTACACATTTGGTCTCCGTGAGCTTGAGGCCAAGATCGAGCTTGGAAACGACGAGGCCACGGAAGTCGTTCTGATCCGTCCTCCCCATGTCGAGATTCGAAGTGGTGAGGCGGGTGTCCCGGCCGCGTGGCGCATGACACCGGACGCATGTGACCCCGACGATTTCGCGCAGGACAGGTTTGTCGCCGTCCGAGCACCTGGTGTGGACAACGTGGAATTCGGATACCTGTCCGACCGTGGCGACCTGCTGCAGATTGACCGACGACCGCGACAGCGCCAGCGCGATGTGTTCGAGGTAAGGATCCAGCAGTTCGCGGACACGGTGCGTAACCATCCCTCGGGTCGAGTTATGGCGACGCTGCACACCGAAGCGGGACCTGTCGAGGTGCCGGTGTTGTCATCTCAGCCTCGCCTGCTGGCATCTGGTGTGAGCCTCGTTGACGACGCACTTGAATTCACAGACCTAGCGGACGTACAAGACCTGGCGGTGTATGTCTGGAACAGCACCGCGCCGTGGCGCGCCCCAGAGATCATTCCGCTCGCAGATGGGAAGGCTTCGTTGCCTGACCATCTCATTGGCAGAGGGGATCTACGTTGCCAGCTGTTTATCGATGACCCCTGGGTGTTCAGTGATCCACCTCCGGTTCCGCCGGCAACGGCGTTCGTGGTTGAACAGCCGGGGTGGAGTGAGGAGGGCACGCCGGACCAGGCGAAGCTCTCCTGCTATATCGCCACCTTGTGCGATCCTCCGGTCGATGTCGGCGCACGCCCCGAGGTATGGACGGCTCTTGCCCAGCTCCACGCTGACGGGAAGCGGAAGCACTTCGCTGGGCTGACCGAGTTGTTAGTCGATGATCCGAGACGGGCTCTGGAATGCTTGGGTGACAGCACTATTCCGGCCGGCGACAAGATGGCCATGCTGATCCGAAGCAAGATAGTAAACCGTGGTTTCACGGCGAAAGAGACTTTGAATGAGCTCCACTTTCATCCGTGGTTCGGCTGCATGGTTGAACTTGCCGACCTGCCTTCGCTTTACAACCGTCGCCGTGAGGTTCCAGCGGAGCGAGCCGAAACCCTAGCGTATTTGAGGGACCGGGGTGGCGAGCCACTGACCGAGTTGTTACGGACCGGCACGGCAACAAGATTCGAACGCGCCTGCCTGGACTCAACCGCCTTGGAACTGAGTTTCCTGCCAGGAGGTCGCGTAGACGCCAAGATGCGCGAACTTCAGCAGGTTCCTCGTGCTCAGCTGCACCCTGAGAATCTGCGTGTCGGCGTGTATGAGGCGCTGACTCGTCGAAGCGAGTGGATGGCTACAGGCTGGTCATCAAACTTCGCTCAGCAAGTGGCCTTTGCGGTGAAGCCGATCAAACGTGCATCGCTCTTGGCCGAGGAGACGATCACGATGCGTATCGACCGGCTAAAGAGTATCGACCTCACCGAATACCCGTGGATGCTGATGTCGGTCGAATCGCTGACGCTAGCCCGGATTTTTCACGGAATGTTGCGTGTGGGGTGTGTAGGTAAGCGAAAGTGCCTGTCCTGCAAGGGATAATTGGACTTCTCTAGGGTTCAATCGTCCTGACGGGAAGGCACTTCGCGGGTGAAGAA